>DATABR010000350.1:0-8151 GCA_036259435.1 Glycomyces sp.
AGATGCCCGACAGCAGCGGCGCTTTCGCAAGCTCGCGTCCGGCGTCGCCGATCGCACGCGCGGCTTTCGCTTTGACGCTCTTTTCGATCGCGATGATCTGGTTCAACTTGGTCACGGGGCAACCCTCACTTTCGGGCTACACCTTACGGGCGCGCTGCCAATGGGGGCAACGGGATTGACGCGGCCGCGAAGCGTGGCCCGGCGGCCGCGTCAGAGAGCTAGCGGTCGCACCAGCGCTTGGAGTCTTGTGTGGACAAGAGGCCGATGATGATGGCGGCCAAAGCGAAGCCGACGAACACGCCGATCATGGTGGAGGCCGTGTTGCTCGTCGTGTCCGCCCCGGCGATTTCGAGCTCCGGGGTGATGATCCACGACAGGATCCCCAGGCCGACGCCGACGGCCTCGAGGATGATCGCGCCCTTGCGTGCGGCTGCGCTGCGCTTGGCGATCCTCACGGCGAAGACCCCGCGCAGCACCGTCCAGACGATGATCTGGATGATCGAGGCGACCAGGAGCGGCATGAACGACGGGGGGATCGACACGTCGCCTGCGCTCTCCATCGACGACAGCACCGCGTAGCTGGCAACGGTGGCGACGCCGCCGCAGATTCCCAGGCCGAACGCGATCCACAGGAGCACCACGGCGGCCTTCGTGGTGCCGGGCATCGTCTCGGGCGCGGACCCGAATCCGGGCGGAGGGGGTGGCGGGGCGGCGGGCGGTGGCGCGTAACTCATGGGTCGTACTCCAATCGTTGGGCGATGACGGCAGAGGTCTCAGCGGTGCGCAAGGGCGGGGGAGGCGGAAATGCGGCATTCGGGGGACAATGGGAGCAGGGGCACGCCATGGATCCGTCTTCCAGGGTGCCAGAGCTGGTGCAGCTCAGTGTAGTTGAGCAGTGCCACGATCGGGTACTCCGAACGCACGGCCGAAATAGCACAAATGATCGAAAAATCGAAACGGAATTGGGAGGTTCCAGCCCCCTGCAACGGGTACTACGTTGGGACGGATGCGTTTTCAAGCCCGAAATGACGGATTCGACCCGGCCGTTGTGCGCCGTGTCAGCGCCTCGTCCTACCATGGGACGGAACGACTTGGGATCGGGACGCGGCGAGTGCGTCGCCGCGATCCCCGCGTCCTCCCCCCGCGCGGGCCAGCCTCGCGCAGGGCGTCGAACGGGCACGGCCCGCGAGCCGTGCACAGACAGCCCGAAACGACGGTGCCCGCGACAACGGCGCCAACGAACGCCGCAGGAGTGCCTGCCGGGCCTGCGGCAGCAGACGAACGACCACCGAGCAGGCGGCCGACGGCAGGACGGAGGGGCAGATGATCACGCGATTGGCCGAGTCGCTCGGATACCGGGTACTCCAGGTCCGAGACGGCGACGGCACACTCTCGATCGGCGGCCACGACGGCGCCAGCGCGCTCCGCGTCGGATGGCGACCGCTCATAGTCGAGGGCTATACCGGCTCCGGCTCGATCGACCGCTTCGCGATCCGCACGCGGGACGCCAGGTTCCGGAGCGCGCTGCGCGAACTGCGCGACCGCCTGCGCAGACCCGTCGCGGACACTGATCCGGTGGAGCTGGCCGGCCCGATCCTGGGCCTGCTCCAGCCGGGTCACTACGGGGTGCGGATCTGGCGCGGCGCGAACGTTCACATCGAACCGTTCGGGGACAACGGCACCGCCTGGTGGTACCCGTACGAGCCGATCGGCACCGAGGGCACCGCGGTGATCCCGACCGACGCGTGGCCGCCGCAGGGGGACGAGACGCTTGAGAGCTATGTCGAGTCGATCGAGCACGGGGAGCGCCCGCTCGCGGTGATTTTGCGGTCGGAGCCGCCCGGCGACGAGCAGGACTGCGCCGCGTTTCTCATCGACGGCCACCACAAGCTGGCGGCCTACCGCCGCACCGGGATCGCGCCGCACTTCCTCGACATCGCCCGGCTGGCGGACCGCCGCCCGTGCCAACCGGAGGACCTGCGCGAGGTCATCGCGGGCGACGAGAAGCTCCGGCAGTCGGCGGCGAACCTGATGCGCTACCTCGAGGACAAGCACGCGTAGAGCGCGGCGGCACTAGACCGAGTCGCGCTCGACTTGCACGTCGCCGCTCGCGATCGCCCGCGGGCTCGAGCGACAGCACCAGCAGCAGCATCCCGTGCACTCGGTGCTCGTGCCCGCCGATGACCGGCTGGAAGTACGGCAGGTCCAGCACCCGCGCGCCCGCGGCCTCGTAGAACGCCAGGCGACGGCGCGGATCGCCGTAGGCCTCGTGCACGACCGGGGCCTCCGGCGACTCGATTTCGGCGACCACCAGGCACGGGTCGTTTCGCCCGCTCCAGGCTGCCGCCGCTTCCCGCAGCGGCCGCCCGCCCAGACCGTGCCCGCACGTGCGCTCGTGCACTGCCAGGTAGCTCAGCAACTGCACGCGTGAGGCCTCCGCCCAGCGGCCGAATGCCGCCCCGGCCGGCTCGCCCGCTGCTCCGCAGTCGCCTACTTCCTCGCGATCTGGCGCATCCGCCAAGCGGCGGTCCCGGTCCACGCCCAGCCCGCGAACGCGAAGGGCGCCTTGAGGACATACCGCACCGTGGAGCGGAACCCGTTGTAGGACACCCACCGCTGCGCGACGTAGCCGACCGCCCAGGCCACCACGAACGCCGTCGTCCAGCCCCACGCCTGCGGAGTCCAGAACCCCGCCGCCTGCCAGATGCTGATCGCGGCGCAGATGCTCAGCGCCGATACCGCCGCCGCCGTCGAATCTCGCACGCGCTGTTGGCGATCGGCCTCCCACCGCTGCAAGGTCGCCTCCGACTGGTCGGCCATCACCTCGCTCAACCGCGCCTCGAACGATTCGATCTGCTCGTCCAGGCCGCTCACCGCCAGCAGCCGCCTGAACGCCGCCGCATTCGACGGCGACCGCAGCAGCGTCGGCGAATGCAGCAGCGAGATCACCTGCCTCGTACCGCTTTCGAAGCCGAGCATGCGCGTCCTGGCCGCCTTCATCGCCTCCAACTGGGCCGACCGGTCCGCACCGGGCGTGTTGTACGAGGCGATGAATTCGGTGACGCTCGCCCGGTAGTGGTCCAACTGGTGGTTCCATGCCGCGAGCGTCCCGTTCAGGCAGGCGGTGAACTCCGCGATCGCTTCGAGGTCGCCGGAGATGAAGTTCGGCGCGTCGAGCGAGGCGATCACCGTGGTGTTCTCGGTCGAGATCAGCAGGTCGCCCTGGTTGCGCTGGTTCCAGATCTGCTTGCTGTGGTCGTCGGCCAGGCGCACCCAGTCCCACAGCGACTCTTTGGCATCGGGCGCGGCGTGCAGCAGCACCGAGGACCCCACCAGGCTCAACAGCCGGTGCCCGTCCTGCACCAACGGGCGGTCGACCGCGCCGATATGCGGCTCGAACTCCCGCGCACGCTCGCTCGCGCGCAGCACCCGAATGAGCACATGCGACCGACCCCTGTGGATTTCGATTGGCGGAGCGCCGTCCGGCTCTTCACCGTCCAGCTCTTCGTCGCGCGCAAGATGCTCCTGGAGCTGGCGCTGGATCAGATCGCGTGCGAACCGCGCCAGCCGCGGCCAGGTCTGAGCCGTTCCCTCGCAAGTGACCTCGATCGTGCCGTGCTCGCGTGCCGCACGGAACATCGCCGCGTGCAGGTCACTCGGGTACAGGTCCTCGACGGTCCGTTCGAGACGCAGGCAGTGAACGCCCAACGGCGAGAAGCGGACCGTCGCGCTCAGCTCCTCCACGGTCGTCTCGTCCACCCGGAGCCGCACCTTCGGCAGACTCATCTCGAACCCGTCGAACCGCCGGCCCGGTTCGAGCCGTGGCTCCCAGATGTCCGCGTGGTACGTGAAGTGATCGAGGATCGCCGTCGGCCGCACCAGTCGCGCCGACTCGCCTTGGGGCCGTTCGAAGGCGCGCTTCAGTCGAGCAGTGATCGTCTCGTAGTCCAGGCCTGTCACCCCGAACGGGAACAGGTACACGATGCGGCCCTCGTCCACGCGCATCCACGGCCGCTTCTCGTCCTGCGCCTCCTGCAAGCGCTCCAAGGCCTGCCGGTGCGCGTTCATCTTGCTCAACTCGACCGACGAGAACGGCCACGAGTTCACCAGCCGCCGCAGCTCCTTGCGCAACTCGTAGCGTTTGCGCTGCCCACCGGACTTGGCTATCAGCGCCTCGTGCGCCTCGCGCAGCTGCAAGTGGTACTGCAGGCGCACCGCGACCTCGCCCCGCACGTACCCCGCGATCGGACCCGACAGGCCCTCGGTGTCGTCGAGCACGGAGCTGCACGCATCGACCACCGAGTTCAGCGCCCGCGAATAGCGCATCCGGGAGCCGGTCTTGAGCCGGTCCTCGAGCAGGATCTCCCCGCGCACCAGGTCGCACAGCCGCAGCGCGAGCTTTACCTCCGGATCGGGCTGCGCATCCAGGTTCCATTGCCGCCGAACGGCTTCGGCGAACTGGATCAGGCATTTCGTGAGCAGGTCGACCCGGTAGGTGTGGTTCCACGCCCGCACCGCGCCGTGATGCACCCACAGGCACAGCAGCGCCCGGTCCAGGCAGTCCCGCGTCGCCCGCGCATGCCGCTCGAACTCAACCCCGGCCCGCGCCAGAAACGCCTCCTCGTTCTCCAGCCGCCCGTCCGCATGGATTTCGGACTGGAGCCCGTTCCAGACGAAGCAGTCCCGCAGCGCACGGGTGTCCACCCCGCACCGCTCACGCAACCGCGACTCGATCTGAAGATGCACCGTCTGGCTTCTCGCCTCGAGCGGCGCACCGAGACGATCCTCCCCGAGGTCATCAGCGCTCCTACGCGGCAACGGAATCGCGGCAGTGTCAATCTCACGATCTGAGGGGTTGCTCATCTCAACAGCATAGAGTGACCACACCTACCCGAAAGCCACTCACGACCGCCTTCAGCGGCTATTGCTCGGTCCATGCAGCGGTGATGGCGGCGCGCTGCTCCCGAGGACTCGGTTCGGTCCGGCTGTCCCCGTTCGCGGGAGCCGCGTGAATGCACCGCAGGATTCGCCCACATGATCGCAGCATGGTTCCCAAAGCCGCGTCAGCGAGTAACCGTCAGTGCTCCCTATCGCAGCGCGGGCCAGGGGTGGGGTGGGTTTGCGAGGAAGAAGCGGGTGATTTCCAAGAGACGGTTGGCCGGTTGGGCGCTCCAGTGGGCGGCTTGCAGTTCGGGCGGGGACGGGACGCGGCCGATCGCCCAATGCAGGTGGTGCCAGAGGATCCGAGCGGCCCAAGCCTCGTCGCACTCGCCCAAGTAGCCCTCGATCACTGCCGGGACCGCGCGCAGCGGAAGCTTGGCGAACTCCGTCGCCGGATCGGCCCAGGCGGCGTCACCCCAGTCCAGGATCGCCTCGAGCCGCATTGACTCCCGGTCGATGAGCAGGTTCGTCGGGGCGGCGTCGCCGTGGGTCAACCGGGTTTCAGGTGCGGCGGGCCGGTGCGCGTCGAGGCGGTCGAACCAGGCGATGAGCCAATCGGCCAGGTCGGTGCTCAGGTACCCGGCACTTGCGAGTGCTTCGACTTCCGGGCGGGGATCGCCAGCGACATCGACCGGGACGCCGGGCAGGGCGTCGATGCCTTGGTGCAAAGTGGCCAGTTCGGACCCGAGTTGTCGGTAGACCGGTCCCCATCGCTCGTCGGTCGGTGAGGCGGGGAGGTCGGGAGTGAAGCCGTTGGCCCGCTTGACCACCATGTACGGAACCTCGAGCAGTCCGCCGTCGTCGAAGGCCACCACATCGGGAGTGCGCACCCCGGCCCGCACCGCCGCCGGGATCACGACAGCCTCCTTGCGGAGGTCGTCGACCGCCTCGGGCCGCGCGACCCGCAGCACCAGGTCATCGCCGAGGAAGTAGACGAGGTTCGCCACGCCCTGGAACGGCGCAGCGGTGACCCCGCCGGGGTCAACTCGGTGGTGACGGGCGATTTCGGCGAGCACGTCGGCAGTCGGCATCCGGCGATGCTATCGGCAACGGCGTTGCGGAGCTTGCGGATTGTTCGCGGGTCCGCCCCGCGTCGGGAGCGCCGTCCCGGCGTTCGCGGAACCCGGTGGGCCTCGCTAGAGCACGAGGGCTGGTGCGCAGGCGATGGCGATGAAGCGGATCGAGCGGCCCAGCAGGCACGCGGCGATGAACACGGGCACGCTGATCCGGGTGCCCGCCGCGTAGATGCTGGCCGCCATCAGCGGCGGAAAACCTGTTGTGGCACTGAGGAGCAGGATCGGCGCTGCCAGGGCGGGCCGGTCGAGCAGGGCCAAGAGCTTGCGACCCGCGACGACGACAGGAGCGGCGGCGGTTCGTATCCTCCCGCGCACCGCCGTGGCGGTCGCGGTGCCCGACGATTCGCCAAACGTCGCCTCCGTAGGCTGCTTTGCCCGCCGCTGTTCGCGACGCCGCTCGGCGGCTTCGATCCACCCCCGCAGCCGCGCCGACCGCAACGCGCCGCGCGCGCCGAGGAAGAGCACGGTCTTGCCCGCCGTCTGGCCCACCGCGGCCGCAATACCGAGCCCAACTGGGTTGTACGAGGTGGCGGCGGCCAACGCCACGAGATACGGCTCGACCGGCGTTATCGGGAAGAACGCCGACACCAAGCCAGTAAGAGCGGTCGTGAGCCACGCGGCGATCATCTCGGCGTCCGCTCCGCCGCATCCAGACGAGCGACGGCGACGAGCGACCCGACCTTGACGGCCGCGACCGCCAAACCGAGCGCGGCGGGCCACAGCGGCGAGGGCGAGACCAGCACCAGGACCACCAGCCCCCCGGTGTTGAGCGCCTTCGCCGGCGGCGACCAGTTCCACTGGTACACGCCGCGATGCACCTCGTAGAAGTAGTTGGGGCTCAGCAGCGGCCAGCGCAGGAACGCGAGACTGAGCATGCAGTCGAGCACCATGAACTGCACCAGGAAGATCGTCAGCGGCAACGCCATATCGGGACGGAGTACCAGCAGCGCCGCGACGCACAGCGACGTGCACGCCCGATCGGAGAGGATGTCGAACACCGCGCCGACCCGGGTCTCCTGCCCGAGCCTGCGCGCGAGCAGGCCGTCCAGGATGTCGCCGACCCAGTAGACCAGGTACGCCGCCACCGCGAGCCTGACGCTCGCCTCAGTGATCGCCGGAACCGCCAGCGCCATCGAGACGACCGTCCGGACGAGCGTCACGACGTTCGGCACGTTGAGCAGCGGCGGAAGGGCACCCGAGAAGTCCCGGTCAGGCGCGCGGGCGGCGGGTTCCTCGATCATCGCTGGTCCGTGTTCGCGTTGCAGGGGAATAACGTTGCATCACTGTGGACGACTCTACTTCGCGCAGGCAAGTCCCCGGCCGTCAGACGTTCACGCCAGCGCCGCAAAGCGGGCGTGTTCGCCGAGGCCGGGTCGGTACATTCTGGGCATGAGGGCACTGGAACGAAGAGACCAGGCCAGGTGCGATCCATGCCGGTTCGGGTGTCATCGCTTGGAGTGATCGCGGCTGCGAGTTGGTGAACTCGAGTGATGCGAGCAGCGGGGCGACGAGGACGCGGCCGGGAACCACCTCGCCGGCGGAGACGATGACGATGCGGTGACCAGGTCGGTCGGCTCGCTCGTGACGGCTCCGCGGCGGTGGCTCATGCGCGGCCCTGCCCGTTGAGGACATTGAAATCGGCTCCCCAGTCGTCTGCGAACCCGGAGGCTTCAGCGGCGGTCTGGATCGCGGCGGCGTCGGCAAGGTAGGCCTGCGTGTTGGCATCGGCGATCACTTGGATGTGTTCGGTCACCGAGGCACCGTGAGCAGCGGCGTTATCGCGAGCGCGCTCGTACTCCACTTTCGGGATCCTAACTGAGACCATGTCCATGCCTACAGGTATGGCATACGAATCTGTAGGCGTAAGGCGCGGCAAGGTGACAACGTTGCCGATGACCGGGCCGGAGGTGCTTGAGGGGCCGGGGCCGGTCCAATAGGGTGTGGCCATGGGAAAGTTGTTCCGGCGTGTCGTTCGAAGCGCCCGTGCCAAGCGGTCGGCCAGCAGCGCGTCCACCGTCCACGACGGCTCGGGCAAGCGGTACCGAGTGGTAGCGGTCGATGAGGCCGAGACGAGCGAGTTTCCCGACCCGCCCCGCAAGAGGGGACGAGTCGGCATGATGGTCGGCGGCTGGGC
>DATABR010000351.1:0-8012 GCA_036259435.1 Glycomyces sp.
GCGGGCGGCCCTCGGGCCGCCCGCCTTCATCGTCCTACTTGGCCGCGTCTTTCCGGAAAATCTTGCGGCCCAGCCACACCAGCGGGTCATAGCGGTTCCCCGCCACGCGCTCCTTCATCGGGATGATCGCGTTGTCGGTGATCTTGATGTTCTCGGGGCACACCTCGGTGCAGCACTTCGTGATGTTGCAGTAGCCCAGTCCCTGGTCGTCCTGCGTCTCCTCGCGCCGGTCGTCCCGCGCGTCCAGCGGGTGCATGTCCAGCTCCGCCGCCCGGATGAACAGGCGCGGGCCCGCGAACGGCGGCTTGTTCTCGTCGTGGTCGCGCACCACGTGGCAGGTGTTCTGGCACAGGAAGCACTCGATGCACTTGCGGAACTCCTGGCTGCGCTCCACATCCAGCTGCTGCATCCGGTACTCGCCCGGCTTCAAATCCTCCGGCGGTGCGAACGCCGGCATCCGACGCGCCTTCTCGTAGTTGAACGAGACGTCGCAGACCAGGTCGCGCACCACCGGGAAGGTTCGCAGCGGCGTGATCGTCACCGGCTCGCCCTCGTCGAAGAGGTTCATGCGGGTCATGCACATCAGCCGCGGCATTCCGTTCACCTCGGCCGAGCACGAACCGCACTTTCCCGCCTTGCAGTTCCACCGCACGGCCAGGTCCGGCGCCTGCTCGGCCTGGATGCGATGCACCACGTCGAGGATCACCTCGCCCTCGTTGACCTCGACGTCGAACTCGGCGAACTCGCCGCCCCCGGCGTCGCCCCGCCACACCCGGAAGTTCCGCTCGCTCATCAGGCCTCCTCTGCTTCCGTCGTGGGGTCGGTGATCGTGGAGTCCTGTCGGTACTCCTCGGGGGTCATGTACTTGGAGAGCTCGGTCTGCTCGAACAGGTCCATCAGCTCGGACGGCATCTGGGGCACCGGTTTGCGGGACAGCCGCACGTCCTCGCCTTCGAGCGCGATCACCAGGTTCGTCTTGCGCCACTCGGGGTTCATGCCCGGGGCGTCTTCGCGCGTGTGCCCGCCGCGGGACTCGTCGCGCTCCAGCGCGGCCAGCGCGGTCGACACTGAGCAGACGTACATGTTCCGCAGGTCGAGCGCCAGGTGCCAGCCGGGATTGTAGGCTCGGCCGCCGCTCGCATTGACGTTCGCGATGCGCTCCTTGAGCGACTCGAGTTCGGTCAGCGCCTCCTCGAGCTCTTCGGCTTTGCGGATGATGCCGACGAGGCGGCCGTTGATCGCCTGCATCGCGTTCTGGAGCTCGTACGGGTTCTCACCGTCGTTTCCGAAGGGCTGCAGCGCATCCTGGATCGCCGCATCGATCTCGGCGCCCGAGAGCTTCGGCGATTCGGCCGCCGAGGCGTGCTGGGCCGCGTATTCGCCCGCGCGCTTGCCGAACACCAGCAGGTCCGACAGGGAGTTGCCGCCGAGCCGGTTCGAGCCGTGCATCCCGCCCGAGACCTCCCCGGCCGCGAACAGGCCCGCCACGGCCGATGCGGTCGTGTCGGCGTCGACTTCGATGCCGCCCATGATGTAGTGGCACGTCGGGCCGACTTCCATCGGCGCGGTCGTGATGTCCACATCGGCCAGTTCCTTGAACTGGTGGTGCATCGACGGGAGGCGTTCGCGGATGTACTCGGCGCTGCGCCGGGACGCGATGTCGAGGTACACCCCGCCGTGCTCCGAGCCCCTGCCCGCCTTGACCTCCGCGTTGATCGCGCGGGCGACCTCGTCGCGCGGCAGCAGCTCGGGGGGCCTGCGGTTGTTGTCGGGGTCGGTGTACCAGCGGTCGGCCTCCTCGGGGTTGTCGGCGTACTGCGCCTTGAACACCTCGGGGATGTAGTCGAACATGAAGCGCTTGTCCTCGGAGTTCTTCAGGACCCCGCCGTCGCCGCGCACCGATTCGGTGACGAGGATGCCGCGTACCGAAGGGGGCCACACCATCCCGGTTGGGTGGAACTGGATGAACTCCATGTTGATGAGCTTCGCGCCCGCCCGCAGCGCCAGCGCGTGACCGTCGCCGGTGTACTCCCACGAGTTCGAGGTGACCTTGAACGACCGCCCGATCCCCCCGGTGGCGAGCACGATCGCGGGCGCACTGACCGCGATGAAGCGCCCGGTACCGCGCCGGTATCCGAAGGCGCCCTTGACGGTGCCGCCGTCGGTGAACAGCTCGGTGATCGTCGTTTCGTCGATGACCTGGAGCTTCGAGTCGGGTTCGCCCGCGGCCTCGTCGTCCTGCTGGAGCGAGACGAGCTTCTGCTGGAGGGTGCGGATGAGTTCGAGGCCGGTGCGGTCGCCGACGTGGGCGAGGCGCGGGTACTCGTGGCCGCCGAAGTTGCGCTGGCTGATCTTGCCGTCCGCGGTCCGGTCGAACAGGGCCCCGTAGGTCTCCAACTCCCAGATGCGGTCGGGCGCTTCCTGGGCGTGGAGTTCGGCCATCCGGTAGTTGTTGAGGAATTTGCCGCCGCGCATGGTGTCGCGGAAGTGGACCTTCCAGCTGTCGTTCGCGTTGACGTTGCCCATGGCGGCGGCCGCGCCGCCCTCGGCCATGACGGTGTGCGCCTTGCCGAACAGGGACTTGGAGATGACGATGACGCTCGCGCCGGCCAGGCGCGCCTCGACGGCGGCCCGCAGGCCCGCGCCGCCCGCGCCGATGACGAGGACGTCGCACGCCAGGTGCTCGACGTCGTTGATGTCGTTGTCGCTCATGCTGCCTGCCCTTTCAGCCGATGAACCGGAGGTCGCTGATCCAGCCCGCCGCGACCGCCATGACGTACGCGTCGGTGAGTGCCAGGGACGCCAGGGTGATCCAGGCCCACATCATGTGGCGGACGTTCAGCGCGCTGGAGAACGTCCACAGGCGGTAGCGGACCGGGTGTTTGGAGAAGTGCTTGAGTCGCCCGCCCATGATGTGGCGGCACGAGTGGCAGCCGAGGGTGTAGCACCACAGCAGCACCACGTTGGCGAGCAGGACGAGGTTCCCCAGGCCGAAGCCGAAGCCGTCGGGGGAGTGGAAGGCCAGGATCGCGTCGTAGGTGTTCACACCTGAGATCGCGACGGCCAGGTAGAAGAAGTACCGGTGGAAGTTCTGCCCGATGAGCGGGAAACGGGTCTCGCCGGTGTACTTCGCGTGGCCGTCGGGGACGGCGCACGCGGGCGGCGAGAGCCAGAAGGACCGGTAGTAGGCCTTGCGGTAGTAGTAGCAGGTGAGCCGGAACGCCAGCAGGAACGGCAGGCTCAGCGCCGCGTACGGCAGGAGCGGGTGGTCCGGCAGGAACCGTCCGAAGTGGGCGGATTCGGGGACGCAGCCCTCGGAGACGCACGGGGAGTAGAACGGTGTCAGGTAGTGGTAGTCCGCCACCCAGTAGTCGCCTTGGTAGAAGACCCGGAAGGTCGCGTACGCGACCCAGGCGGTGATGCCGACGACCGTCAGGATCGGGCCCCGCCTCCAGTTGTCGATCCGGAGATTCCGCGCTGTGATCGCAGCTCGCGGTGGTGAGGAGACGGACGTGTCGTCGGTGGTGGTCATCTAGCGCCCCTTCGCGCAGATCGTGCTCGGCCGGGCCTGGCCCGTCAGCGCAGAATAGCCCCAATGGTATGGCCAAGAACCATGGGGTACATCACAATCGCGAGCAATCCTCTTGGTGTGACTGTAGATTGCTAAGTTTCATTAGATGGACCCATGGTGGTCGATGGGGTTCATGGGGCTCTAGTGGTTCCCCGCGATCGCTAGGCTTGCACCCATGAGCGCACGCCGGATCCGCCCACCCGTCGCCCCCCACCACCCGGACCGGAGTGAACGCTGCATCCTCTTTGTTCACGCCCATCCCGACGACGAGACCGTCGGCACCGGCGCGACCCTCGCCCACTACGCCGCCCGCCCCGACGCGCACGTCACCGTCGTCACCTGCACCCTCGGTGAGGAGGGCGAGGTCCGCGTCCCGCACCTCGCCGGGCTCGCCGCGACCGAAGCCGACCAGCTCGGCGGCTACCGCTACTGGGAGTACCGCCAGGCCACCGCCGCGCTCGGCGTCGCCGACACGCACTTCCTCGGCGGCGTCGCGCGCTACCGCGACTCCGGGATGATGGGCATGCAGTCGAACCAGCACCCCCGCGCGTTCTGGGTCGCCGACGTCGAGGAGGCCGTCCCCGACCTCGTCGCCGTCATCCGCGAACGCGCCCCCGACGTGCTCGTCACCTACGACCCCGACGGCTTCTACGGCCACCCCGACCACATTCAGGCCCACCGCGTCGCCATGCGCGCCGCCGACCTCGCCGCCGATCCGGCGTGGCGGCCCGACCTCGGGCCGGCCCACGACATCCGCAAGGTCTACTGGACCACCATGCCCCGCAGCATCATCGAAGCCCAGTTCGAGGCCTTCACCGGCGCGAGTGACAACCCCTTCGCGGGCGTCGCCTCGGCCGACGAGCTGCCGTTCGGCGTACCCGACGACGAGATCGACGCTTGCATCGTCGGCGACGCCGCCGCCACTGCGAAGAAGCGCGATGCCATGGCCGCCTACGCCACCCAGATCGCCCCCGGCGACTGGCTCGACGTCCTGGGCGACAAGCTCGGCGCCGACGCCATCGCCGCCGAGCACTACCGCCTCGTCAAAGGCGAACGCGGCCCCAGGGAAGGCGACCACGGCTGGGAAACCGACCTCCTGGCCTGAGCGGGGATTGCTCGGGGTCCGATTCGGGTATCCCGGCCCGCTATGGTCGATCCTTGGACGTATCTGGGCCCGCTCGGGTTGGCGCTCGTGCTCGGGCTCGCTGTCGGCGCCGAGCGCGAGTGGCAGGGCAAGCCCGCCGGTATGCGCACCCACGCCCTCATCGCCGTCGGCGCGTGCCTCTTCGTGCTCGCGGGGCGCTACGGCTTTCCCGAGTCCGTGCCCGGCACCCCCGGCACGGACCCCGCGCGCATCGCCGCCCAAGTGGTGACCGGCGTCGGCTTCCTCGGAGCGGGCGTCATCTTCTTCCACCGCAACCTCGTCTTCGGGATGACCACGGCCGCGTCGATCTGGTCGACCACCGCCATCGCGATCGCCTGCGGCGCGGGCCTGTACTGGGCCGCCGTCGCGGTCGCCGTCGCGCAACTCGGCGTGGTGGCCGGCCTGGCCCCGGTCGAGAACGTCATCGCCCGCCACGCCAGGCACACCGGCCGCCTCCACCTGCGCTACACCTCGTCGGCCGCGCTCGCCGGAGTGCTGTCGAAGTGCACCGACAAGGGCTTCACCGTCACCGGGATCAACGGCGAGGACCGCGACGGCGACACCAGAGAGCGCACCACCGACCTGACCCTGGCAGGCCGCGGCTCGATCAAGGATTTGACCGCACACCTCAGTGTCATGGAGGGCATCGTGGGCGTCAGCTACGAAGAGGACGGCGGCAACGGCGGCACCTGAAGAACGTGGAAGAGCTCCCCGGCTGGTCGCGCATTCGAAAGTACGCGGCCATGTCATGGCGAAGAGATCCACCAGGCCGCACACCGCCGTTTCACCGAAGTCTGAGCCGCTCCCGCGTCAGGCGCAGTCGCCCTCTTCTAGGTGGCGGTTGACGGTGCCGAGCGAGCCGATACGGCGGCGACCCGGTGGATCGAGTGGGCGAGGAGCCGGAGGTTCATGCACCCCAGTATCTCCGGTCGGTCACGAGACCCCTCCCGGCTGCGAGGGGTGGACGAAAGCCGGTGGTGTCGGACTGCGCGAATGGCCGCGCATCGATCGGCTTGCGCCACTGCCCATCTCGCTCCTCAACAGCATCAGCAGCCGCCTCACTCTACCTACGAATACGAGGTGGCGTGGATGCCGTACAGGTCGGCATAGGAGCCGTCGGCGGCCATCAGCTCCTTGTGGCCGCCGGACTCGATCAGCCTGCCATGCTTCATCACCAGGATCAGATCTGCTCCGGCCACCGTGGAGAACCGGTGGGAGACGATCACCGTGATCGACCCGGTGGCCGCGGCGATCTGTTTGGACCTGGCCATGTACGAGTCGAAGACCGCCTGCTCGCTCGGGGCGTCCAGTGAGGCGGTCGGCTCGTCGAGGAGGAACAGCAGCGGTTCGGCCCGCATGCATGAGCGCGCCAACGCCACCTTCTGCCATTGGCCCTCGGAGAGCGCCACTCCCCCGAACTTGGTGCCGAGCTGGGTCTGGTCGCCATCGGGGAGGCGCTCACGGAGGTCCTCGGCGTTGGCGGCGGCGACGGCCGCGTCCAGGGCGGCGGCGTCGCCGCGCTCAAGGTCGCCGATGGTGATCGCCTCGGCGAAGGTGGTCTCGTAGCGGCCGAAGTCCTGGAACGCGGCGCTCATGGCCTGTCGCCACTGCTCGGTGTCGATGGAGGCCAGGTCGACGCCGTCGACCTGAATCGTCCCGGAAGTGGGGCGGTGCAGTTTCGCGAGGAGCTTCATCAACGTGGTCTTGCCCGAACCGTATTCGCCGACCACGGCCACCACGGATCCGGCCGGGATATCGACCGAGAGGTCGTCCACCGCTGGAATGTCGGTACCCCGGTACGTGTAGGTCAGATTCTTCAGGCTGACGCCGTGGTCCACCCGGGTGGGGGCCTGGGTCCGGGCTTCGGTGTCCTCGCGTTGGGAGGCGTACTCGCGCAGCCACAGATACGGCTGGAGGACCCGCACGGTCCCCGTGGCGTTGGTGGCCGTCGACACCGCTTGACCGACGACGTCGCGCAGCAGCGCTCCAATGGTGGCGGCCATCATGACGTCGCCGACGCTCGCTTCTCCTCGGCCGACTTGTGGGGCGACGAAGCCGATGCTCACCGTGTAGCCGATCGCGAAGACCACCCACCCGGCGGCCCGCCAGACGCCGCCGGAGAGTTGCCCGCGAAGGCGCGTCGAGCGCACTCGGTCGGCTGCGGCATTGTGCCGCTCGATCAGCTCGGGGCCGGCCCCGGTCGCGCGGATCTCCTTGCCCGCCGCTCCGCTGATGCAGAGGTCGAACAGGTGGTCTTGGACCCGCTTGTCCTCGGCCAGGGCGAGATCGGCCCGGCGCTCGCGAGCCTGGCCGCGTTTGTCCAGCCAGAGCTGGATCGCCACGCAGGGGAACATGAGCAGCAGCCACGGGCTGACGCTTCCCAGGAGTGCCACGGCCAGTATCAGCCGCAGCAACTGGGCGAGCGCCCGCACGACCAGCGTGAACCCCCAGATGACCGCCCACGATTGGCCGCGAAGGGCCGTCATGCGGTCAAGGAATTCGGCGTGTTCGAGGTGGTCCACATCGGGAATGCCGGCCGCATTGCGCATGACGACCGGTTCGATGCCGGTGTGCCCGGCCTTGTCGATCAGCATCTTCGTCATGACACCGGTGAGGGCGCCGATGACCCAGTCCAGCGAATAGGCCGCTGCCGCCGCTGCCCCGCCGATGATCGCCATCGTCGTGTCTCCATCGGCCATCGCATCGACGGTGATCTTCACCCCCACCGCGGTCAAGGCGAAGGTGCACGCGCCGAACACCATGCCCGCGATCATGATGAGCGTGATCTGCGGTTCGATCCGCATGGAGGTGGCGAGGAGCTCGGCGTGCAGCCGGGCGTACTTGCGGAGCTGCTTCATCGGAGTTCGCCCTCTTCCAAACGGTCGTCGAAACCGGACTTGTAGCGCGCCGCTTGAAGATTGAACATGTGGGCATACGTGCCGCCCGACGTTATGAGCTCGTCGTGCGTGCCCGATTCGGCCACCTTGCCGTCGGCGAGCAGCACGATCCGGTCGGCGTCGCGCACGGTCGAGAGCCGGTGCGAGATCAAGATGGTGGTGATGTGCTCGTCGAGGCCGTCAAGGCGGTCGAAGAGCTCCTTCTCCGTCCGCACGTCCAGGTGCGCGGTGGGTTCGTCCAGCACCAGGATTCGCGCTCCTCGGCCGACCGCGTACAGCGCTCGGGCGAGCGCCAGCTGCTGCCACTGCCCGCCCGAGAGGTCGACCCCTCCCGTTCGGGAGCGGTCCAGTGGGGTGTCGAGGCCGAATTCGAGCCCGGCGACGACGTCGCTGAATCCGG
>DATABR010000352.1:0-5947 GCA_036259435.1 Glycomyces sp.
ATCGCGGCCGTCCTCGTCCGCTGCGTCCGCGACGTCGCCCCCGCGCAGGCCGCCGACGAAACGCCCGGCCCGCTCGAACGCCGCGGCCAGCCCCTCGACGCCCTCCGCGGCGAACTCCGGTCCCGGCGCGGCGCCACCCGCCGCACCTGGCGGCGCACCAAATCCGCCGCTGCGGCCGCCCCCGCCTGGCAGTGGGCCGTCGCCTGCATCATCGCGATCCTCGCCATCAGCGTCGCCGTGCTCGCGATCAGTTCGTCCCCCAACAACTTCGACTCCCAGACCTACCATCTGCCGCGCATCGAGCACTGGGTCCAGAACGCTCGCGTGGCCGTCTACCCCACCGACATCCACCGCCAAGTCGACCTCGGCCCCGGCGCCGAATACCTCCTCACCCACCTGCGGCTCGTCTCCGGCGGGGACGGCGCCTATCACCTCGTCCAGCTCTTCGCCGGCGTCGGCGCGGCACTCGCCGCCTCCCGCATCGCCGCGCAACTCGGCGGCGGCCCCGTCGCCCAGCTCGCCACCGTCTTCCTTCTCGCCACCACCCCCGAAGTGCTCCTTCAGGCCTCCAGCACCCAAGTCGACCTGGTCGCCGCCGCCTGGGTCGCCTCCCTCGCCACGATCGTCCTCGACGAATTCACCCGCCCCGGAGAACCGACCGCCACGGCGAGCGGAAACGCCGCGAACGCGGTCCTCAAGGCCACCGCCCCGCACTCCGACACCCTCTACCTCGGACTCGCGTTGGGGCTCATCGCGGTCACCAAGACCACCGGGCTCCTCGCCGCCGCGCCGCTCCTGCTCATATGGGGCATCGGCCGGCTCGTGCGCGACGGGCACCGCCGCCGCCCGTGCCTGTGCGGACGCAGTCCCCTGCGCTGCTCCCGCGCCGACGCCTCACGCGCCCCGGCCGCCAGAGCCGCCACCGTCCTCGCGTCCCTCGCGATCCTCGCCCTCGCACTGATCCTGGTGGGACCCTTCCTGTTGCGCATGCAGCAGACCTTCGGGCATCCGCTCGGGCCCGACGTGCTGCGCGAATCCATCGGCGTCCATACCGCCGACCCGCGCCTGCTCCTGATCAACGCGCTGCGCATCGGCCAGACCGCTCTCGACACGCCGGTACCGTTCCTCTCCGACGGCCTCGCCGCCGCGATCAACGGCCTCGCGAACCTCATGGGCGTCGACGTCAACGATCCGCGCATCACTTTCGGCACCAGCGAATTCCCCGTCCCGGCCTGGTATCCCGACGAAGACCGCGCCGCGTTCCCGATCACCGGCCTCGCCACCCTCGCCGGACTCGTCTGGTTCACCGTCAAGGGCCCGGGGCTGCGCCGCGCCTACGCCGCCGCGCTGGCGGTCGCGTTCATCGGCGTCGTCTGCACCGTCTCCTGGCAGCCGTGGGTGAACCGGCTCGTCATGTTCCTCGTCGTCCTCGGCGCCCCCGCCGCCGGGCTCCTCGCCGCGAGCCTCGCCAAAGGAGTCGCGGGCACCCTCGGCGACCGGTACAAGCGCCGCGCCGCGTGCGCGCTCGTCACCACCATCGCTGTTGTCGCCTCGCTCGCGGGAGTCCTCACGGTCGCTTACGGGTATCCGCGGCGGCTCGCTGGGGCCTGGTCGGTTTTCAGCCTCTCCGACCTCGAAGAGCGCTTCGTGCGCCGCCGCGAATGGCTGCCTCAGTACGAGGAGGCCGCCGCCGCGGTCGGCGCCACCGATCCCGAGCGGGTCGGTCTCGTCCAGGGCAACGACTCGTGGGAATACCCGTGGTGGATCCTGCTCCCCGAAGGCACCGAGATCGTCGCGCTGCAGTCGATCGTCCCGGGTGAGGAACCGGCCGACCCGGCGTCGGTCGACGCGATCGTGTGCGCCGAGGACCTCGCCGAGTGCGAGGACATCACCCCCGACGGCTGGGAATTCCACGACCTGGGCACCGTCGCCTACGCCCTTCCGCCGGGCGCTCCGTGAGCCAGGGCCGGAGCCGTAGCCCCCGGAGCTGCGCCGATGCCGCAGGAACTAACCTGAGCCCATGCTGCTTAGCGACCGCGACATCCTCGATGCCGTCAAGAACGACCGCCTCGGCATCCAGCCGTTCGAAGACGAACTCGTGCAGCCCTCCAGTATCGACGTCCGGCTCGACCGCCGCTTCCGGGTCTTCAACAACCAGAAGTACACCCACATCGACCCCGCCAAGCAGCAGGACGACCTCACCTCGGCAGTCGAGGTCGCCAGCGACGAGTCGTTCGTGCTCCACCCCGGCGAATTCGTCCTCGCCTCCACGCTCGAGGTCATCTCGCTCCCGGCCGACCTCGCCGCGCGCCTCGAAGGCAAGTCGAGCCTCGGCCGTCTGGGCCTGCTCACCCACTCCACCGCCGGGTTCATCGACCCGGGCTTCTCCGGGCACGTGACCCTCGAGCTCTCCAACGTCGCGAACCTGCCCATCACCCTGTGGCCGGGCATGAAGATCGGCCAGTTGTGCGTCTTCAAGCTCACCAGCCCCGCCGAGAACCCCTACGGCGCCGGCGCGAACTTCTCCCGCTACCAGGACCAGCGCGGACCCACGCCCTCGAAGTCGTGGATGCACTGGCGCACTTGGCCCACGTAGGCACACCTCGACCGACTTGTCCGAAATCGTGGCTTCTATTTACATCGCCGTCGGGGTTTCTCGGGCGAAACGCCTGAATTAGGGGTGTTCTCCGGCCTACCCTCCGGTTATGAACATCTCGCAGAGCTTCCAGAACATGTTGGACAGCGTGGTCGCGTTCCTGCCACGTGCACTGGCGTTCCTCGCGATCCTCGTCATCGGCTGGATCATCAGCAAATGGATCGGCAAGCTCGTCGGCAAGCTGCTCCACAAGGTCGGCCTCGACAAGGCCGGCGACAGATCCGGTCTCCGGCGCTTCACCGGCAATTTCGAGCTGAGCGACCTGCTCGGCCGGGTCATCTACTACATGCTGCTGCTGTTCACGTTGCAGCTGGCGTTCGGGGCATTCGGGAACAACCCCGTTTCGACCCTGCTCAATCAGCTCGTGGGCTGGCTGCCGCAGCTGTTCGTCGCGCTCGTCATCGTCGTGGTGGCGTTCGCGATCGCCAACGCGGTGCACGGGATCGTCAGCGGCACGCTGAGCGAGACCAGCTACGGGAACACCGTTGCGCGCATCTCCCAAGTCGCGATCATCTTCTTCGGCGCGGTGGCCGCGTTCGGACAGATCGGCATCGCCACGACGGTGACCACGCCGATCATGTGGACGGTGCTGGCGATGCTCGGGGGCGTCGTGATCGTGGGCGTCGGCGGCGGGCTCGTCATGCCCATGCGCGAACGCTGGGAGCGGATGCTCGCCAGCGCCGAGAACGAGGCGGGCAAGATGCAGGAGTCCGCCGACATGAACCAGGGCGATGCGACCGAGTCGATGTCGCAGACGTACCGATCAGGTCGGTACGGTGCGGAGGCCGACGCGCAGGCGCCGTCCGGGACGATGGGCGAAGGCATCGCGGCCACCGGCGGGACGTCCGGGACCAGCGCGGGCATGGGCATCGAGTCCGAGCGCCCGATGCCGCCGAACGAGCCCTAGCGACCGCCCCGGGAGGCAGTGTGTCCGGCCTCCCGCGGTGGTGACAACGTGCGTGGCCGCCGGCGGGCGGCGACGCCGAAAAGAAGGTACTGCTCGACACGTCGGCCGTACTCCGGTTCCGGAGTGCGGCCGGCCCGTGTCCGGGGCTCGGCCACGGCGTGCACCAAGAGCACCAGGGGCCCCACGTCTCGACCATGGGGAGCCCGCGAATCGGCCCGCCTGCTGATCCGAACCAACTTCACGGCCTGCACACCCTGGGAAAGTGGGCTTTTGCTCCCTGCTCGCGCGAGTACGCCCGAGTAACCTCTTCGAGGTGGAGATGAATGCAACCGACAACCGGAGCGGCTCCAAACGCCGTCGCGAGATCCTCGACGTCGCCGTGAGGCTGCTCGCCAAGCACGGGTACCACGGCGTATCGATGGACGACATCGGCGCGGCCGCCTCCATCACCGGACCGGCGCTGTACCACCACTTCAAGGGCGGCAAGGAGCAGATGCTCGCCGACGCGCTCATCCCCGTCTCGGAACGGCTGCTGGCGGGCGGGCGGCATTGGGCGTCGGTGCATTCGGAGCACCCGCAGGCGGCGCTGGAGGCGCTGGTGGACTTCCACCTCGAGGTCGTGATCGACTCGCCGGAGATCGTCATCCTGCATCTGCATGAGCTCGACCGGCTGCCGGAGGAGCCGCGAAGGCAGGTCCGGAAGCTGCAGCGCGTGTACGTCGAGGAATGGGTCGGCGTGCTGTGCCGGCTCCGGCCCGGGCTGCAACCAGAGCAGGCCCGAGTGCTCGCCCACGGCGCCTTCGGCCTGATGAACTCGACCCCGTATCTCTCGCTCGGCGATGAAGTCAGCGCCGACGAGACCGCGGCCCTTCTGCGAGCGGCAGCCCTGAGAGCCCTCGACCCCGGCTAACCCCTCCACCCCACCCTCACCGCCCACCCCGCGCCGCTCGCTCGCCGCCCCCTGCTCCCGTTCGACTCGGTCGATCCGACCGAACAAGTCGACCGCCGATCACGCCTTCGCGACCGCCTCGCTCCTTCCCGTCGGTCCCGCATCGCGGGATCGGGGGTTAGCATGGGCAGGTGGGCCGCAACGGATCGCGGCCGGGGAGGCGGAGCATGCACCAGCCTGATCGGGTCTCATTGAGGGAGGTCGCCCCTCGCGACGGGCTGCAGAACGAGCCGCCCGTGCCCGCCGCCGACAAGATCCGGCTCATCGACGCGCTCTCGCGCACCGGCCTGGCCCGCATCGAGGCCGTGAGCTTCGTGAGCCCCAAGGCCGTCCCGCAGATGGCCGATGCCGCCGAGGTCTGGGCGGCCGTCGAGAAGCACGCCGGAATCCGCTACAGCGCCCTCGCCCCCAACCGCCGCGGCGTGGAGCGCGCCCTCGACGCCGGGTTCACCGCCGTCGAAGTGGTCGTCTCCGCGTCCGAGACCCACAACAAGGCCAACATCGGCCGCAGCATCGCCGAATCGCTCGCCGAGCTGCCCGACATCTGCGGTCTGGCGCGCGAGCGACTGGCCTCGGTCGAGGTCATCATCGCCACGAGTTTCGGCTGCCCCTTCGAAGGCGACATCGCGCCCGCGCAGGTGGCCCGGATCGTGGAGGCGGCCGAGGCCGCGGGGGCCGGGAGAGTCGCGTTCGGCGACACCACCGGCATGGGCACCCCTCGCCGCGTCACGGAACTGCTCGACGCCGTCGACACCGATCTGCCGATGCTCATGCACTTCCACGACACCCGCGGCACCGCCCTCGCGAACCTCCTCACCGCCCTCGACCGCGGCGTCGTCGAGTTCGACGCCAGTGTGGGCGGCATCGGCGGCTGCCCCTTCGCTCCGGGTGCTTCGGGCAATGTGGCGACCGAGGAAGTGGTCCACATGCTCCACGACATGGGCGTGGAGACCGGTGTGGACCTCGAGGCCCTCATCCGCACTGCCGAACTCGCCCAAGAGATCGTGGGCCGACCCCTGGAATCAGGAGTCCTCAGAGCCGGCCCCCGTACCGCCCTGACCCCGAAGCCCTAAGCCCACCTGAAGCCGCCTTCAGGATCGAAGCATCGGTATTCGATGCTCAATCGTTATATATACAGTTCGGACACCTTGGGCATGTGGCAAAGTAAGGACAATTCGGACTAGTCCATTTTGCTCCAGTCGTGTGTGGTCCGGCGATTGTTGATAACGTGTGCTTCCCTCGCAGTCACAGCCAGTGTCGGAGTGACCCCGTAACCCAACGCCCCTGACAAGTCGAATCCCCTAACTGGAGAGCGAACCCCTCGTGACGAGTCCCCGTCCTCGGCGCCACCTCACCCGGAGCCTGGTCATCGGCTTGGCTTCGGCGATAGCCGGCGCAACCTTGTACGCACCACCCGCTCTCGCCCAGGAGTCCG
>DATABR010000353.1:0-6051 GCA_036259435.1 Glycomyces sp.
TTTCGCCGCGCCGTCCAGCGACGGCGCCGACACCGCTCCCGGGCTTCAAGGCACGGAGATGTGGCTCGCGATCCTCTGGTACCTGTGCGATCTGGCCGGGATCGCCGACCGCCTCGGCTACCGGCCGCGCGGCGTGCACCAGCCCGAGCCGCGCCTCACCCTCCGATAGGCGAGCCGACAAGACCCCGACCCGCTGCCCGTGGAGGCACGCTCTTGAGCAGCACCGTCGCGATGAGCATCACCGCCGCCAGCGCCAAAGCACGCAGCGTGACCGCCATCCGGGGCGGACGGTCCAGTCCCGCCAGCGCCGCATCCCGGGCGTCACCGTTCGGGCCGGGGCAGCCTGAGGGCGTAGCCGAATCCGCGCACGGTCTGGATGAGCGCCGGTTCGATCACGTCGATCTTCTTGCGCAGCGTGTACACATACGATTCGACGATGCGGCCCTTGCCGCCGAAGTCGTAGTTCCACACCCGGTCAAGGATCTGGTCCTTGGAGACCACCTTGCCGGCGTTGATCATCAGATAGCGCAGCAGCTTGAACTCGGTGGGCGAGAGCTCGAGCCGCCGACCCGCGCGCCGCACCTCGTGCACGGCCTCGTCGAGTTCGAGGTCGGCGTAGCGCAGCACCGGGTCCTCGGGGAGGACGGGTACCTTGGCGCGGCGCAGGATCGCCTGGACGCGCAGGACGACTTCCTCGAGGTCGAAGGGCTTGGTGACGTAGTCGTCGGCGCCGGCGGTCAGGCCGGTGACGCGGTCGCGCACGGAGTCGCGGCCGGTCAGGAACAGCACCGGCACCTCGCGCCCGTCTGCGCGCAGCCGCCTGGCGACTTCGAAGCCGTCCATGTCCGGCAGCATGACGTCGAGGATCACCAGGTCGGGCTCGAACTTGTCGGCGGAGCGGAGGCATTCGCCGGCGTCGCGGGCGACCTCGACTTCGAAGCCCGTCAGGCGCAGGGTGGCGGACATGAGCGCGCCGATGTTCTCCTCGTCGTCCACGACCAGGATGCGGTCCTTGCGTTCGGGCGTCTCGCTCACCGGAGGTCCTCCTAGAAGTCCTCTGATGCTTATCGGGCAGGGCCGAAACGGTTCTGTGAGGAACATCGGTGAACTGTGAGAATCCCCGGTCGAGCGGGCGCTGGCAGATGGGCAGTTGCGAGTGCCGGACCAAGGTGTGGCCGCGCATGGCCGGGGCCGACCCGTCCTGGTGCGTGGACGGTCGGCCCCGAATCGTGGACGTCCGCCTACGGCAGTACCTGGGTGCCGCCGAAGGTGACGATGAGGGTGCCGTCGGATGCGAAGCGCCAGTCCATCGCGCCGTCGTAGTTCGAGCAGCGGGAACCGTTCGAGCCGTTCCAGAACTGGTTTCCGCCGTTGTCGTTGCCGACGATCCGGTCTTCGTCCCCCGAGTCGCAGGAAGTGTTGCCACTGAAGTCGTGGCTGCCCGCGTCGAAGTTGAAGTTCCGTTCGGCGTTGCCGATGCTCGCGTTGCCCGTGACGGTGATCGAGCCGGGGTTCGAGTTGTAGGTGAACCCGTGTTTGCCGTTGTCGTAGGCGATGTTGTCGCGGACCACGTGGTCGACCGCGATGTCGTCGCCGCCGAGCTTGAACCCGTTCTTGTCGCCTGCGCCGGCCTGGGAGCCGTCGGAGAGGGTGCCGTTCTCGAAGACCAGCGAGTTCTCGATGACCACTTCGCCGATGGGTCCGGTGTCGGGCTTGGTGAACAGATCGTAGCCGTCGTCGATGTTGTTATGCGCCACGGTGTTGCGGAAGACGTTGCCGGGGCCCACGGTCAGTTTCGGCGCGAAGCCGTCGGCGTCTTCGCCGTCGGAGTCGACGTTGTCGTGGGACACCGAGCTGATGATGAGGTTGTTGGAGGGCCACTGGTCCCGCGGCGCCCCGGCGGTGTACCGGGAGAGCTGGAGACCGGTGTCGGCGTTGCGCCGGGTGATGACGCGTTCGATGACGTTGTCGTTGCCGCCCAGGAGGATGCCGTTGTCGCCGGCGTTCTCGACGGTGATGCCCTTGACGTGCCACCAGTCGCCGCCCATCGCGAGGCCGCGGTTCGCCGAGTTCTCGGACTGGCCCGAGAAGTTCAGGATCGGGGTCTCGCCCTGGTAGGCGAACAGCTCGGTGCGGTTGCCCGACAGGCCGTCGTTGCCCGGTTCGATGTGGACGGTCTGCGAGAGGGCGTAGTCGCCTCCGCGCAGGTAGATCGTGCCGCCGGGCTCGATGCGACTGATCGCCGAGGTGAGCGTGGTCGGGCTCGACTCGGTACCGGAGGCCCCGTCGCTGCCGTTCGGCGACACGTACAGCACGTCGCCCCCCGGCGGCTCGGCGTCTTCATCAGTGGTGGCCGAGACGGTGTTCGAGCTCGCGGAGGTGTTTCCGGCGACGTCGTGCGCGACGACGTAGAAATGGTAGGTCTGCCCCGGCGCGAGGCCGGTGACGGTGAACGAGGTGCCGGAGGCGGCGCCCACTGAAGCGTCGGGCGAGCCGACCCGGAAGACCTCGTACCCGGCGACGCCGACGTTGTCGGTCGCCGCGTTCCACTCCAGGCCGACGGATGAGCCGGTCACCGAGGCGGCCTCGAGTCCCGAAGGTGCCGAAGGCGCTTCGTTGTCCTCTTCCGGCGGTTCGCCGATCGAGGAGTCGAGGTAGTCGATGTTCGGCAGGCCCGCCGAGCCGGTAGCGGCGAACGAGACGGTGGTGGCGCCGCCCGCGAGGTTCAGCGTCAGCGACTGGGTCGACCAAGTGGTCCACGCCCCGGTTGCGGGGAAGGAGGTCGAGCCGACCCTGGTGCCGTTGACCAGCACGTCGGCGGCGCGGCTGCTGTCGCTGCCGTTGGCGAAGCCGACCACGAGCTGCGCCTGGCCGCCGGTCCCGGCGCCGAAGGTGAACTCGGCGGTGGCGCCGGCCATGTTGTCGCTGTCGCAGAAGCCGGTGCCGGAGAATCCGGCGTGCTCGGTCTCGATGGAGCCGTCGCAGACGGCCGGAGACTCCTCGGCCTCGAACCTGGTCGAAGTCGGTTCACCGGTGTCGGCCGTTTCAGCTTCGAGGTAGTCGATGTTGGCCAGGCCGCCGCTCGTGGTCGCGGCGAGTTCGACGGTATTGGATCCGGCGCTCACAGGCACGGTCACGGCAACCGTGTCCCAAGTACTCCAGCCGCCGGTCGGCGCGAACGCGACGCCCGACTCGGCGACCGCCCCGTCGACCAGGACGTCCGCGGGCCGGTCTCCGGTGCCGCCGTTGGCGTACGAGACGGTGAGCGTCGCCGTCCCGTCGCTGGGCGAGTCGACAGTGAAACGGGCCGTCTCGCCCACGGCGTTGGGGGTGTTGCAGAATCCGCTGCCCGAGTATCCGGAGTGGTCGGAGTCGATGGTGCCGCCGCAGGCAGCGGACGAATCCTCGGCTTCGTAGCGGACCGTCGCGGCCTGCGCGGCGGACATCGCGATCGCGGTCGTGGCGGTAGCGACCAGGCCGGCCAGCCCGACCGCGACCCCCGCTCGCAGTCTTCTTCTTCTTCGAGACATGTCGTCTCCTTCGATCGAGAGAGGTTCCTTTGGGGACGCCCGCACAATGTGCAAGCGGTTGCCCTTCAAGCTATCGATGGGATCGACAATGGTCAATGCATCTTTGGAAATTAGACACCAGGGGCATATCAAGTGGCAGAAGGTTCCAAGGGGCCGCAAGAGGGACTGAGGCGTTCCTGACCGCTTGCAACCGATTGCGACACCGACAGCCCCATGACCGCACAAGACACCGGCACACGAGTCAGCGGGCGAGGAGCTCCCCGGGCAGGAATCGCCAGATCGACTTCGGTGCGCCCGGCCTCGCGGACCATCACGATGAGGTCCCCCCGATCGGTCGAACAACCGCCGGTCGGACGCGGCCATCGCCCCGAGTTGCGCCGCCGGGTCGCCTTGGGCCGCTTCGAGGTCCGCGAGTTCGGCCGAGGCGTCGCCGGCCAGGGTGGGCCGCGTCCGCCAGCGCCAGCGCGAGCCCGCTGATCATGGACGGCAGCGGGTCCCTCGGCCCCCTGGGCCTGGCGGGCTGGCTGATCTGGGTGGCTTGGCTCGTCCTCTACGGCATCGCCCTGATCCGCGGGCGTCGGCCGAGCTCAACGCCGATGGCGACCGCCTGCTGATGCGGCGTTCCCGACCACGTTTCGGACGTAGAACACGTATCAAAGTCGAACCACCGTCCTGCGTCCTTGCCCACGGAGCCAGGCCTCAGGTCAGGTCGAACCGGTCCAGGTTCATGACCTTCGTCCAGGCAGCCGCGAAGTCGCGGATGAACTTCTCCTTCGCGTCGTCGCTCGCGTAGACCTCCGCGATGGCGCGCAGCTCCGGATTGGAGCCGAAGACGAGGTCGACGCGGCTGCCGGTCCACTTGACCTCGCCGGTCGCCTCGTCGCGGCCCTCGAAGGTACGGGAGTCCGTTGAGATGGCCTTCCAGACGGTGCCGATGTCCAAGAGGTTGACGAAGAAGTCGTTCGTGAGCGCCCCCGGGTCGCGGGTGAACACACCGAGGTGCGAGCCCTGGTGGTTCGCGCCCAGGACGCGCAGGCCGCCGATGAGGACGGTCATCTCCGGCGCGGTCAGCGTGAGCAGGTTCGCCCGGTCGAGCAGCAGGTACTCGACCGGGACCGGGTGGTCTTTGCCGAGGTAGTTGCGGAACCCGTCCGCGATCGGTTCGAGCGGCGCGAACGAGTCGATGTCGGTCTGCTCTTGCAGGGCGTCGGCGCGGCCCGGTGCGAACGGCACGTCGATCTCGTAGCCGGCGCGTTTCGCGGCCTCCTTGACCGCGGCCGAACCGGCGAGAACGATCAGGTCGGCCAACGAAACGCGCTTACCGCCGAGCTGGGCGGCGTTGAAGTCCTCCTGGATGCCCTCCAAGGTGCGCAGGACGGTCGCCAGCTCCTCGGGTTCGTTGACCTGCCAGCCGCTTTGCGGTTCGAGGCGGATGCGGGCGCCGTTGGCGCCGCCGCGCTTGTCGCTGCCGCGGAACGACGAGGCGGAGGCCCACGCCGTCGAGACCAGTTGCGGCACGGTCAGACCCGAGGCGAGGACGCGGCTTTCGAGGTCGGCGATGTCGGTGGCGTCGATGCGGTCGTGCGTCACCTCCGGCAATGGGTCCTGCCAGATCAGCCGCTCGGACGGCACTTCCGGGCCGAGGTAGCGGTTGATCGGGCCCATGTCGCGGTGGGTCAGTTTGAACCAGGCGCGGGCGAACGCGTCCGTGAGCTCCTCGGGGTGTTCGAGGAAGCGCCGCGAGATCGGCTCGTAGACCGGGTCGAACCGCAGCGACAGGTCCGTGGTGAGCATGGTCGGCGCGTGGGTCTTGGCCGGGTTGTGCGCGTCGGGGACGGTGCCCGCTCCCGCGCCGTCCTTGGGCTGGTACTCGTATGCGCCGGCCGGGCTCTGCACCAGCTCCCACTCGTGGCCGAACAGGATCTCCAGGAAGCGGTTGTCCCATCGGGTCGGCGTGTCGGTCCAGATGCCTTCGAGGCCGCTGGTGAACGTGTCGGCGCCTTTGCCGGTGCCGTAGTCGTACTTCCAACCCAGGCCCTGCGATTCGATCGGGGCCCCTTCGGGTTCGGGGCCGACGAGGTCGGCCGGGCCGGCGCCGTGGGTCTTGCCGAAGGCGTGGCCGCCCGCGATGAGGGCGACGGTCTCTTCGTCGTTCATCGCCATGCGCCGGAACGTCTCGCGGATGTCCCTCGCCGCGGCGAGCGGGTCCGGCACACCGTTGGGGCCTTCGGGGTTGACGTAGATGAGTCCCATCTGGACTGCGGCGTAGGGTTCTTCGAGCTCGCGGTCGCCGTGATAGCGCTCGTCGCCGAGCCACGTGGTCTCGGGGCCCCAGTAGACGTCCTCGTCGGGCTCCCAGTCGTCGACGCGGCCGCCGCCGAAGCCGAAGGTCGGGAAGCCCATCGACTCCAAGGCCACGTTGCCCGAGAGGACGATCAGGTCGGCCCAGGACAGCCTGCGGCCGTAGCGCTGCTTGACCGGCCACAGCAGCCGGCGCGCCTTGTCGAGGTTGCGGTTGTCC
>DATABR010000354.1:0-12512 GCA_036259435.1 Glycomyces sp.
GCGGTTCCGTCGCGCGTCCTGCGGATTTCAGCCTTCGGGGGTGAGGTTGTGGAGCCGGGCGATGTCGGCCATCGCTTCGGCGGATCCTTTGCCGCGCAGCCAGCAGTCACGCAGCACTTTCCAGACCTTCATCTTTGCGAAGGTGTGCTCGATGCGGGCGCGGACTTTCCTGTGCGAGGCGTTGTTGGTCTCTTTCCAGTCGACGAGCGGTTGGTCCTTCGCCCTGCGCCGGTGAGGAATCACCGCTCGTGTCCCCCGGTAGCCGCCATCGGCGATGACCGTCGTGGTGCGGGTGGCATCGTCGACGCCAGAGGCAACGAAAGCCAGCGAGTCGTTGCGGTTGGTCGAGTATCGGTAGCTTTTCGACTTCGCCGCCACGGTGTGGTCCCTGGTCGGGACTAGGGTGCCGTCGACGATGAGCACTGTTCGGGCGCATACCGCTGCCGGGGGCGGAGCGCGAGCTTGGGCGCGAGGTCGTCAATGATCCGATCCGCGGCCGACTGCGAGGTGCCGAACAACGCTGCGATCTGGCGCATCGTGAGGTTGGTGCGCCAGTAGGCAGCGACCAGCAGGACCAGGTCTTCGAAGGCGAGTTTCCAAGGGCGGCCCCGCAGCGCAGGATCGGCGCCTTCACGGCGAAGCTGGCGGACCAGCTTGGCGAACCGACGATGGCTCAGCCCGCTGAACAGGAACACCATTGAGTCGTCTGCCGCTGTGATTACTCGTGCCACGCCAACATGATCCCCTGCGCTCCAAGGGCATCCAAATCGGCAGGTGGGCGATGGGGCACGCGGTCGTCCCTGCACCGTTCCTCAGGATGTCTGTGAGAACCTGTCGCGATGAGCACGTATAGCGAGGCTGAGGTGAGCAAGCGACTGCACGAGCGCGGCTGGCGGAAGGCGTTCACCGTTGCCGAGATGGTCGACAAGTGGGAGGGCCTGGTGAGCGAGGTCGAACAGGGCTACACCCACACCATTCACGAGTACACAAACGATCTCTACAGCCGAAACTGGCTCCAGGAGGCATCCGGGCTCCTCCACGGCTTCGTGGTCCAGGATTGGACGCCGCAGCTCAGCCCGAGCGAGGAGTACCTGCAGGCCTCCCGCGAGGCGGTGCCCTCGATCGTGGCGGACTACCGCGCTTGGGCGGGCGTCGACATCGAGCACGACCGGGCGGACCGCGCAGGTGGTGCCCTGCTGCGGATGCCCGTCGGTGTGGTGCAGCAGGACTGGGGCGCGGCCCTCGGTTACGACGCCGAGGCGGTGTGGCGGACTTGGGCGCCGGACCTCGATCACCGGCTCACCGCCGCGGGCCACTTCATGGCCGAGGAGGACCCGGCCATGGTCGTCAAGATCCTGGGGGACCTCTTGGCGCGCTAGTGCAAGGCGTGTCTCCCCGCGCGGGGAGGCACGCCTCGGCCAGTCCGGCGGTCGCGGGCCGACCGCGCCCGGGACGGCAGGGCCTCCCTTGCTACGGTTCCACTCCGGCCAGGGCCACTCACCCAGGCCCGCAGGTGAAAGACAGGCTTAGTCCGCCGATCATCCACACCCCGCGGCATGGTTGCGAACCGGCATGCGACTCCGCGGTCAGGCGCCTCCGCCCGAGCGCGCCCGGTGCTGAACGGGGTCAGAATGCCGCGTTGATCGTCGGCGCTGCGAACGCGGTCAGGGCGAAGGCGGCGGCCAAGAGCGCCAGACCCACCCCGCGAGTGCGGCGAGACGGAAGCGGCAGCGCTGCGGCGACCAGCAGCACGATCGCGATCAGATAGAACAGAGCTTGAAAAGTAGCCATGATGGACTCCCTGGCGGCGGGCGGAAGGCCGGTGCACCGCCCGCCGCGGTTGCGGCTCAGACATCGACCTTCCTCGATGATATGACCAAAATGGATCGATATCAACCAACGTTGAGCCTCGCGGCGCGCAGGGGCCGACGACTCGGCTCGTCGCACGCCGGGACCGCCGCGTCACCGGGTCATGCGAGGTGGCCTGCCGAGCGGTAGCGGTTTGCCAGTTCGGCGCAGGCCTCGGTGAGTTCCGGCGGGCCTATCACTTCGAAGTCGGCTTCGAAGGTGCCGAAAAGGGCGGCGAGGCCTATCCATGACCAGGCTCCCAGGGTGAGTCGGCATCGTTTCGGACCGAGCTCTTCGACGATCGCTCCGCCTGGCGCCCAGCGGGCCACAAGGGAGGCCGACGTCTCCAAGATCGCCTCGCCGTAGCACTGCCAGTCGTCCGCCGTGTCGCCTCGGTCCACTTGGGTCCGTAGGTATTCGGCGATGTCGGGCGCTGGCATAGCTCGCGGCTCGAAGCGCAGCCCGGTGCGCATCTTGGGGGCGATGCGATCGACGCGGAAGGTCTGCCATGCGCCACCGTCCAGGTCCCAGGCGACCAGGTACCACCGGCCGCTCCAGACGAGCAGACGATGCGGTTCGACCCGCCGCGGCGGGTTCCATTCGGCGTCCTCGGACGACGTTGCGGCGTAGTCGAATTGGAGGATCTCGCTCTCGCGCACCGCGGTGCTCACCGCGGCCAATGTGCCGGCGGCGACGGGCCGTGCGAGGAATTCCCAGGCGTTGGTGACGGCCGTGACCTGCATGGCGTCGATCTGGTGGCGGAACCGGGCGGGGATGACCTGCCGGATCGTGGTCAGCGCCCTCGCCGCGGCTTCGGCGCTGCCGGTGACGGTCTGCGGCGCGAGCTGGAGCGCCAGCGCGATCGCCACCGCCTGCTCGCCGTCGAACAGCAACGGCGGGAGATCGGTCCCCGCGCCGAGGCGGTACGCCGCTCCGGGTCCCTTGGTGACGGCGACGGGATAGCCGAGGTCACGCAGCCGCTCCACATCTCGGCGAACCGTGCGCCCGCTGACCCCGAGTCGTTCAGCGAGCGCGGGTCCGGACCATTCGAGGCGGGATTGCAGGAGGGAAAGGAGCAGAAGCAGTCGCGCCGCGGGATCCGTCACCGCTCGATTCTCGCAGCAATGGCGGACGGGATCTGGCCGCTTCACCGGGCACGGTGTCCGCATGACCGCAACAACCCGAACCGATCAACGCCCGAGCGGCCCTGTGCCGCGCCCTTCCCTCATCAGTGGCCGCGCTGCCGCGATCGCCATCGCCGTCGTGCTCGTCGCCGACTTCATGGACCTCCTCGACGCGACCATCGTCAACGTCGCCGCACCCGAACTCATGCGCGACCTCGGCGCGAGCGAGTCCGCGCTCCAGTGGATGGTCGCCGGTTACACCCTGGCCATGGGCGCCACGCTCATCACCGGCGGCCGCGTCGGCGACCAGTTCGGCAGGCGGCGGGTCTTCCTGCTCGGCCTGGCCGGTTTCGCGGTCGCGTCGGCGCTGTGCGCGCTGGCCCCGAACGCGGCGGTCCTGATCGCCACGCGCGTGGTCCAGGGCTTGGCCGCCGGGCTGATGGTGCCGCAGGTGTTCGGCATCATCCGCTCCTCGCTCGCCCCGTCGGCCAGGGCGAAGGCGTTCGGCGCGTATGGGGCCGTGCTGAGCCTCGCGTCCGTCGCGGGGCCGCTGCTCGGCGGCTTTCTGGTGGACGCGGACGTGTTCGGCCTCGGGTGGCGCGCCATCTTCTGGGTCAACGTGCCCGTCGCGATCATCGGCCTCGCCCTCGGGGCGCGGTTCCTCCCGGACTCGCGGTCGAGCGATCGCACGCGACTGGATTTGCTCGGGGCGCTGCTGGGGTCGGTGACCGCGGTGCTCCTTCTGCTGCCGCTCATTCAAGGGCCCGAGTGGGACTGGCCGTGGTGGAGCTTCGGCTTGATGGCTTTCGGCGTCGTCGCCGGGGCGGTGTTCTTGGTCTGGGAGCGGCGGGTCGCCGCTCAAGACCGGCAGCCGGTCTTCGATCCGGCGCTGCTGCGGGTGCGGGCGTTCTCCGGCGGCCTCGTCGCCTCGATGCTGTTCTTCGGCGCGATCGGCTCGTTCTTCTTCCTGCTCGCGCTGTACCTGCAGCTCGGGACGGGGCGAACGGCCTGGGAGACCGGGCTGATCATCCTCCCGTACGCGATCGGCGCGCTGATCACTTCGGGGATCGGCGTCCAGTTCGCGGCGAAGGTGGGGCGCGCGCTCCTGATCGGCGGTTCGCTCGTGCTCGCCGCGTCGCAGCTGCTGCTTCTGCTCGTGGTGCGCGCTGATGTGGACCCCGGCTACTGGCTGCTCGCGTTGCCGCTCTTCATCGGCGGGCTCGGTCTCGGGCTCACGACGCCGTCCTTGATCAACGTGGTCCTGGCCGGGGTGCCCGGGAAGGACGCCGGTTCGGCGGGGGCGGTGCTTACCACCGTCACACAGATCGGCAGCGCGGCGGGCGTCGCGGTGCTCGGGGTGCTGTTCTTCGACTCGTTGGAGGCCTCCTTCGCTACGGGCGCAGCACCTCTCGGCGGATACGGCGACGCTTTCCTGGCGATCATGCCGTGGCAGATCGGGTGTTACGTGCTCGCGGCGGCGCTCATGCTGCTGCTGCCGAAGCGCGCCGCCGAACACGCGGACGCCTGACTCGAAGGGCGAGGCCTGGGGGTCGGGTGAAGTCGCCTGACCCTAGGCGGCCCTTGCCCGGGCGGCCTGGCGGATCAGGTGGTCGCGTTCGGCGACGTCCGTGGCGAGACCGGCGGCCTTCGCATACGCCGCTCCGGCGGCTGCCAGGTCGCCGTCGAGTTCGTGCAGGTAACCGCGGACCGCGTGCCAGCGGTGGCGGTCGCCGAGCACCTCGCGCAGCCGATCGGTCTCGCGCAGTCCCGCGGCACCGCCGAGCACGTGGCCGACCGCGACCGCGCGGCCCAGCACCGCGGCCGGGTCCTGGTGCGCCGGGTCATCAGTGAGCGCGACCAGGTCGTCGTACCAGGCGAGGATCTGCGGCCAGTCGGTCTCCTCGGCGCTCGCCGCGTCGTCGTGCAACGCCGCGATGGCCGCCTCGATCTGATATCGGCCGGGACGCTCCGAGACCAGCGCCGACTGCAGGACGCGCACGCCCTCGGCGATCTCGCGGCTGTCCCACAGGCCGCGGTCCTGCTTGTCGAGTGTGACGATGCGGCCCTCGGCGTCGAGCCGCGCCGGGAGGCGCGCGTGGTTGAGGAGCATCAGCGCGAGCAGCCCGCGCGCCTCCGGTTCTTCGGTGGCGAGGGTGAGCTGGCGGGCGAGCCGGATCGCCTCGCCGGCCAGGTTCGCGCGGCCGGCGTGGCCGGCGGTGTAGACGAGGTAGAGGACGCGCAGCACGACGGCGAGGTCGCCGGGCCGGTCCAGGCGGCGCCCGCGCAGGGTCCGCTTGGCCCGGCTGATCCGCTGCGCCATCGTCGCCTCCGGCACATAGAAGGCGTCGGCGATCTCCCGGGTGGTGAGGCCGCCGACGGCGCGCAGGGTCAGCGCCACCTGGGTGGCGGGCGAGAGGTCGGGGTGGCAGCAGCAGAAGAGCAGGAAGAGGGTGTCGTCGCCCTCTTCGGCTGCGGAGGGGAGCGGCTCGGCGTAGGTGTGCTCTTCTCTGCGGTGGCGAGCGGCTTCGCTCCGGCGGGAGTCGATGAGCCGCCTGGTCGCGACGGTCACCAACCACGCTCGGGGGTCGCGCGGCGGGTGCTGGGGCCATACCCGCATCGCCTCGAGCAGTGCCTCCTGTAGCGCGTCCTCGGCGGCGTAGAAGTCCTCGCCGCGCCGCACGAGCCCCGCGAGCACGCGGGGGACGAGGGCGCGCAGTGCGCCCTCGTCCAGTCGCGTCAGTTCGTCGATCACGCCAGGTTAGTCGTCTGAGTGAGGCGTGCCGGTCATGACCTCCCTGACGTCGATCCACTCGTACAGCGGCGTCCCGCCCGGACCGGGCTCGGAGGAGACGTAGGCGGCGAGCTCGACCGCGCGCTCGTAGGAGTCGACGTCGATCATGTACCAGCCCGCGACGAGATCGCTGGTCTCGGGCAGCGGGCCGTCGCTGGTGACCGGCGCGGCGTCCGGGCCGCCGTAGCGCACCCAGGTCTGCGCGGGCGTGAGCGCCTGCGCGTCGATGTACTCGCCGTTCTCCTGGAGCAGTTCGCTCACGTGCTTGAGGAACGCCATGTGCGCCTCCACGTCCTCGGGGGCCAACTGATCCATCGGCGGGAAGGGGTGGTGCGGCGTCGGGCCACCGCTGTAGTGCTTGAGAAGGAGGTATTTCGGCATGATGGTCTCCTGGTGTCGCGGGCCGCGCCTGTCGCGGCCCTTCACGTGGTGAGCGGAGCCGGTCAGCGCTTCTCGACATGGAACCACAAAGTTTTTTCGGCCCGGCCGGATTCGCCCGGAGCCCGCGCCTCGGGGTTTAGGGGATGCCGTGCCGGGAAGCCGCCGACGACATCCGTACAAGGAGGCGAGCGCGATGAAGGCCGTGGTGTGGCATGGGACCGGGGACATCCGCCTGGACGAGGTGGCCGACCCGAAGATCCAAGAATCGAGCGACGCGATCGTGCGGATCACCCGCAGCGCGATCTGCGGCACGGACCTGCACATGGTGCGCGGCACCATGCCCGGCATGGTCGAGGGCACGATCCTGGGGCACGAGGCGGTCGGCGAAGTCGTCGAGGTCGGACCGGCCGTGCGCGGGTTCAGCCCCGGCGACCGGGTGGTCGTGCCCTCTTCGATCGGGTGCGGCACCTGCTCGTACTGCCGGGCCGGCTACTACGCGCAGTGCGACACCGCGAACCCGAACGGGCCCGGAGCGGGCACGTGCTTCTTCGGCGGCCCGGAGTCGACCGGTCCGATCGACGGCCTGCAGGCGGAGTACGCGCGCGTGCCGTACGCGATGACCAGCCTCGTCCGCGTCCCGGACACGGTGACCGATGACCAGGCGATCCTGCTGTCGGACATCTTCCCCACGGCCTGGTTCGGAGCGAAGCTCGCCGAGGTCGGCCCCGGGGACAACGTGCTGGTGCTGGGGGCAGGCGTGGTGGGCCAGTTCGCCATCGCCTCGGCCAAGCGGCAGGGCGCCGGGCGGGTGTTCGTGGTCGACGGCATCGCGTCCCGGCTCGACAAGGCGCGCGAGCAGAACGCCGAGACGATCGATTTCAACCACGAGGACCCGGTCGCCGCCGTCAAGGAGCTCACGGGCGGCATCGGCGTCGACCGCGTGATCGAGGCCGTGGGCGTGGACGCGCAGCGCCCGCACGTCGGCCCCGCCGCCGAGCAGACCGACCAGAAGGCCGAGCAGTTCGAGCGGGAACGGCAGCAGGCCGCGCCCGACGCGAATCCGAGCGGCGAGCAGTGGGTGCCGGGCGACGCGCCCAGCCTCGCCCTGCAATGGGCGGTCGACGCGGTGGCCAAGGCCGGGAGCATCGGCATCATCGGCGTCTATCCGCCCGGCTTCGACAGCTTCCCTATCGGCGCGGCCGCCAACAAGAACCTGACCCTGAAAATGGGTAACTGCAACCACCGTCGTTACCTGCCCGAGCTGCTCGACCTCGTGGTCGCCGGCACGGTCGACCCGACCGCGTTCATCACCCGGCACGAGGATCCCACTGACGCCATCGAGGCGTACGAGACGTTCGACCGGCGCGAGGCAGGCTGGCTCAAGGTCGCTTTGGACGTCGCCTAGGCGTCATCGCGGACGAAGACCGGCTTACGGTCGCGCGCCACCGCCGACCCGGATCTTTCGGATCAGATGCTCGAGTAGGGCGTGCGCGACGCCTCGGGGCTCCTATTCGGAGATTCATGCCCTGCTCAGTGGCGGGTCAGCGGAGCTTCGGACGCGATGCGGGCCGGCTTCTCTGGGTGCAGACGCAGTGGAGGCCGGTAACGCGGAGGACGGCCATGACACCGCCGATCACGGCCACTGCGGCGATCGCCCGCGCCGAGGGTGAGGGGCGGTTCGAGGGGTACTCCGGTTTCCGTTCGATCGCGGACATCGAGGCCGGTTGTCGGCTCTACTGGGAGTCGACGTCGCCTGACGACATCAAGGAGGACGGCATGGCCGTAATAGTGACGGATGCACCGGAGCGGAACCGCTACGAGGCGCATATCGACGGCAAATTGGCCGGGTTCACCGAGTACCGCCGCCAGAACGGCACGATCATGTTCACTCACACCCTGGTCGAGAAGGCGTTCGAGGGCGCCGGGGTCGGTTCGGCGCTGGCGCGGTCCGCGCTGAACGAGGCCCGCGAGTCAGGCCGGCAGGTGCAGCCGGTGTGCCCGTTCTTCGCCGGCTGGATCGAGCGGCACCCCGAGTACGCCGACCTCGTCCATGAAGACCACCCGCTCCTGGGCGAGGAGACCTGAGCTAGCAGTCGCAGGCCGAGGCCTCGGCGGTGGCGGTGAGTCCTGCGAGGGTGCGCATCGGGGCGGTGAACGCGTCGCAGCACAGGGAGTAGACGTTGCTGCGGCCTTTCGGCGTGACGGTGACCAGGCCGAGTTCGCGCAGCGGGGCGAGATGGTGGGAGACGAGGGTCTGCGCCAAGCCGGTGGCCTCGGTCAGTTCGCGCACGGTGCGGGAGCGTTCGGAGAGCAGGAGGACGATCGCCAGGCGGTTCTCGTCGGCGAGGGCCTTGAACTGCGGGGCCAGGCCCTTCGCGCGCTCGATCAGGTCGTCGTCCGGCCCGACCTGAGCGGCGTCGGGCTCGGCCTGCGGCGGGGCGATCTCGATCAAGCGGGTCATGCGTCAAGTAAACCACAACGCTTGCTATCAACAGTAGAAGCTGGTATTAATTACTTCAGCTGATGCGATCGTGAACCGCGCGATCGCCGTACCCCGGAGGACGCCATGTCGCACCCGATCCGCCGCCAGGTCACCACCGTCGCCGTCATCGGCGCCGGACCCGTCGGCCTCGCCGCCGCCGCTCACCTGGTCGAGCGCGGCCTCACCCCGATCGTGCTCGAAGCCGGCCCGAGCGCCGGGTCCGCGATCGCCGCATGGGGCCACATCCGGTTGTTCTCCCCATGGCGCTACGACGTCGACCCTGCTGCCCGGCGACTGCTCGAGTCCACCGGTTGGACCGCGCCCGACCCCGACGGCCTGCCGACCGGGGCCGAACTCGTCGAGCAGTACCTCAGCCCGCTCGCCAAGGCGCTCGACCCGCACGTTCGATACGGCACCCGGGTCGCGGGCGTGGCACGCCTCGGTGCGGACAAGACCCAGACCATCGACCGCGAAAACCGCCCTTACGTGCTGCGCACCGTGAACACGGACGGCGAGTGGTCCGATGTGGTCGCCGACGCCGTGATCGACGCGTCCGGCGTCTGGGGCCACGCGAACCCCCTCGGCGCCCACGGCCTGCCCGCTCCCGGCGAGAACCACGGCGCGCCTTGGCATGTGGGCCCGCTCCCCGACGTGCTCGGCGCCGACCGGGAACGCTTCGCGGGCAAGCGGACCCTCGTGGTCGGCGCGGGCCACTCCGCCGCGAACACCCTTCTGCTTCTGGCAGAACTCGCCGAGACGGCGCCCGGCACGACTCTGACCTGGGCGATCCGCGGCAGCAGCGCGGCCAAGGTCTACGGCGGCGGCTCGGCCGACGCGCTCCCGGCGCGCGGCACCATCGGCACCCGCCTCAAGGCCCTCGTCGAGTCGGGCGCGATCGAGCTGGTCACCGGCTTCACCGTCGATGCCTTCGAGACCCGGCCCGACGGCACCGTCGCGGTCGTAGGGAAAACCGGCAGTCTCGCCGTCGAACTCGAGGTCGACAACGTCGCCGCCGCGACCGGGTTCCGGCCCGACCTGGAGCTGCTGCGTGAGATCCGGCTCGAACTGGACGCCACGATCGAGGCCCCGGCCACGATCGCCCCGCTCATCGACCCGAACTTCCACTCCTGCGGCACCGTCCCCGCCCATGGCGAAGCCGACCTGGCCCACCCCGACGAGGGCTTCTACATCGTCGGCGTCAAAAGCTACGGCCGCGCCCCGACGTTCCTGCTCGCCACCGGGTACGAGCAGGTCCGCTCGATCGCCGCCGCGCTGGCCGGGGACCGCGAGGCCGCCGACAAGGTCGAACTCGACCTGCCCGAGACCGGGGTGTGCTCCTCGAGCCGCGCCCTGGACGCCACGAGCATCGACGACGCCGAAGAGGGCTCCGGCTGCTGCGGCACGACCGCCGAGGCGGAGTCGGGTTGCGGCACAGCTGATGCGGAACCGATCGCGGCTCCCGCGCGCGGCCTGGCGACGGGCGTGCTCCACGGCCGCGCCGGGGAGCGGGAGCTGCCGGTCGTCAACAGCGGCGGTTGCTGCAGTTAGAGGACAACATACGAAGGGGCGAGCGACGTGAAGTCACTCGCCCCTTCGCGGCGTAGAGGGGTTCCTCAACCGGGTTTTCGACGTGCGCGTCGAAGCGGGCGGCCGGGCGGTCCGTGGAGGTGTCGGGCGGCCGGGCGGTCTCCGACGGGATGAACGGTGCCCGAACGTTCGGCGACCATCGGGCGACCAGAGGACCGAGACACGCGCCCGCCGCTGCGTCGCCGGCCTGCTCAACACCGTCCGACCTCCCTCGGTAACGAACTCGAGTGACCCACGCCACCGAGACGGCCGTTGCCGAATGACTAGATGACCATCAAACTAGATGCATGTCGAAGCAACGTGTGAGCCTGCTGAGCCCCGCCGAGTTGGAGGACTGCCGCATCCCGCTGGTCTCCGAGCCGCTCAGCGCCGATCAGGCCGAGCGGCTGGCCTCCTCGTTCAAGGCCCTCGGCGACCCAGTCCGCCTGCGCCTGCTCTCGCTCATCGCCTCCCACGAAGGAGGCCGCGCGTGCGTGTGCGACCTGACCGACTCCTTCGACCTCACCGCGCCCACCATCTCCCACCACCTCAAGGTGCTCAAGGAGACCGGCTTGGTCACCGCCGAGCGCCGCGGCACCTGGGTCTACTACGAGGCCCGCCGCGAGGCGCTCGACCTGCTCTCCACCGTGCTCGCCGTGCCGCAGGCGGCCGCCGCGTGAGCGCCGGACCCGCCACCGCCACCTCGGCAGATCCCGCCGCGCCCATCCGGCTCTCCACGCTCGACAAGTACCTGCCGGTGTGGATCGGCGCGGCCATGCTCGCCGGCATCGCCCTCGGCCAATGGGTCCCCGCCGTCGGCGAGGTCCTGAACGCGGTCCAGATCGGCGGCGTCTCGCTGCCGATCGCCGCCGGGCTGCTGCTCATGATGTACCCGGTGCTCGCCAAAGTCCGCTACGACCGCCTCGATTCCGTCACCGCCGACAAGCGCCTGCTCGTCTCCTCGATCGTCCTCAACTGGCTGGTCGGGCCCGCGCTGATGTTCGCCCTCGCGTGGCTGTTCCTGCCCGACCTCCCCGAGTTCCGGACCGGCCTGATCATCGTCGGCCTCGCCCGCTGCATCGCCATGGTCATCATCTGGAACGACCTCGCATGCGGCGACCGCGAAGCCGCCGCCGTCCTCGTCGCCCTGAACTCGGTGTTCCAGGTGATCGCGTTCGGCGCGCTCGGCTGGTTCTATCTGGACGCCCTGCCGCGCTGGCTCGGCCTGGACACCGCCGGGCTCGAGGTCTCGGGCTGGGAGATCGCACTCAACGTGGCGGTCTTCCTGGGCGTGCCGCTGGCGATGGGGTACCTCACCCGCACGCTCGGCGAGAAGCGCAAGGGCCGCGACTGGTACGAGGAGCGGTTCCTGCCACAGATCGGTCCGTTCGCGCTCTACGGCCTGCTGTTCACCATCGTGGTCCTCTTCGCGCTCCAGGGCGAGGCGATCCTCGGTCAGCCGCTCGACGTCGTGCGCATCGCCCTGCCGCTGCTGGTCTACTTCGCGCTCATGTGGGCCGGGTCGTTCGTCTTCGGCAAGGGCGTGGGCCTGAACTACGAGCGCTCCACGACGCTGGCGTTCACCGCCGCGGGCAACAATTTCGAGCTCGCCATCGCCGTCGCCATCGCCACCTTCGGCGCCACCTCCGGCCAGGCCCTGGCCGGGGTCGTGGGTCCGCTCATCGAAGTGCCCGTCCTCGTCGCCCTCGTCTACGTGAGCCTGTGGGCTCGCCGCTTCTTCCGCACGCCCGAACTCGAATCGGTCCGCTCATGACCGACAACCGTCACACCGAAAGCGAAGGATCGCCCGTCATGTCCAAGCCGTCCGTCCTCTTCGTGTGCGTCCACAACGCCGGTCGCTCCCAGATGGCCGCCGGGTGGCTCGCCCACCTCGCGGGCGATCGCGTCGAGGTCCGCTCCGCAGGGTCGGCCCCGGCCGACCAGGTCAACCCGGCCGCCGTCGAGGCGATGGCCGAGGTCGGCATCGACATCTCGTCCGAGTCGCCGAAGATCCTCACCTACGACGCGGTCGAGGCCTCCGACGTGTGCATCACGATGGGCTGCGGCGACGCCTGCCCGGTCTTCCCCGGGAAGCGCTACCTGGACTGGACGCTCGACGACCCCGCGGGCCAGGGCCTCGAATCCGTGCGCGTCATCCGTGACGACATCAAGGTCCGCGTCGAGAGCCTGCTCAAGGAACTGCTCGACTGACGGGAGCGGCTTGTGGGGTTGCGATCGCTCGCACGGTGCGGCTCGGCCGTGCGTCCGACCGGCCGCCGCGCGACGCTGTCGCCCGTGTTCGGCCGAACACGGGCGACAG
>DATABR010000355.1:0-10212 GCA_036259435.1 Glycomyces sp.
CCCCCCCCCCCCCCCACTGGTCGTCTCCGCCTGCGGCTCAGGACATCAAGTCGCCTGCGGCTCAGTGCATCATGCCCCGGCGGGCGAACATCTCGCGCACCTCGCGGAGCGCCGAATCCACTTCGGCTTCGAAGTAGCCGCCTTGGACCAGGGAGAACTGGCTGGTGTCGAGCTCGCGGTCGGAAAGCGGGACCGGGTTGCGGCCGGTCATCGCCGCCGAGACCGCGTCGAACATCTGGTCCACCTGGCTCGGGTCGTAACCCGAACCGAAACGCCTCGGCTGAAAGGCCCGGCGCATCTGCTCGAGGCGCTGCACGTCGTCCGGGGTGAACGGCGAGTCGGTCGCCCGCATCTCCGTCGTCATCTCCTCGCGGCCATGGCGGCCGGGGGCCTCGAACGCGCCGCGCCCCTCATAGGGGTTGCGGCGGCCGAAGTCCGGCGGCGTGGCCGCGCCGCGCGGCGCCGCGGAACCGGCCTGCGGGATCACCTGCGTCGGCGGCGGGAAGCCGGGCTCGGCCGGAGGCGGACCCGCAGGACCGCCGAAACCGCCCGACGGCTCCTGCGGCGCACCGCGGTCGAACCCCTGCTGCTGCATCGGCGGACTCGGTGCGGCCGCGCGGCGGCCGTACCCGGTGTCCTCCTGCGCTTGCTGGCCGAAATCACGCTGGCCGTAGCCGGTGTCTTCCTGACCCTGCTGGCCGAAGCCGCCCTGACCGTACTCGCGGCCGCGCTGCGCCCCGTAGGGCTCGGACTGCTGCGGTTCGGGACGGCCCATCGGCGCCTGCTGGCCCATGCCCTGCACCATGCTCTGCGGGATGGCCTGGGTCGGCGCCGCAGGCGGCATCGGCTCGGGTTCGGGCTGGTTGTAGCGCCCCGACTGCGGGAGCGAGCCGGTGGGCGGGCCCTGGTGGCCCTGCGGCGGCTGCTGCATCGGCGGCTGGGACGATGGCGGCGCCGCACGGCGGCTGCCCGTGTCGCTGAACTCGTCGTCATAGGCGGCGCCGAACCCGGGAGCGGGCTCGGGAGCCGACCGGCGGCCCTGACCGTAGACGCCCGGAGCCTCATGGGGGGCGAAGCCACCAGGACCGTCGTTCGGTGCGAAACCACCGGGACCGTCATTGGGAGCGAAGCCGCCCGGGGCCTCGTTCGGGGTGAAACCGCCGCGACGGGGATCGGACTGGAGCGGAAGCTGCTCGGTGGCGCCGTGAGGTCCGGGGCCCGCCTGCGGGCCGTCGTGCGTCGGCATCCCGGCGCGGGGCACCGCCTGCGTGGGCGGCGGGAAGTCACCGCGGATCGGCTCGGGGCCGCGAGGACTGCCGTACTCGTTGCCGTACACGGCCGGTTCGGGCGCGCCGGGGCGCGGGCCGAAGCCGTTGCCGCCGCGCTGGCCGCCGAAGTCGCCTTGGCCGGGACCGAAGTCGCCCTGGCCCTGGCCGAAATCACCCTGGGCGGGACCTCCGAAGTCGCCTTGAGCGGGGCCGAAGTCATCGCGGGGGGGACCGAAGTCGCCCTGCGCCGGACCGTAATCGCCCTGGCCGCCGCGGCCGCGGTTCGCGCCGCCGCGCTGGCCGCCGAGCCCTTGGTCGGCTCCGTTGCGCTTCCCGAACGGATCTTCATAATCGTCGCCGGGCGGACCGGCGAGGAAGCCGAAGCCCTCGTCGTCGTCGCCGCGCAGGTCGCCGAAGCCTTCGTTGTCCTGGGGTGCTGCCGCGCGGGGGGCGGGGCCGCGTCCGCGAGCGACCGGCTCGGGAGCGGGGGGCGGGGGAGCCATCTCGCGCGCGGCCATCACCTCGTGCGCGGGGATCGCTTGCGTCGCAGCGGGAATGACTTGTGTCGCCTGGACCTCCGCGGCGCGTCGCGCGCCCGGGGGCGGCTGCGCGGGGGGCGCCGGGGCAGCCGCGGCATTGTCGATCTTGCCGTAGTCGGGAGCGGGAGCGGTGCCGAGAACGCCGCGCTCCTCGAGTTCGGCGAGCTGGCGCGCGACCCGGTCGAGGTAGACGTCCACCTGCCACTCGTCGTAGCCGCCGAAGCGGACTCTGAAGACGACGTCGTCGACCTCGTCGGCCGACACGGGGCTGCCCACAGGCTCGCCCGACAGTGTCGCCTCCACACGGTCCAAGAACGCGTCGACCTCGTCGACCTTGTAGCCCCGGCTCAACGCCCGGCGCCGGAACCGGTCACCATGACTCGCCACTACCAAGCCACCCTTCTCCGCCTAATCCTCGGCACCGGAGGCGCCGAGCGGCTTCGCGCCGGCTTGACCGGGTGTCCCGGCCTCCCGGACCGAAGCGGCCAGCTGCCCGCAGGCGCCGTCGATCTCTTGGCCGCGCGTATCGCGCACCGTCGTGGACACACCCGCAGCCCGCAGCCGCCGTACGAACTCCGCTTCGACCGGCTTGGGACTCGCGTCCCAGCGGCTTCCCGGAGTCGGGTTCAATGGAATCAGGTTGACATGGACGAGCTTGCCCGCGAGCAGCTTCCCCATGAGGTCCGCTCGCCAGGGCTGGTCGTTGACGTCCCTGATCATCGCGTACTCGATCGAAACACGACGTTTCGTCACCCGAGCGTACTCCCAGGCCGCGTCGAGCACTTCGGCGACCTTCCAGCGCGTGTTGACGGGGACGAGCTCGTCGCGCAGCTCGTCGTCGGGGGCGTGCAGCGAGACCGCCAGCGTCACCGGCAGGCCCTCCTCCGCGAGCTTCTTGATGGTGGGCACCAGCCCCACCGTGGAGACGGTGATGTTGCGGGCCGAAAGCCCGATCCCGTCGGGCACGGGCCCGGTGATCAGGTGCAGGGCGCTCTTGAGCCGGGCCCAGTTCGCGAGCGGCTCGCCCATGCCCATGAACACGATGTTCGACAGGCGCCCGAGGCCGCGTTCGGCCGCGATGCGGGCCGCGGCCACCACCTGGTCGACGATTTCGGCCGTGGTGAGGTTGCGGGTCAGGCCGCCCTGGCCGGTGGCGCAGAACGGGCAGGCCATGCCGCATCCCGCTTGGGAGGACACGCACGCGGTCACCCGGTCGGGGTAGGCCATGATGACGCTCTCGACGAGCGCGCCGTCGTAGAGGCGCCACACGGCCTTGACGGTCTGGCCGTCATCGCACGAGTCGACGCGCACCGGTTCGAGCAGGCGCGGGAGCAGTGCCTCCCCGATGGCCTCGCGCGAGGCGGCCGGCAGGTCGGTCATGAGGGACGCGTCGCCGACGTGGCGGCCGAAGTACTGCTGGCGCAGCTGCTTGGCGCGGAAGGCGGGCTGCCCGATCTCGGAGAGGACGGACTGGCACCCGGCCAGATCGAGGTCGGCGAGGTGTCGGGGCGCGGCCTTGCGAGGGCGCGGTTCGGTCAACGTGAGTGCTACAGACATGTCACGACCTAGTCTCGCATGACTGGACCGGAACCCGCCAACCCCGGATCATGGAATTCATCCCGGCCCTCCTTCGACGGATACACCAATCAGGACACATCACCCGAGCAGGTAGCCGAACCACACGTACGCCACCGGCGCCACCATGAGGATCGAGTCGAGCCGGTCCATGACCCCGCCGTGGCCGGGGATGATATTGCTCATGTCCTTGATGCCGAGGTCTCGCTTCAACAGCGAAACGGACAGGTCCCCCAACGTAGCGGCCAGGGCCACGCACACGCCGAACGCCACGCCCATGAGGAACGGGACCTCGAAGATCGCCCAGAGGGTGACCGAGCCGCCCACGGCGGCGGCCGCGACCGAGCCGGCCAGGCCCTCCCAGGACTTCTTGGGGCTGATGCGCGGCGTCATCTGGTGCTTGCCGAACAGCACGCCGGCGGTATAGCCGCCGGTGTCGGAGCAGACCACGGTGAACAGCATGATGAGGACCTGCGCGGCGGCGCCGTCGATGAGGCGGGCCGAGTCGTTCTCGGAGGTCGCCAGGAGCATCACGAAACCGGCCAGGAACGGCACCTGAACGATCAGGAGCACGGCAGCGGACACGTCGGTGCGGTAGCCGGTGGCACCTTCGGAGAGGCGCCAGACGAACAGGGCGGCCACGCCGACGGCGGTCCCGAGCAGGAGGCCGGTGGCGCCGCCGAACCAGGCGAGGACCACGATGAGGGCGCCGGCGGCGGCCAGCGGGATCACCGGAACGTTCTTGCCGCCCTTGTGCATCGCGGTGCCGGTTTCCCAGCAGGCGACGGCGATGGCGACGACGGCCAGGCCGAGGAAGGCGATCGGTTGAATCAGCAGGGAAGCCAGGACGACCGCGGCCATGCCGAGTCCGACGCCGATGGCGACGGGCAGGTTGCGGCCGGCCTTGGGCTTGTCGCCTTCGGGGCCGGTCTCGGCGGTGCCGGGCCCTCGTCCGTCCGGCGACGGTTTCGGGCGACGGCCGGGCGAACCGTCGGGAAGCGCACTCATCAGATCTCGAGCAGCTCGGACTCTTTGGAGCCCATGAGCTCGTCCACGTGTCCGGTGAAGCGGCCGGTGAGGTCGTCGAGCTCCTTCTCCGCGGAGCGGCCCTCGTCCTCGGAGACCTCGCCGTCCTTGACGAACTTGCCGATCTCGTCCTTGGCCTTGCGGCGGACGTTGCGGATGGCGATCTTGGCGTCCTCGCCCTTGGTGCGGGCCACTTTGATCATGTCGCGGCGGCGCTCCTCGGTCATGGGAGGCAGGTTCAGGCGCAGCTGGGTGCCCTCGTTGGAGGGGTTGACGCCGAGGTTGGAGTTGCGGATCGCGTCTTCGATGTCCTTCATCTGGGAGGCGTCGAAGGGCTTGACGATCACCATGCGCGGCTCGGGAATCGCGATGGAGGCGACCTGCGGGATAGGGGTCTGCGCACCGTAGTAGTCGACGGTGATCCGGTTGAACATGGCGGAGGAGGCGCGGCCGGTGCGAATGGCGGCGAATTCCTCCTTGGTGTGCTCGATGGCCCGCTCCATCTTCTCCTCGGCTTCGAGGAGGGTGTCGTCAATCACGGCTTTCTCACATTCTCTCGCGGCCTGACAGCACTTCTGACCGTACCGTCCCGCTGTCGGTCCTCGGTGGCGTGGATGTCCTCGGACGCGGCCGGATTCGAGGAGGCGGCGTCCACGGGGTCAGTCCTCGGCGGCGTGGATGAGGGTGCCGAGCTGCTCGCCGATGATCGCGCGGCGGAGGTTCCCGTCGTCGTCGGCACCGAAGACGAGCATCGGCAGGGCATTGTCCTTGCAGAGGCTGAAGGCGGCCTGGTCGACGACCATGAGCTCGCGCTTGAGGGCCTCGTCGAAGGTGATGTCGTCGAGTCGCTGCGCCTCGGGGTCGGACTTGGGGTCGGCGGTGTAGACCGCGTCGACGCCGTTCTTGCTGACGAGGACGACTTGGGCGCCGATCTCCAGTGCGCGCTGGGCGGCCACGGTGTCGGTGGAGAAGTACGGCATGCCGGCGCCGGCGCCGAAGATGACGACGCGGCCCTTCTCGAGGTGGCGGATGGCGCGCAGCGGCAGGTAGGCCTCGGCGACCTGGGCCATGGCGATGGCGGTCTGGACGCGGGTGTCGACGCCTTCCTTCTCCAGGAAGTCCTGGAGGGCGAGGCAGTTCATGACGGTGCCGAGCATGCCCATGTAGTCGGCGCGGGCGCGGTCCATGCCGCGGCGCTGGAGTTCGGCGCCGCGGAAGAAGTTGCCGCCCCCGACGACGACGGCGACCTGGACGCCCGCGGCCACGCCGGCCGCGATCTGGCGGGCGACGCCTTGCACGACATCGGGGTCGACCCCGACCGATCCGCCGCCGAAGGACTCACCGGACAGTTTCAGCACGACCCGGCGGTACGTGGATTGACTCATGGCACTCCCCTGCTCTGACGTGTCCCTCGCTGGCCGCGCCGCCGCTGACCGTACTGCACGGCTGCATTGTCTCAAGACCTGCTGTCTCCAGACATGGAACGAGGCGGCGGCCTGCGCCGCCGCCCCTTCCATGCTTACGGCTGGAGTCAGTGTAGTCCGCTTGCGCGGACCGTTCGCTACTCCTGGCCGACTTCGAAGCGAATGAAGCCGGTGACTTCGGTGCCCGCGTCGGCGAGCACCTGCTTCGCGGTCTTCTTGTTGTCGAGGACCGACATCTGCTCGAGCAGGGCGAAGTCGCGGTAATAGGCGTTGACCTTGCCTTCCACGATCTTGTCCCAGGCGCGCTCGGGCTTGCCCTCTTCCTTGGCGGACTCGAGGGCCACACGCTTCTCGGCCTCGACGGTCTCGGCCGGGACCTCGTCGCGGGTGAGGTACTTCGGGCGCATCGCAGCGGCCTGCATGCCGACCTGGCGGGCGACCTCGGCGTCACCGGTGTAGGAGACGATGATGCCGACGGCCGGCGGGAGGTCGGCGGCCTTGCGGTGCATGTAGACCGCGACATCGCCCTCGAGCGAGCCGACGCGGCCCACGACGATCTTCTCGCCGAGCTTCACCGATTCCTCGGCGACGACCTCAGCAACGGTCTTGCCGTTGACCTCGGCCTTCGAGAAGGCCTCGCCGTCAGCGGCGCGGACCTCTTCGGCGAGTTCGACCAGGGACTGGGCGAGTTCGATGAACGCGCCGTTCTTGGCCACGAAGTCGGTCTCGCACAGCAGCTCGAGCAGCGTGTTGCCGGACTGGGCGACCAGGCCCTGGGCGGTGGTGCGCTCGGCGCGCTTGCCCACGTCCTTGGCACCCTTGATGCGGAGGGCCTCGAGGGCGGCGTCGTAGTCGCCGTTCGCCTCTTCGAGGGCCTTCTTGACGTCCATCATTCCGGAGCCGGTGGCTTCCCGGAGCTTCTTGACGTCAGCCATCGTGAAGTTGGCCATTGCTCCCCTTCTTACTTTTCGTCGGTGGTCTGCTCGCCGGCCTCAGCGGCGGGGGCCTCGGCCTCGGCGGCCGGGGTCTCGACTGCCGGAGCTTCGGCGGGCTTCTCGCCCTCGACGAGGAGTTCCTTCTCCCAGTCGGCGAGCGGCTCGCCCTCGCCCTTCTCGGTCTGGCCGCCGGAGCGGGCCATGAGGCCCTCGGCGGCGCCGTCGGCGATGATCTTGGTCAGCAGGGCGACGGAGCGGATCGCGTCGTCGTTGCCGGGGATCGGGAAGTCGACCTCGTCGGGGTCGCAGTTGGTGTCGAGGATCGCGACGACGGGGATGCCGAGCTTGCGGGCCTCGTCGACGGCGATGTGCTCTTTCTTGGTGTCCACGATCCAGATCGCGGCCGGGGTCTTCTCCATGTCGCGGAGGCCGCCGAGCGTGCGCTCGAGCTTGTCCTTCTCGCGCATGAGCTGGAGCATTTCCTTCTTGGTGCGGTTGGCCGCACCGTTGGCCTCGATGATCTCGAGTTCCTTGAGGCGCATGAGGCGCTTCTGGATGGTCTGGAAGTTCGTGAGCATGCCGCCGAGCCAGCGGTGGTTCACGAACGGCATGCCGACGCGCTGGGCCTGTTCGGAAACGGCCTCCTGGGCCTGCTTCTTGGTGCCCACGAACAGGACCTCGCCGCCTTCGGCCACGACGTTCTTGACGAAGTCGTGGGCCTTGGCCGCGTAGTCGACGGTCTGGCGCAGGTCGATGACGTAGATGCCGTTGCGGTCGGTGAGGATGAACCGCTTCATCTTCGGGTTCCACCGACGGGTCTGGTGGCCGAAGTGCACGCCGCTCTCGAGCAGCTGCCTCATGGTGACAACCGACACGGTTGTATTCCTTTCGTTCCCTGGTTCATTCGCGGGAGGCGTCCGAAGTCCGGACGTCCCGCGCCTGGCGCTCGCCTCCGACGATCTGCAACCGGGACGGGTCCCGGACCTGGGAGATCGCGAGGGCCGGACCGCACCCACCGCAATGCGCTCTCAAGGAGCGAGCGATGGAGGTCGGGCCGCGGCGAACGCGCGAAGTCGGTTCGGCGCGCAAGGGCGCCGTACCGCTCCGATCAGTGTACTTGGAGCACTGCGCCCACCACGAACGCGGTGGACCGCAGTGACTGAGGCAATGGGCCCGGTGACCTGCCGCCTTCAACCGAAACACTCGAATGACTCAATAAGTATGGAAGCATAGTCGCTGCTAGTAACCGCGTGAACGAAGTTATCCACAGGCACAAGAACTTTTTCTTGTCGATACCGGGCATCCGAGCCAGCATTGAGTCATGCGACAACTACACAACGCAATGGTCCTCAGTCTCATAACCGCATCGCTCCTGGCCGCGACCGCGATCCTCACTCCTACGCTCGTTGAGGCCGAACCACTCACCGAAGCGAACACGCTCCTCGGACTCGAACCGCCCGCAGCAATCGAACTTCTCGAATCCCCACCGCCCGAGAACGCGATCAGAGCGAATCAACGAGCCATCCGATCCGACAACACTCCGAATCCCACCGGCCTGTGGCGATCCCCGGTCAGCGGCCTGGACCTTCTCACCCGCTTCGACCCGCCACCCCAACCCTGGCTGCCAGGGCATCGCGGAGTCGACCTCGCCACCGGCCACGCCCTCCCGGTGGCCGCGGCAGGCGCCGGCACGGTGGTCTTCGCGGGCGACCTCGCCGGGCGGGGCGTGATCAGCATCGTCCACGCGAACGGCTTGCGCACCACCTACGAACCGGTCGACCCCGTAGTAGCCGCAGGGGATGCGGTCACGGCGGGACAGACCATCGGGAACCTGCAACCGGGCCACGCCTCCTGCCCAGGCACCGCCTGCTTGCACCTCGGCCTCAAACGCGGTCCGCTCTACCTCGATCCGATGCTGCTCTTCGGCTCCGGCAAGGTACGGCTACTCCCCCGGCCAGGCCGCGCATGAACACCTCGACGCTTACCGCCGCACCGGCCGATCCGCGAACCGACCCGCAACCGCCGAAGCCCGCAACCGGGTCGAACCTCAGGCGGCTCACTCCGCACCAACTCGGACGGCTCGGGGAACGACTCGCGGCCGCGCACCTCCAGCGCCACCGGATGCAGATCCTCGCCCGCAACTGGCGGCACCGCTTGGGCGAACTCGACCTGATCGCCCGGTCCACCGACACGGTGGTCTTCTGCGAGGTCAAGACCCGCCGGTCCCGCCGCTTCGGTGGGCCATTGGGCGCCGTCGACGGCGAGAAGCTCCATCAGGTCGAGCGGCTCGCACGAGCGTGGCTGCAGCAGTACTGCCGCACCGACCAGCCCTGGAGGATCGACCGCCTCGCCCTGACCGTCACCGGCGCCCACCGCCTCGAACTCGAGCACCACCAGGGGAACCGCCATGGGTTACGCACGTACCAACACCGTCTGCATGATCGGCGCCACCGCCGTCGCGGTCACCGTCGAGGCCTCGGTCTTCAAATCCTCGGCGAAAGGCACCGACACGGTCCGCATGTCAGGGCTGCCCGACAACGTCGTCAACCAAGCACAGACCCGCGTTCGCTCCGCGATGGCGAACTCCGCGTTGCGGTTCCCGGACAAGTCCGTGTCCGTCAACTTCGGACCGGCATCCGTACCGACCACCGGTTCAGCGGCCGACCTGGCACTCGCACTCACCATCATGTGCGCCGACGACACACTGCCGACCGAGAAGCTGAACGACACGGTCCTGCTGGCGGAACTCGGCCTCGACGGCAGCCTCCGAGCGGTACCCGGGACCCTGCCGGCACTCATGGAAGCCCGCAAGTCCGGAATGAAGACGGCGATCGTCTCCCCCGAGAACGCGGCAGAGGCGTCGCTGGTCGACGACCTCGCCGTCTACGCTCCGCGCGACCTCGTGACGCTGGTGGCCTGGCTGTTCGGACAGACACCGCTGGATCAGGTGATGCGATCAGCGCCCACGGACTCCCCGACTCTGCCGGACCTCGCCGACGTGCGCGGCCAACGGACCGCTAGACGAGCACTGGAGATCGTGGCCGCAGGAGGCCACCACATGCTGATGGTCGGCCCTCCGGGCGCGGGCAAGACAATGCTCGCCGAACGGTTGCCGTCGATCCTGCCGCCACTGAGCGACGCCGAGGCGGTGGAGGTGACCTCACTGCACTCTCTGCGGAGCCGCTTCTCGGGAGGCGCGGCGACGCTCATTCGCCACGCACCGTTCGAAGCGCCGCACCACTCGACGACCATGCAAGCGCTGGTAGGCGGAGGCAGCGGACACGTGGGGCCCGGCTCACTGGCACTGGCACACCGCGGCGTGTTGTTCATAGACGAAGCGCCCGAATGGAAACGGTCGGTCCTCGACTCGCTGCGCCAACCACTGGAGAGCGGCGAAGTGCGGATCCGGCGAGCGAACACGTCGATCTGCTACCCGGCCAAAGTG
>DATABR010000356.1:0-1986 GCA_036259435.1 Glycomyces sp.
ACGCCGCCGCGCCCGGCCCGGTCGCCGAGCCGATGGTGGAAGCCGTGGCCGAGCACCTCCGCGGCCTCGGAGCCCGCGTCGAGACCGGCAAGTTCGGGGCGATGATGAACGTACGCAGCGTCAACGTCGGTCCCAACACCATCCTCCTGGAGCGGTGAACGTGACGGCGCTCGCGGCCTAAAATCAACCCGGTCCGCCATCGTCCGATAGGAGCCCGCATGATCCCGGCCGCCCCACCCGAAATGCTTCCCTCGCTTCGGGTCTGGCAGCGCAAGGCCATGGTCGCCTACCACCGGGGTCAATCGCGCGACTTCCTCGCCGTCGCCACGCCCGGCGCTGGCAAGACCACCTTCGCGCTGCGCATCGCCTATGACCTGCTGGCCGACGGCACCGTCGACACCGTCACCGTGGTCTGCCCCACCGAGCACCTGAAGGCACAGTGGGCAGGCGCCGCCTCCCGGTTCGGCATCGAGCTCGATCCGGCCTTCCGCAATTCTAACGTCCACAGTGCCGCCGACTACCACGGCGTGGTCGTCACCTACGCGCAGATCGGCGCGGACCCGGCCGTCCACCGCCGCCGCACGCTCGCGCGCCGCACCCTCGTCATCCTCGACGAGATCCACCACGCCGGCGACGCCCGCACCTGGGGCGAGGGCGTGCAGACCGCCTTCGACGAGGCCGAGCGCCGCCTGTGCCTCACCGGCACCCCGTTTCGCAGCGACGACAACCCGATCCCGTTCGTGGAGTACGAGGAGGACGGGGACGGCACCAAGCGCTCGCGCGCCGACGCCCTCTACGGCTACCGCGACGCTCTGGCGGACGGCGTCGTGCGCCCGGTCATGTTCATGGCCTACTCCGGCCAGGCCAAGTGGCGCACCAGCGCGGGCGACGAGCTGGCCGTGCGATTGGGCCAGCCGCTCACCAAGGACCTCACGAGCCAGGCTTGGCGTACGGCCCTCGATCCGGAGGGGGAGTGGATCAAGCAGGTCATCAGGGCCGCCGACCGGCGGCTCGCTTCTTTGCGTGCGGCGGGGATTCCGGACGCGGGCGGGCTCATCATCGCCTCGGACCAGAACAGCGCCCGATCCTATGCCGGGATCCTCAAGCGGGTCACCGGGAAGAGCGCCTCGATCGTCCTCTCCGACGACGCGGGCTCGTCGGACAAGATCGCCAAATTCGCCGAGTCCGATGAGGAATGGCTCGTGGCCGTGCGCATGGTGTCCGAGGGTGTGGACATCCCGCGCCTGGCCGTGGGGGTCTACGCGACCAACGCTCAGACGCCGCTGTACTTCGCGCAGGCCATCGGCCGCTTCGTGCGTTCCCGCCGCCCCGGCGAGACCGCCTCGGTGTTCCTGCCGAGCGTGATCCCGCTGCTGAGCCTCGCCGAGAACATCGAGGCCGACCGCGACCACGTGATCAAGCCCAAGTCGGAGGACGCCGATCCTGAGCTGCTGCTGGAGCAGGCGCAGCGGGTTCTCAACGAGGGCACCGAACTCGGCGGTCAGCGCGAGACGCTGGAGTCGAGCGCGGAGCTCGATCAGGTGATCTTCGACGGGGGTTCGTTCGGCTTGCCGGTGGAGGCCGGGAGCGCCGAGGAGCAGGAGTACTTGGGCCTGCCGGGTCTGCTGACGCAGGAGCAGGTGCACCTGCTGCTCCAGAAGCGCCAGCGCGAGCAGATGGCGAAGCAGAAGAGCGGGACGCGCACGGAGGTCGCCGAGCGGCCAGCGGCTGAGCCGGCGATGACGAACGCGCAGAAGCGGCTCAAGCTCCGCAAGCAGTTGAACGCGCTCGTGGGGGCGCGTTCGTTCGCGACGAACGAGCCGCACGGGAAGATCCACGCGAAGCTCCGTTCGACCTGCGGTGGCCCGCCGAGCGCCCAGGCGACCATCGAGCAGCTCGAGGAGCGCATCGCCGTCATCCGATCGTGGTGATCTCCTTGTCCGCCATATGAACAGCACGCCGCCCGCTTTGAGCGGGGGGCGGCGT
>DATABR010000357.1:0-3953 GCA_036259435.1 Glycomyces sp.
GCCGGTACGCTCGAAGGCCCGATTGGCGGATGGCCCCCGGCACTTGACATCATTGGTACCGGTCAGTTCTGTACAGCTCGTCGCAAAGCGAAGGATCAGCGTGGCGCAGTTCATCTACACCTTGGAAAAGGCGCGCAAAGCGCACGGTGACAAGGTCGTCCTCGACGACGTCACCCTGTACTTCAACCCGGGTGCGAAGATCGGCGTGGTCGGCCCCAACGGCGCCGGCAAGTCGAGCCTGCTCAGAATCATGGCCGGGCAGGACCAGGTCTCCAACGGCGAGGCCAAGCTGGCCGTCGGCGCCACGGTCGGGATGCTGGCCCAGGAGCCGCCGCTGACCGAGGGCAAGACCGTCCTGGAGAACATCCAGGAGGCCGTCGCGCCGATCCAGGCGAAGCTCGACCGCTTCAACGAGATCGCCCTGGAGATGGCCACCGACTACACCGACGAGCTCATGGCCGAAATGGGCCGCCTCCAGGAGGAACTGGACGCCCACAACGCCTGGGAGCTGGACTCCAAGCTCGAACAGGCCATGGACGCCCTGCGCTGCCCGCCCGGGGACGAAGAGGTCGATCACCTCTCCGGTGGCGAGCGCCGCCGCGTAGCGCTGTGCAAACTGCTGCTCGAAGAGCCCGACCTGCTGCTGCTCGACGAGCCCACCAACCACCTCGACGCCGAGTCCGTGCTCTGGCTCGAGCGCCACCTCGCCGCGTACGCCGGCGCGGTCATCGCGATCACGCACGACCGGTACTTCCTCGACAACGTCGCGGAATGGATCCTCGAGCTCGACCGCGGCCGCACCTACCCCTACGAAGGCAACTACTCCACCTACCTGGAGAAGAAGGCCGAACGCATGAAGGTGGAGGGCCGCAAGGACTCCAAGCTCCAGAAGCGCCTCAAGGACGAGCTCGAGTGGGTCCGCTCGAACGCCAAGGGCCGCCAGACGAAGTCCAAGGCCCGCCTCGGCCGCTACGAGGAGATGGCCGCCGAGGCCGACAAGACCCGCAAGCTCGACTTCGAAGAGATCCAGATCCCGCCGGGCCCGCGTCTGGGCTCGACCGTGATCGAGGCGAAGGACCTGTACAAGGGCTTCGACGGCCAGACGCTCATCAACGGCTTGAACTTCGACCTGCCGCGCAACGGCATCGTGGGCATCATCGGCCCCAACGGCGTGGGCAAGACCACGTTGTTCAAGACCATCGTGGGGCTCGAGAAGCCCGACGCGGGCGAGGTCAACGTCGGCGGCACCGTGGAACTCTCCTATGTGGACCAGAACCGGTCGGGTCTCGACGGCGACAAGACCGTGTGGCAGGTCGTCTCCGACGGCCTCGACTACCTCATGGTCGGCAAGGTCGAGATGCCCTCGCGCGCCTACATCGCCGCGTTCGGCTTCAAGGGCCCCGACCAGCAGAAGCCCACGAAGGTCCTCTCCGGCGGCGAGCGCAACCGCCTGAACCTGGCGCTCACCCTCAAGCAGGGCGGCAACGTGCTCCTGCTCGACGAGCCCACCAACGACCTCGACGTCGAGACCCTCTCGAGCCTCGAGAACGCCCTCCTGGAGTTCCCCGGCTGCGCCGTGGTCATCTCCCACGACCGGGCCTTCCTCGACAAGGTCGCCACCCACATCCTCGCGTGGGAAGGCGACCCGGCCACCGGCGAGCCCGCCTGGTTCTGGTTCGAGGGCAACTTCGACTCCTACGAGCAGAACAAGGTCGACCGCCTCGGCCCCGACGCAGCCAAGCCGCACCGCGTCACGCACCGCAAGCTGACCCGGGACTAGGCATGGCGCGCTTCACGATCGACGTCGCCCTGCGCTGGTCGGACATGGACGCCTTCGGGCACGTGAACAACAACAAGTTCATGGTCCTGCTCGAAGAGGCCCGGGTCGCGATGATGTTCTCCGCCGCCACGGAAGCCGGCATCCCCGGCTTCCGCGAAGGCATCGTCGTGGCCCGCCACGAGGTCGACTTCCTGCTGCCCGTGGTCGTGCCCGCCGAGACCCGCGTCGAGGTCTGGGTCGAGCGGATCGGGAACTCCTCGTTCACGTTCGCCTACGAGCTCACCGCGAACGACAAGCTCGCGCTCCGGGCAAAGACCTGGATGGTGCCCTTCGACGTGACCGCCCAGCGGCCCCGCCGCATCACCGACACCGAGCGCGCCTACCTCGAGCAGTGGACCGACTGATCACGCCATGCTGAGCCTCCCATGAACCCAACGACCGCCGGAGACGACGCGGCCTTCGCCGCCAGGGCCGCCAGGCTCGATCCCGACGCCCCCGTGCTCGCGAAAGGCGGCCGCCTGTGGGCCGCCCTGCCCATCGGCGTCCTCACCGTTCGCGACGCGGGCACCGACCCGCTCGCGGACGGCGTCTACCGCGCGGGCGACCTCGCGGCGGGAGTGCCGTCGGTGCAGCCGGCAGGGGTTTGGCGCGGGCGACTCCCGCAGCAACCCTGGACGACCGTCGAGGCCATCCCGGCCGCCGATGTCGCCGACATCGACCGCAAGGCCGCACAGGCCCTGCGCGAGCGGCGCGGCCAAGGCGTGGGCGACCGACGCCTGCGCGACGCCATGCTCGACCACGTGGCCCTCCGCGTCGAGCACGACGGCCGGATCTACCCCGTCGAAATCCGACTCGTGGCCGCGCTCTGCCGCATGGGATTCCTCGGCGACGACCCCGTGCGAATCCTCAAGGCGGGCCGCCGCATCGGCCTCGCCGCCACGTACGGCGCCATCTGGGAACGGGACCGCGGGCTGCCCCTGCTCTGACCGGTGTGTGACCGATTCGGCACACACCGTGATACCCGACCGTTCAGAGACGGATACCCGACCGTCCGGAGTATGGGACTGCCCTTTCCGTTCTGATACATATGAAACCGGTGACAGTACCCAGAAGGGGCCTGCGAACAAACGCACGACGGTTCATACTTTTGGTCAGGATTGGCTGACGGTTGTGCCATGTCGGTGTCGAGCCCTAGTCTGCTCACTGCAACGCGACGTAACTTGGCTATGCCCCGCGAAGCACAACCAATCACAACCAATGCTTCAGCCGAGCACGAATGCCAACGTATTACCCAAGCACTGCCAGTGATTCGCATTTTGGGTGGGAAGGCGGACAACACCATGGCATGGTGGCGCAGCAGAAAACGCGACGCACAGCAAGAGTCGATCGCCGAGACGATCGCGGAAGCCGACAGCGAGATCGGCGGAGCAGCCGAGCGCGCCCAAGCGCGCGGCAGCCAGCCGAGCGCGGTCCCGAGCCCGCGCGCCGAACGGCGCGAGGACGGCCCTGAGGTCGACACCGAGGAGTACGACGTCGAACTCGAGTTCGCCTCGCGGGAGCTGCGCCGCGAACTCACCGCCGAGCAGCTCCTCCTCGGACCCGAGAGCGAGCAGATCTCCGAGGTCGACCGCTGGCACCTGATCAAGCGGGATCTCGAGGAGATCGACCCCGACTTCATCATCGATCTCGAGCAGATCGCCGCCGAGGCCCGCGACGAACCCGCGCCGCTGGACTCGGACCGCATCATCGCCTCCCTGAAGAACCTCGACATCCGCTACCTCGTCGACGAGAACGGCGGCATCGTGGCCCTCTGGGAGCGCCACATCGTGCAGGTCCGCGCCGAAGGCCCGGACGCGGACATCCTGGTCCTGCGCGCCCGCGCCTACCAGACCGTCCCCCGCGAATGGGCCGAGCGCGGCTACGCGGCCATGAACGAATGGAACCGCACCCGCCGCTTCCTCAAGGCCTACCTCGGCGAGCCGACCGAATCGGGCGCGCTCCCGGTCTTCGGCGAGATCCAGGTCCCCGTCCGCCCCGGTATCACCACCGCCCTGCTCGAAGAGCTCATCGACTGCGGCACCGCGATCTCCGGCACCTTCGTCGAATGGTTGGAAGGCGAACTGCTGTAAGCGCAGCGACGTGAAGAGGGGCCGGAACGCATCAGCGTTCCGGC
>DATABR010000358.1:0-29666 GCA_036259435.1 Glycomyces sp.
CGCAGTTACCTCTGAGCAAGCCTCGCACCGGCAGTTCGGCTGATTTCAGACCACGAATCATTCCTCAAAATCTCTAGAGTCTGCTTGGAGGCATTTCCATGACGAGCAACCTGCATCCTGATGGACTCTTCAGGGTCAAAGGCGAGTCGATCAGGATGCAGGTTGCTCGTCATGGAAATGCCTCCAAGCAGACTCTAGAGATTTTGAGGAATGATTCGTGGTCTGAAATCAGCCGAACTGCCGGTGCGAGGCTTGCTCAGAGGTAACTGCGACGTTCGCGGATTTGGCTGGACGCAAGAAGATCATCGGTCTGGGTCGCATCCGCGGGATGGTCGTGTAGGCCATCGTGCACGTTCGCCAGTTCAAGCGTCTCGCCGTCCGCTGGGGCCGACACCTCTTCATGCATCAGGGGTTCACCAAACTCGGTGCCGCACTCATCTGCCGGAGGCGTCTACAGCAGGCCTGGTGAGGACTGTTTCAGGTCGATATCCTGACCACCGCCCGTGCCACGACTCCTCCAAGGACAACCATGATCGACCTCGACCCGCTGTCTGAACGCGAATACATCGCCTTGATCGCTCAACGACCTGGCATGTTCACTGGAGGGGTCACCTACGAGCGCATGGCCCAGTTCCTCAACGGCTACGACTTCGGAACTCAGCGTGCTGGAGGTCCCGGTTTCATCGGCCTCCGAAATTGGCTCCTGGGCCAGCTGGGCCACTCTTCGAACCTGGTATGGACTTCGATCGTGCTGCAGATCGCCTTCCCAGGCGAAGACCTCCAACCTGGCACTCTTCCTCCAGAGCAGGACGAGCACGCGCTGAGCCTGTTGTTTGCACTGCTCGATGAGTTCCTCGCCGAGCGCGACGGCGCCGACGAGTCTTGAAACCAGTTCCAAGCCTGCTTCGCTGGTACGCAGTTCCGCGGTGCCCTATCCCGGCCACAACCGTTCTACATGGTGATGCAGTTCACTAATTGATGCATATCCGGGATCATGATAGGCTATGACCAGGGCAAACGTAGGCCGTAAATCCGTAACCTTAGACCAGTGATCCAGGTGGTGCGCCTCGGTCCAGGAGACCGGAGCCCGGCAACCGGACCAAGCGCAACCCTCGGGCTGCTCCAGTTCCAGCTTGTGCCGCAGGGCCACATTGGGAAGGCGCTTCGCCCGGCCGAGTTCGATTGCCTCACCGGTGCCGTAGTCGAAGACCGAGGGAATGACCCCGGCCTCGCAGGCGAGCAGGCGGGCCTTGGCGACAGAGATGGGCTTGCCATCGAGCATCGGCAGCCGCCCGGTCTTCTCGCCGCGCAAGGTGGCGAGGTCGCAGGTGAGGTTCAAAGTGGCGGTGTGACCGTGTCGCTTGGGAGCGCGAGGGTCCGTGCCATACGCGGCGACCATCTGGTGCAAAGCCTCAGCGTTCCGCCCAGAGACCCGGGGGAGCAGGCCGTCAGCGTCGGCCTCGTCCTGGCGAGGAGGCGGCACAGCGGTGCGCAGGGCGTTGCTGAGCAACTTGCCGGTGTCGTCGGTGAGGATGCCTTCGAGGTCCCACATGCCATCAGGCCGCTGGTTCACGTCCAGCCAGGCGAGGGACTGCTGGCTCATCTCATCGAGGAGCGCCTGCTGGTCGAACAGCTCGGCGCAGATGCGGTCCAAGTGCTCGGCGAGCTCCGCACGGCTGGAGTGGATGCAGTACTCCCGGATCAGCTCTTCGGGAGTGGCGCAAAGGATCGCACCGAAGGGGGACTCGACCGGGGCGGGGTAGGGGACCCGGGAGTACACGGCCAGGCCTTCGCGCTCCAGGCGGCGCACGGCGTAGGCGATGGCATCGATGCGGGCGAACCCAGAGAGGGCAGCTGTGGTGAGGTGCTTGAACTTCGGAGAGAGGCGGGCAATGGAGGCGATCTGCCCGGCGCTGGCCTCGTTGAGGTTGAAGGACTCCATGATCCAGTCGCGGATGCCGGAGAAACCGTCGCACTCCTTGTGGAGGCCTTCAGAAGTGTAGGCGATGACAGCCTGCAGAAGGTGGGCTTCGACGGAGCGGAGCTGATCGGTGAGGGATTCGATCTGGGGGCGAAGGGCGGCGGCTTGGGAATCTCGGTCCGATCTGATGACCTTCATCCTGCTCACCCCCTGAAGAGCTATCCGTTTGTGCGACTGGGTGTTATAGGTAAATGATGACAGGTTTGAGGTGGGTTAGCATCACTCAAAAGGGTGAAAATTAGTCCTAAGGAGACTTTAGAGAGGCCTCGCGCAGGCCAACGTACGGCCTGAAAGCCGAAGCGGGACAACAGCACCTGACAACCCTTTTGTCGCTGCCGTTTGTACCTCAGGACCAATGGCGCGAAAGTTGAAGCGCGACACCACAACCAGCCTGCCCTCGTTGTCGCCGCCCGAAAAGCCCGAACTCATTCGGCCGCAAACTTGCCGTCCAACAACCCAAGTGTCGGAATGCCGACACTTCGATGTCTCGCGAGGTGGCGGTAATCGGCCCGGAACTTGGGGGGACCATTCTGGTCGGTTACCCGATAGCGTGGCCTCATACGGGCCCGAGTGGTGGAATCTGGTAGACACAGTCGGCTTAAAACCGGCCGTCGTGAGACTTGCGGGTTCAAATCCCGTCTCGGGCACGGAGGTGGGAACGAGTTGCCGGGCAACGGGTCCGGACGGACGGGCCTGTCCGGTGCTAGAGTGGCGTTTCTCGCAATCCGGGCATCGCTGCTCGAACGGGTGATGCGCCGGCCATGCTCCCGGGGTCCTCACGTTCCGTGCACGCATGCCTCCTGGCCTGCCCAATGAGGTCGCACGATCGGCGCTTTCAGACAGCACCCCTTATGCATCCCAAAGTTGACTGCGCAGGGCAGCCGTGCTATCCAGGGAGGCGAACGCTGATACCATTCTGTCGAACCAGCCGGTGGGGACTAGGCTTTCCCCTCTGCTGCAATGACTTTGTCACTTCCCGGTATCGCGGAAGCCGCTAGGCCAGTGTCGTGAGGATGGCGATGCCCGAAACACCTCGGTCCACAACCCATACTTTCCAACCCCCCGGGTCTGCGCCCCTGACCTCCGGTTCCATTGCCGGTGAGGAGCCCCGCGCCCCGGCCGATCTCAAAGCACGCCTGCTGCGCATCGCGCTGCTGCCGCTCACTGCCGCTGTCGCGCTCGGCGGCGGCATCGCGATCTACCTGACGCAGGCCCCAGCCGACCGTCCGTCGTGGATGGACCCCGTCGTCTTCGGCTGCGCCGCGGCCCTGGTCGCCCTCGTGGTCTACCTGGCCGCCAGCGCCGCCACCGAGACCGACGCCGCCCTCGGCCGCCAGATCCTCTCGGTCCGGCGCTCCACCGTGGAGACGCATTACAAGGTTTGGCAGGTCCTCGATGACCTGCAGCGGGATCTGCCCGCGGATCAGCGCTGGTCCGTTCCGCTTCCCAACCCCGCCGCGAGCGCCCCGACCACGGCCGAAGCGGTGCGCCTGCTCTCGGCGGAGGCCCGGCACCTGCGGGCGGCCGCCGAAGCGGTCGCCGCGCGCAGCGTGCGCCCGGTCCCGCCGAGTCGGATTCCCGTCGCGGCGCAGATGATCACCGCCGGCCCGATCGACGCGGTGAGCGTGCACTCGCGCGTCGGAATCTTCGTGAACCTGGCCCGCCGACTGCAGTCGCTGGTGCACCGGGAGATCGAGCAGCTCGACGAGCTGGAGAACCAGGTCGAGGACCCCGATCTCCTCAAGGGCCTGTTCTCGGTGGACCACTTGGCCACTCGAATCCGCCGCCACGCCGAGAACCTCGCGGTTCTGGGCGGTGCCTCGTCGCACCGGCAGTGGTCGCGTCCGGTCAATGTGTACGAGGCACTGCGCTCGGCGGTGGCCGAGGTGGAGCAGTACGCCCGCGTCAAGCTGGTGCGCCCGATCGACGGCACGTTGAAGGGCCACGCGGTCGCGGACATCATCCACTTGGTGGCGGAGCTGGTGGAGAACGCGACGACGTTCTCGGCACCGAACACGCAGGTGCTCATCCGGGTCGCGCGGGTGCGTACCGGTCTGGCCGTGGAGGTCGAGGACCGGGGCCTGGGCATGGAGGCGCATGAGCGCGACCGGTTCAACAAGATGCTGGCGACGCCGGACGAGGTTGACCTGGACGAGCTGCTCGCGGACGGCCGCATCGGCCTGTACGTGGTGTCGTCGCTCGCGCACCGCCACGAGCTGACAGTGCAGCTGCAGACCAACATCTTCGGCGGCACTCAAGCGATCTTGGTGGTCCCGGATGTGTTGCTCGGCGGCGATACGCCGAAGGCTCCCGAGCCCGGTGAGCTGCAGGCGTCGGTGCCGGTGCGTCAGCCGGTCGGGGCCACGCCGCCTTCGGCGACACCGCCCCAGCTGCCGTCGGTGCAATTGCGTCCCTTGCCTAGCGCAGGCACGGGCCACTACGGTAATGCCATGCCGCAGCCTCGCATGGACGCCGCTACGAACGGCTACGCCCCGGCCCGCACGACGACGAGGGTCGACACCGGCGCCCTGCCAGTGACGGCCGAGCTGCAGGCGGTGAGCGCCGACGGCCCGAACGGGCACGGCACCGGCGCCCATAGGGCTGACGGCCACAGCACAGGTGGCGACGGGCGCCCGGAACTGCCGAAGCGCAACAAGCAGACGCATTTGGCCCCACAGCTGCGCGATGAACCGCAGCCGGGAGCGCGCGGTTCGGAAACGGGTCACGACCCGGGTCTGATGGCGGCGTTCCAGCAGGGCCGGCAGCGCGCGGACGTCGGTCCGCAGATCCCCACATCCGATGATTCCGTTTCTCCGTACAGGAATGAGGAGTTCTAATGGCAGGCGACGAGGCAGGCGCGCAGTCGGATCTCAGCTGGCTGCTGGCCGGGCTGGTGAGGAAGGTCCCGCACACGCGAAGCGCCCTCCTGCTGTCCTCGGACGGCATCAAGAAGGCGTTCCACGGCATGGGTGTGGACCAGGCGGACCAGCTCTCGGCGATCGCCTCGGGCATGTTCTCGCTGGCGCGGAGCGCGGGCGTCCAGTTCGGTTCGGCCAGCGGGGTCCGCCAGGTGGTGGCGGAACTGGACGACACGCTGCTGTTCGTCTCGACCGCGGGCCAGGGCGCGGTCCTGGCCGTGACGGCCGGGCGGGAGGCGGACGCGGGCGTGCTCGGCTACGAGATGTCCATTCTGGTCAAGAGTGTGCGACCGTACCTGGAGACCCCCATGCGCAGGACCGCGGCCGCCAGCGGTGAAATGGTCGGCTGATGTCCGACTTCGAGCATTCGCTGCTCGACGACGATGCAGGCCCGCTGGTGCGGCCCTACACCGTCTCGAACGGCCGTACTGCCCCGACGGCGAAGTTGGACCTGCTGTCGTTGGTCCGGTCGACCGGGCAGCTGCGGCCTTCGCAACTGGAGGCCGAGCACGCCGAGGCGCTGCTCCTGTGCCGGGAGCCGATCTCGGTAGCCGAGGTCTCGGCGCATCTCCGGTTGCCGGCGATGGTCATCAAGGTCTTGCTGTCCGACCTCGTCGACTGCGGGGCGGTCATCACCCACGCACCGCAACCCGCCGTCGATCCCACCGACAAAACCGTATTGGAGGCACTCCTCAATGGCCTACAACGGCGACTCTGACCGGCCGCCCGCACAGCAATCTGCCCTGCCTACCGCCATCAAGCTGCTCGTCGCCGGGGGCTTCGGGGTGGGCAAGACGACCTTCGTCGGGGCGGTCTCGGAGATCGAGCCGCTGAGCACCGAGGAGACCATCACGATGGCCTCTATCGGGACCGACGACTTGACCGGCGTGGGGGACAAGGTGACCACGACGGTCGCGCTGGACTTCGGCCGGATCACGCTCGACCCGCAGCACATCCTGTACCTGTTCGGCACGCCCGGCCAGGACCGGTTCTGGTTCATGTGGAACGAGCTGTCGGACGGCGCCTTCGGGGCGGTGGTGCTGGCGGACACGCGGCGCCTGGAGGACTGCTTTCCGGCTCTGGACTTCTTCGAACGGCGTGGCACCGAGTTCATCGTGGCGGTCAACGAGTTCGAGACGGGCTTCCACTACGAGCCGGATGAAGTCCGGGCCGCCCTGGATCTCAAACCGAATATCCCGATCGTCTGCTGCGATGCACGCGATCCACGTTCCGCAACCTTGGTGCTGGTCACCTTGACCAAGCACCTGATGTCGGCCGCTACTTCGAGCGTCCGGTAAAGGAGCCCAGCATGTCCATTCCCGAGAACGAGTTCCGACTCACCATCACGCCCGACGACCCGGGCGCCACCGAACGTGCCAAGCGCCTGCACGACCTCGGGATCGGCAACCTGCCCGACCCCGAGTTCGACGCGCTCGCCAAGGAGCTGACCGAGCTCACCGGCGCGCCTTACGCGATGGTGAACTTCATCGACGAGGACCATCAGTACTTCGCGGGGCTCGCGGCCCCGGCCTCGGACGAGGTGAACCAGGCCATCGCGGGGGACACCCCGGACGTGGGCCGCGAGATGGACCGCGACCACGGATACTGCCCGCATGTGGTGGTGCGCGGCAAGGCCCTCGTCCTTGGGGACGTGTGCGACTACCCGCGGTTCGCGGGGAACCCGGTGGTCGACAAGATCGGGATCCGCTCCTATTTGGGGGCGCCCTTGATCGACGACGAGGGGAACACCTTGGGGACGGTGTGCGTGGTCGATACGGAGACCCACGACTGGGGCCGTCCGGGCCTGGACATCATCAAGGGCATGGCCGCCAAGGTGATGGACCGGATCCGGGAGCGCGACGCCGGGGAGCGCCGCGAGGAGCCGTTCCAGGGGTAGCAAAGAGGAGGCTGCCAGCAGCCTCCTCGTTTGCCTACGTCGCGAACGTCCGGCCGATCCTCCGGATGTCGCGTTCTAGTGCACCTTGATCGCCTCGCCGTGGACGATGCGCTGGGACCACTGGCCCTTGGTCCGTCCCATTGCGGCCTCGGCGAGGCGCAGCCGCTGGATGTCGGACGTGCCCGCGGGCGCGAAGATGTGGTAGGCGTCGCGCAGGAACCGCTCGATCGGCCGCTCGGTGGTGAGTCCGATGGCCGCGTGGATCTCCATCGCCTCCCGCGCGGAGTCCAATGCGGACTCCACGTTGACGAGCTTGGCGTTCATCAGTTCGATGTCGCACGGCTCGCCCCGGTCGAGCAGGTGCACCGCGTGGTAGGCCGTGATGCGCGCGGTCATGAGCCGGGAGGTGATCTGCCCGATCTTCTGCTTGATGTTGTCGAGCTCGGCGATCGGCTTGCCGTACAGCTCCCGCCCGGACGCATAGGCGATCGTCTCGTCGAGGATCGCCTGGTGGATTCCGAGCGACACGGCCGTCAGATTGGAGCGTCCGTAGAGGATCGACGAGGAGTAGGCGACCGCGAGGCCGTCTCCTTCCTCGCCGAGCCGGTTCGAGGCGGGCACCCGGCAGTTCTCGAACAAGAGTTCCCCGAAGCTGAACCCGTGCAGGCCCATCGTGGACTGCTGCGGGGCCAGCGCGAACCCGGGCCGGTTCGCTTCGACGAGGAACGCGGTGAGGCCCTTGGGGCCCAACCCGGTCCGGACTACGACCCCGTGGAGGTCGCCGACATGGCTGTTGCCGACGAAAACCTTGTGGCCGTTGAGGATGTAGTCGTCACCGTCGCGAACGGCCTTGGCACGCATGCCGAGCACGTGCCCGCCGGAAGCGGATTCGGTGACGGCGATGGTGGGTAGGCAGTCGCCGTCGGCGACCTTGGGCAGCCAGGTCCGCTTCTGCTCGTCGGAGCCGAAGTGAAGGATCTTGGCGACCCCCAGCTGGGATGCCTGCACCATCGCTCCCATGGCGCCGGAGACCCGGGCCAGCTCCTCGATGATGATGGTCTTCGCCAAGTGCCCCATGCCCATGCCGCCGTACGCGGAGGGAATGGTGACTCCCAGCCAGCGCTGGGCGGCGATGAGACGGGACAGCTCGTGGTGGACGGTCTTCCGGGTTTCCATCTCGGGGACGCGCGGGCGGACTTCGCGTTCGGCGAAGGTCCGCACCTCGGCCCTGAGGGCGTCGTGCTGGTCATTGGTGAAGTAACCGGTCGTCAACGGGTAACCCCCTGTGGGCGTCTCGCTCGTCAAGCCTTGTCAGCGGTCCCCACCAGTGACGAGCTGTATATGCGAGTTGTTCTCGCAGTGACTGTAGCAACCGTTATCGAGCGGGGCAAGGGACGGCAATGTGGACATAATCTTGTTACGAACCAGTAACGACTTGTTGTGCCGCAATAATTCACGTGCAACAACGCTCATCTCGAATGCCGGGAGTAGGGGTGTGCGAATGGTTGCTGTGTGCTACGGAAGGCCCGCCGACTCCGTTATCCGGCCTTTGTGAAGGCGTTATGCTGCGTTGACTCGGGTGCAATCGTCCCATGATTGGATCAGGTTGGGCGAGGCTCGGCCGCGCCCTACCCATCGACCCCCATACGGAGAGCCATGTTCACTTTTCGACGCAAGCGCCGAGCTGTGGCCGCCGTCGGCGCCGCCGCGCTCGCCGCGACCACATTGGCCGTGGGCGCGTGGACGGCCAGCGCCGGCCAGGGCGACCGCCACCGCGAGGTCGACCTCCAGCTCTTGGCGATCAACGACTTCCACGGCAACATCGAAGCCTCCTCGGGCCTGACCTATCCCGGGCACACCGAGCCCGTGGGCGGCGCCGAATACCTCGCGACGCATCTCGAAGAGGCCCGCGAGGGCGAGCGGTACTCGACCACGGTGGCCGCCGGGGACCTCATCGGCGCGAGCCCGTTCCTGTCGGCCGTCTTCGACGACGAGCCGACCATCGAGTCGCTCAACGCCATGGGCATCGAGGTCTCCTCGGTCGGCAACCACGAGTTCGACGCCGGTCATGAAGAACTGCAGCGCATCATCGAGGGCGACGAGGACTTCGAGGGCGCCGACTTCCCTTACTTGGGCGCGAACGTGGTCGACGAATCCACCGGTGAACCCGTGCTCGACCCTTACTGGATCAAGAAGTTCAAGGGCGGCGTCAGGGTCGGCTTCATCGGCATGACCCTGGAGGGCACCGGCGACATCGTCTCCAAGTCCGGCATCGAGGGCCTGGAGTTCCTTGACGAGGTTGAGACGGCGAACAAGTACGCCAAGGAGCTGGGGCGCAAGGGCGTCAACGCGATCGTGGTGCTCATGCACGAGGGCGGCGAGCCCGTCGCCGAAGACACCGGTCACGACTGCGAGTCCCTCGACGGCTCCGGGATCGGCATGTCCGGCCCGATCGTCGACATCGCCGAGACCATGAGCCCGCTCGTGGACGTCATGGTCACCGGCCACACGCACCAGGAGTACGTGTGCTCGGTGCCCGACCCGGCCGGGAACCCGCGCATGGTCACCTCGGCTTCCTCCTACGGCCGCGTCTTCACCGAGATCGAGGCGACGTACGACAAGCGCACCAAGGACATCGTGCGCTCGACCGTGACCGGCTCGAACACCGTTGTCACGCGTGACGTGGAGGCCGACGAGGAGCAGTCGGAGATCCTCGCCGAGTACGGTCCGCTCGCTGAAGAGGCGGGCGGCCGCGTCGTCGGCCACATCGGCGAGGACATCACGCGCGGCGCGTCCCGCGCCGAGGAGTTTCCGCTCGGCAGCCTCATCGCCGACGCGCAACTGTGGAACACCGCCGGCGCCGATACCGGTGGGGCGGCGATCGCGTTCATGAACCCCGGCGGCGTCAGAGCCGACCTGCTCTACGACCAGGGGACGCCGGGTGAGGCGACCTATGCCGAAGTGTTCACCGTGCAGCCCTTCGCGAACTACGTGGTCACCGTCGATCTGACGGGCGCGCAGATCCTCGCCGCGCTCCAGCAGCAGCTGCCGAGCGAGGATCGGTCGACGACGCTGTTCCTCCAGGTCTCCGAGGGCTTCACGTACATGTGGGACAAGACGCAGACGGGCACCGACCAGATCGTGGCCGACTCGCTCTCACTGAACGGCGAGTCGATCGTCATGGACCAGACCTATCGGGTCACCATGAACTCGTTCCTGGCCGAGGGCGGCGATTCGTTCGCGGCTTTCGCCGAGGGCACGAACCGTCTCTTCGGCGAGCTCGACGTGGACGCCTTCGAGGACTACCTGGCCGAGTTCGGGACCGCCGCGGCCCCGATCGAGGCGCCGGAACTCGGGCGCGTCACCGTCCTCTCCTAGTTTCTTAGGACATTCACAGCGGCGGAGACTGCGAGGTCCCCGCCGCTGTGTCGTTTTCGAAGCACGGACCGGATATGGTTGGTGCACCCTTGAACTTTCAACGGAGGACCGCAGGTCATGGCAATGCAGAGCAGGAACTCATCCCTTCGGAACATGGTGAAGTCCCAGTACAACGAGCAGCACATGGGTGCCGCGTACGGGCCTTACGGACAGATGACGCAGGCTCCGCAGGTCGACACCATGCGGATCGACGACGTCATCGTGCGCACCGTCGCGCTCGTCGCCGCGACCTTCGTCGCGGCGCTCGTGACCTTCGGCATGGTCGGCTCCGGGGACGCCGACTCGATCGGCACCGCCGGCGCCCTCATGACCGTCGGCGCCATCGTCAGCCTCGGCGTCATCCTCTTCTCGATCTTCAAGCCGATCACGAACCCGATCGTGGCCTTCGTCTACGCGATCGGCCAGGGTCTCGTCCTCGGCGGCGTCAGCGCGGTCATGGAGGCGCAGTTCTCCGGCATCGTCGTGAACGCCCTCGTCGCGACCGTCCTGGTGTTCTTCGGCATGCTGGCGCTCTACAAGTTCCGCATCCTCAAGAACTCCCCGATGTTCACCAAGGTCATCGTCGGCGCCGGCTTCGGCATCCTGGGCCTCATCCTCGTGAACTTCATCGGCGGCCTGTTCGGCGTCAACTTCGGCCTCTTCGCCGCCCCCGGCGGCGACCCGACGACGCTGCAGTGGATCATCGCGATCGGCCTCACCCTGTGGGCCGCGTTCTCGTTCATCCTCGACTTCGACATGATCGAGTACTCCGCCGCGAACGGCGCCCCGAAGAAGTACGCGTGGGCCGGCGCCTTCGGCCTCACCGCGGGCCTGATCTTCCTGTACTGGAACCTGCTGCGCCTGCTCTCTTACTTCCAGGGCGAGTAGCGCATTTGAGCACCGAACTCGAGCGGGCGATCGGGCGTGTCGTCGAAGGCACGCGCCACTGGTCGCCCGCTCGCTGGTCTTCCACGGCCGAGGCGATGCACGCTCTGGTGCAGGCCCTCGCCGACATCGCCGCCGACGCCGAAGGCGAACCGCGCCGCGACGTCCCGAGGCTCCCGAACCACACGCAGCTCCCGGACCAGCTGCAAGTGATCGGCCTCGACCTCCTCGAAGTCGAATCCCGCCTCACCGAAATGCAGCGCGAGGAAATCGATCAAGCGATCAAAACTGCGAGAGCCGCCCTCTTCTAGCCGTTCCAGTCGGTCATGAGGAGGGCGGTGTCGTCCAACGCCTCGACGAGGTTGTCGGACTCCCAGCGCAGGACGCTGCGCCGGGTTCTCGTGTCGCGGTCCTCGATTGCCGCCAGGCGCAGGTCGAGGCGGTTCACCGCTTGGCTCAGGTCGATGCCGCGCGGCGGGGCGGCGCCTCTCGCGAGGGCCGCCAGCCGCAGGTAGGCGGCGTCGACCGCGTCGGCGAACGTGTCCACTCCGGCCAGGCCCTTCGCCTGTTCGTCGCGACCGAGCGTCGCGTTCACCGCGACCAATGCCCTACCGGCCCTTGACAAGGCGGCCTCGGCGCCGAGGGCGTCGGCCGACAGCGGTCCGGGCCCGGCCACCGGTTCGGCTTTCGCCTGGTCGGCGGCGCTGCTGAGGGCGGAGCGGCGGGCGCGGATCCGGTCGATCGCGGCGTGCATGACCTTCCGGTCGTAGTCGGCCGGATGGGCCTGGCGGTCGAGCGAGAGCCGGGCGTAGTCGCGGTAGGCGTCGATCAGGTCCCCGAGCAGGTCGCGGAGGCGCCTGGTCTGCCAGGTGGGCACGAGCGTGTAGAAGCCGATCGCCAGCGCGGCCCCGACGAGGGTGCACGCGCCCCGGTCGAACGCGGCGGCCACGGGGGACTCGCCCGAGAGGTCGATCTGGAACACCGTGAACCCGGCGACGGCCGCGGCGAACACGAGCATCGAGACCGGCCGGGTCAGGTACGCGATGAGCGCGTAGGCGAGCACGACCAGGCTGAGCCAGAGCATGTCCTGCGGCAGCAGCATGCCCAGGAGCGAGGCGAGGACGACGCCGCCGCTGGTGCCGACGGCGCGGGTGACGCCGCGCGTCAGCGTCCCGGCGAAGTCGGCCTGGAGGACCAGCCAGGCGGTGAGCGGGATCCAGTAGCCGTGGGCCGTGGGCCAGGCGAGGCCGACCGCCATGGCGAGCGCGATGACTCCGGCGCGGCGCAGTGCGTGGTGGATCACCGGATCGCGGCGGTGCAGGCGGCCCCGGAGCTGGCTGAATGCCTGGCGGGCGGTGCTGGTGGCGTGGGCGAGGGCCGGGTCGGCGATGACGTCGTCGCCGCCTGCGGTGATGCGCTCGGCGAAGCCGCCGGTCTCGTGGAGGGTGCGCAGGAGGCCGCCGATCTCGCTCGGCATCGTGCCTGTCGCGGTGGCCATGGGGTTCTGGGAGAGTCCGTCGAGGAGGGCGTCCCAGTCGAGTTCGGCCGGTTTGCGGGCGGTGATCTGCTCGGCGAAGTGGGTGAGGAGCCGCCCGGCGAGTTCGAGCGCTTCGGAGTAGAACTCGACGGTGCCGCGGTCCTGGGCGTCGGCGCGGGCGCGCGCCGAAGCGGTGCGGCCGATCGCGCTCGAGACGGCGTAGAGCTGGCGGCGGGCCTCGAAGATCGCGGAGGGCAGGGCCCGGCGCCGGTCGAGCTCCTGCGCCGATTCGATGAGGGCCTCGGTGTGGAAGGGCGCGTCGGGGTCGGCGGCGAGAGCGTCGGCTTCGGCGGCGAGGGCGAGCCAGGCGTCGGCGAGGGTGCGCCGGTCCTCGGCCCACCGGTAGTACGGCGGCAGGAGCGCCATCGCGGCCTGGACCGCGCCCCCGGCGGCGACGGCGAGCGCCGCGAGGAGGACGCCGGTGCCGACGGTGAGGTTGTCGGCGAGGAAGAACATGATGCCGGAGACGGTGAAGGTGACGCCGGCGACGTGGGTGACCGAGCCGATGAACGTGAGTGTGAACGCGTACGCGGCCGCGGCGGCGATGAGGATCACGGGGTGGTCGGTCGCGCCGAGGGCGACACCGAGGGCCCCGGCGGTGCCGACCAGGAGCGGCAGGGCCGGGCCGGTGCGGGTGCCGGGGGTGAGCATGGCGACGCCGCCGAGCCATGCGCCCATGACCGCGGCCTGGCCCCAGGAGGGGTGGTCGAGGAGGGCGACGGCGCTCATCGCTGCGGCGATGCCGAAGGCGGCGCGCACCGCGAGCACGGGCGCGGCCTCGCCGGAGGTCCACGACCGCAGGTCCCGGCCGACCCGGCGGAACGATTCGGCGACCCCAGGGTTGAGCACGCCCTGAGCTTAACGGGGACTGGAGTGCGCCCGGCCGGTCCGCGAGCGGGCGGTGGCCCGCCTCGCGGCGTGTGCCGCGCGTCGCCTCGGGCGGCGGCCCGGGCGGAGCGCCAGGCCCCACACCACCTGCCGCGCCTTCCAGTGTGAGGCCGACTACCGGTTACGCTGGTGTCATGCGACAAACGGTGCTGGTGGTCGACTTCGGAGCCCAATACGCGCAGCTCATCGCGCGCCGCGTCCGGGAAGCCCACGTCTATTCGGAGATCGTGCCCTCCTCGATGCCGGTGAGCGAGATGCTCGCCAAGGAGCCGGCTGCGATCATTCTCTCGGGCGGTCCTTCGAGCGTGTACGCCGAAGGCGCCCCGCAGGTCGATCCGGCCCTGTTCGGCGCGGGTGTGCCGGTGCTCGGCATCTGCTACGGGTTCCAGGCCATGGCCTCGGCGCTCGGCGGCACGGTCGCCAAGACCGGCAGCTCCGAGTACGGCGGCACCGAGATGGACGTCGTCTGCGCCTCCAAGCTGCTCGCGGGGCTTCCGGACCACCAGTCGGTGTGGATGAGCCACGGCGACTCGGTCACCGAGGCCCCCGCCGGGTTCGAGGTCGTCGCCCGCACCAACGGCGCGCCGGTCGCCGCGTTCGAGAACCTCGCATCGCGCCTCGCGGGCGTCCAGTACCACCCCGAGGTGGCCCACACCCCGCACGGCCAGGCCGTGATCCGCCACTTCCTGCACGACATCGCCGGGATCAAGCCGAACTGGACGAACTCGGCGATCATCGACGAGCAGGTCGAGGCCATCCGCGAGCAGGTCGGCGACAAGCGCGTGCTGTGCGCGCTCTCGGGCGGCGTGGACTCCTCGGTGGCAGCGGCGCTCGTGCACAAGGCCGTGGGCGACCAGCTCACCTGCGTGTTCGTCGACCACGGGCTCTTGAGGGCCGGCGAGGCCGAGCAAGTCGAGAAGGACTACGCGCAGCTCACCGGCATCGATGTGCGCACGGTGGACGTCGCCGAGCAGTTCATCACCGCGCTCAAGGGCGTCTCCGACCCCGAAGAGAAGCGCAAGATCATCGGCCGGGAGTTCATCCGCACCTTCGAGGCCGCCGCGCGCGAGATCGCCGAAGAGCAGGGCATCGACTTCCTCGTCCAGGGCACCCTGTACCCGGACGTGGTCGAGTCCGGCGGCGGCACCGGCACCGCTAACATCAAGAGCCACCACAATGTCGGCGGGCTCCCCGACGATCTCCAGTTCGCCCTCATCGAACCGCTGCGCACCCTGTTCAAGGACGAGGTCCGCGCGATCGGGCTCGAACTGGGCCTTCCTGAGGCGATGGTGTGGCGTCACCCGTTCCCGGGCCCCGGCCTGGGCATCCGCATCGTCGGCGAAGTCACGCGCGAGCGCCTCGACCTGCTCAAGGCCGCGGACGCGATCGCCCGCGCCGAACTCACCGCCGCAGGGCTCGACCGTTCGGTGTGGCAGTTCCCGGTGGTGCTCCTCGCCGAGGTCCGCTCCGTGGGCGTCCAGGGCGACGGCCGCACCTACGGCCACCCGGTCGTGCTGCGCCCGGTCTCCTCGGAGGACGCCATGACCGCCGACTGGTCCCGCCTGCCCTACGAGCTGCTGGCGAAGATCTCCACGCGCATCACCAACGAAATCGCCGACGTCAACCGCGTCGTGCTCGACGTGACCAGCAAGCCGCCGGGCACGATCGAGTGGGAATAGCGCCGGGCTGACCCCGCCTCGCAAGCTTCGCCGCGTCTGGTGATCAACGCCGTACAGTTGAGGAATGCAATTCCGGATAGCTGCGTACGGGGAGGTACGGGACGAGAACGGCCGAATCCTGTTGTCGCGGGGCAAGCGCGGGCGTGAAGCGGGGCCCTGGCACCTGCCGGGCGGCGTGATCGACCACGGGGAACCCCCCAAACGGGCCGCCGGGCGCCTGCTCGGCGAACACACCGGCTACGAGGTCGCCGTCGGCGCGCCGCTCGAAGCGGTCGCCGTCGCCAGACGCGGCGTCCACACCAACGCGATCATCTACACCGCGAGCGTCGTCAGCGGCCCCGACGGGGACCGGGGCGGTGAGGCCGCCGAATGGGTCGACCCGGCGCGGGCCGCGGCCGAACCGCATTCGCCGTTCGTCTCGGCGTGCCTCCACCTCGCCGACGACCGGCTCGCCGGGCGCATCGACAAGGCCCCGCAGGAGACCAGGCCCGTCCCGCCCGCCAAAGCCAAGAAGGGCCGCCGCAGGCGGGGCCAGCGCTTCGGCGCGTACGGCGTCGTCGCCGACGGCGCCGGCCGGATTCTGCTCGCCCGCATCGCCGAGGGCTATCCCGGGGGCGGCACCTGGCACCTGCCCGGCGGCGGCGTCGACTTCGGCGAATCGCCGCGCGCCGCGGTCTCCCGCGAGATCTACGAGGAGACCGGCCAGGAAGCCCTGGTCGGCGAGCTGCTCAATGTCACGTCGTTTCGGCACCGCCGCGCCATCGGCCCCGAGGGGTACCCCTTGGACTGGCATGGGGTGCGGGCGATCTATTCGGCGACAGTGCCCGACCCGTCCGCCGCGCAGGTGGTCGAGGCCGCGGGCGGCTCCACCAGCGAATCGCGCTGGTGGGACGCCGACGCCCTCGACGACCTGCCGCTCTCGGCGGCCGTCGAGGACGCGCTGCAAGTCGTCGACTTGAAGAACCTGGCCGCGCAGGCTTAGGGGCCGGTGCGGGGCCTGGCTCCCCGCCTCTCCGCGTTGTCGAAGGCCGGTCACCACCTCCGGCGGCTGGACCTTCTCCGCCTCTCGAGGCGAAAAATGGTGCTCGGATGCAACCCCGCGCTCCGGTCTAGCGCCAGCGGGCGATCACGGTCTCGCCGCCGCGGATCGCTTCGCCGGGGACGACTGCGGCTTCGGCGGCGCCGGCGGGCAGGTACACGTCGGTGCGGGAGCCGAACCGGATGAGCCCGTAGCGTTCGCCCTTGGCGACCGCCGCGCCCGGCTTCGTGCGGTTGACGATGCGGCGCAGTACCGCGCCGGTGCGCTGAGCGACCACGACGCGTCCGCGCGGCGTCGCCAGCACCATGTAGCAGGCGGCGTTGTGCTCGGCCTCGGGCGCGCTGACTTTCGAGTAGCCGCCGCGTTCGGCGAACACGTCCACGACCTCGCCCGCCACCGGTGCACGGTTGATGTGCACGTCGGTGACCGAGAGGTACGCGGCGATGCGAAGCCACTCGGATCCGGCCGTACCGGTGGCGGCGCCGAAGCGCTCGTCCACGACCGTCTCGACCGCCATGATGCGCCCGTCGGAGGCCGCCAGCACCGCTTCGGGCTCGTCGTCCTCGCCGCGCATGTCCGCGTCGCGCTGCGGGTCGCGGAAGAACGCGGCCACCGGGACGGCGGCGAGCGCGGGCAGGACCCACGCCTTCGAGGAAGGCCGGATCTTCTTTGCGGCCCATGCGGTCCCGAGGAGCAGCCCGGCGGCGATGACGCCGTTGGAGTCCAGGTGCAGGTTCGGGGTGAGGGCGACCGAAGAGGCCCGCCACGCCGGAGCGAGGTCCTCGGGGGGCGCGATCGCGCGCGGGCCGCCCTGTTCCTTCGCCGAACCGATGCGGAGCTTGTGGATGCGCACCGGTGGAAGCGACCGGACGATGAGGTCGGTGCCGATCCCGTACTCGGCCACGAGCTCGGCGATCTCCTCGCGGGCGGGCGCGGTGAGCGTCGCGGCGAAGGAGAGCACGCCGCCCGGCGCGACCTTCTCTCGCAGCAGCGCGATGTCGTCGATGAAGGCCTCGGCCTCCACGGTGACCGGCGAGGCGAGCATGACCTCTTCGGCCGGTTCGGCCTCGGCGAGGGAGGCGACGGCGGTGACGTTCCCCTCCGTCCACGACCCCTCGGCCGCGAGCGAAGCCTGTAGGTCCACAGTGGAAGCGCGGTCGGCCACGACGGTGAGCCGGTCGGCGGGCATGAGCGACTCGAGCGCGGCCGTCAGGACCGGGTTGCCCCAGGCCGCACCCACGACCAGGCCGGTCTTGGGCCCCCTCCGGCGAGCGAATTCGTCGGTGATGCCGCGAGCCGCGGCTTTCGAGATCGGCATATCCCCGACTATAGAGCGCCCCGCGGCGCGAGCCGGGCCGCGCTCGCGTGTTGCTCCGAAGACCAGACGCGACCCTTGTCCCGGTTTGGGCTCGTACTTTCGGCGGATTCTGCACATCGTTCGGCCGATTGGCCGCGACGCCCACATAGGGCATCTCGTTTCCATTTCTGTCAGGGGCTCCCGCACATCGATTCCTACACCTCACGACCGCTCTCAGGAGGACCGAACCACGATGAGACTCAAGACGATCCGTACTCCGCTGGCGGCCACGGCCGCGCTCCTCGCCGTCCTCGCGGGCGCCCCTGCCCACGCAGAGGAGCCCGAGCCGGTCTCCGGCGACGTCGTCACCGCCCCCGGGCTGGAACTGCGCGGGAAGTTCGACGACGGACGGTACGACGTGTGGGCCAATGTGCTCGGACTCAAGCCGCACGGCTCCGAGGAGACGCTCGTCGTCTACTGCATCGACATCCGCACCCCGCTCGACACCGAGAGCCCCTACGCCGAAGGCGACTGGGAGGAGTCCGGAGTAGCGAACCTCGAATCGGTCCGCTGGGTCCTGTTCAACGGCTACCCGAACGTCGGCGCCGAAGCGCTCATCGAGGCCTCCGGCGGCGAAGTGAACCCCGATTGGTCCGATGAGGAGGTCGCCGAGGTCGCCTATGCGGGCACGCAGGCCGCCGTCTGGCACTTCACCGACGACTGGGGCCTGTTGACCGACAACCCGGTCAAGGGCGGCAACAACGGCGAGGACGAGGCCGTGCTCGCCGTCTACCAGCACCTCACCGAGGAGACCGGGCGCGTGCCCGATCCTTCGGAGTTCATGCTGGACCTCGAAGGCGAGGAGTCCGCGACCTATGAGGACGGGCGCTTCGGGCCCTACACGATCCGCTCCAACGCCGGACCGGTGACGCTCACGACCGATGGCGGGCGCCTCGAGACCGACGGCGGCGACGAAGTGGAGACCGCGGGGGACGGCGAGCGGTTCTGGATCGTTCTCGACGAGGACACGCGCGAGATCACCGTCTCCGGCACCGCGGCCTACGACCTCCCGGTCGGGCGCGTCTTCCTCGCCACCACCGACGAATCGCTCAAAGGCGACGCGACCGACCTCGTCAAGTCGAGCGATTCCCAGCAGCTCATCCTCGCGCAGCCCCGCGAAGGCGAAGTCCCCGCCGAATGGAGCTTCGCCCTCGACGCGCCGCGGCAGGAAGGCGCGTCCCCGAAGCCGCAGCTGCCCGTCACCGGGTCCAGCCTGAGCATCGCGTTCGCCGCGGGCCTCGCGCTGCTCGTCGGCGGCTTGACGGTGATCGTGTTCGCCAAGCGGCGCAGGGCGAGCACGCACTAAGACCTGATGACTGAGACTTGAAGGACGTGGGCGGGCGCGAGCCGATGGCGCCCCCCGCTGCCGCAGGAGCGTTCCGGACCATCTCCAACGGTTCGGACCCGGGCGCGCTCCGCGGCTCGACACAAGGCCCGGCGCATGGTGCAGCCGGGACCGGGGGAAGCGATCCCCTCCGGTCCCGGCCACTTTCGTCACTCCAGTGCGGACCCGTCACGATGCTTCACGAACCGCCGGAGCGAGACCGAATCGTTATAGTGGCGCGGCTCATGCGGGCCGCGCCGTTTGCGTTGCCGCCCAGACGAAAACGCAGCTCCAGGATTATGGGGCCCTCGATGCAACCGGCAGGGGGCCGCTAACGTGTCGCATGAAGAGTCAATGCGTCAATCCCTCAGAAAAGCAAAGGGACTTCCACCAATGATGAGCAAAGCCCTGAAAGGGACGCTGGCCGCTGCCGCAGGAGTGGCACTCGGCCTCAGCGGCGTCGCCGCCGCACAAGCGCAGGACGACGAGGCCGGCACTCTTGCCGCCGGAAACGTCCACATCGAAGACGGCGGCATCCAGCTGCACGGCTCCATCGAAGGCCTGGGTGACAGGAACCCGCACGCCTCGCTGATCAGCCTGGACTTGGGCGATGGCGACTACCGCACCGTCTACTGCATCCAGCTCGAGGTCGGACTCGAAGAGCAGTTCCTCCACGAGGAGCGCCAGTGGGGCGACGTCCCCGTCGAGGACCTCCCGAAGGTGCTGGGTGTCCTCGTCAACGGCTACAACGGCACCAACGCCGCCGAATTGATCGAAGCCGCGGGCGTCACGGGCGAAGAGCTCGGTGGCTTCACCGCCGAGCAGATCGCCTACGCGGGCACCCAGTCCGCAGTCTGGTCCCTGACCGACAAGTGGACCCTCAAGGCCGACTCGACCGAGGGCGACGTCCTCGTCGACACCGCCGTCACCGCGATCCACACCTACCTGGTCGAAGAGTCCGAGCCGGTCGACGAGCCCGACTTCGAGCCGAGCTTCGAGGTCGACCGCTCCGCGGCCAAGACCGAAGAGGCCACCGTCGGGCCCTTCACCGTCGCCACCAACCTCGACGCCGTCACCTTCAGCCAGCCCGAAGGCGCGACGATCGTCGACGAGAACGGCGAGGAGCTCACCTCCTTCACCGACGGACAGAGCTTCTACGTGAAGTTCGACGAGGCCAAGACCGACTCTGTGACCATCGTGACCGACAAGGTCACCTGGACCACCCCCGCCGGACGCACCTTCGTCCCCGTCGACGCCGAAGGCGCCGACGTCGAGGGCCAGCGCCTCATCCTCGCCGAGGAGCACTCCTCCGAGTACACCGCCGAGATCCCGATCGACATCGCGGTCGAAGAGGTGCCCAGCGAGTCGCCGAAGCCGCAGCTGCCCGTCACCGGCTCCAGCCTGACCACCGTCGCCTCCGTCGGCGGCGCGGTCCTGCTCGCCGGCATCGTCACGATGGTGCTCATGCGCCGCCGCCGCGCCGCCTCCAACTGGGGCTCGGACGCTTAACAGCACGCGAACACTGCGATAATCGCCACACGCCCGCTGGTCCGACCGGCGGGCGTGTGGCATACTTGCGGCGTGACGCAGAGCGCGCGATTTTACTTTTACTACGGCACGGAACGTCCGAGCCGTAGGTCTTCGCGCTGAACACAGACCTACAGCCCCGGGCGAACAGCCCGGGGTTTTTTGCACGCCCAGGGCCACCGCCCGGAGTTCGATCCGCATCGCTCTAAGGAGAAGCCCTGATGGCAGCCAGCACCACCGACGTCGCGAACGAGGAGCTCAAAGAGCTGCGCTCGGAGATCGACGAGCTCGACGCCGAGATCATCCGCCTGTGGCAGCGCCGCGCCGCCGTCTCCAAGCGCGTCGGCGAGATCCGCATGGCGAACGGCGGCACCCGCCTGGTCCTCGATCGCGAACGCGCCATCCTCGACAAGTACCGCGGGGCACTCGGCGAAGACGGCGTCCAAATCGCGATGCTGGTCCTTAGGTCGGGTCGAGGGCCCCTTTAACGAGGCCGTGCCGCGCCGGGAAAGTGTCGTACCCGGCGCGGCATAATTGTCTTCGATGAACGACCTTCTGACCGGCCTCAACGAACCGCAACGCCAAGCCGTCGAGCACGCCGGGTCCCCGCTGCTCATCGTCGCGGGCGCGGGCTCGGGCAAGACCCGTGTCCTCACCCACCGCATCGGCCACCTCCTGGGCGAACGCGGCGTCCACCCCGGCGAGATCCTCGCCATCACCTTCACCAACAAGGCCGCCGCCGAGATGCGCGAACGCGTCGACGGCCTCGTCGGGCCCCGCTCGCGGGCCATGTGGGTCCTCACCTTCCACTCCGCGTGCCTGCGCATCCTGCGCCGCGAAGCGCACCGGCTCGGCTGGAAGCCAAGCTTCACGATCTACGACACCGACGACGCGCGCCGGCTCCTGACCCAGATCGTCAAGGACCTCGGCCTCGACTCCAAGAAGCACTCGCCGCGCTGGCTGGCCGCCGAGATCTCGCGGCTCAAGAACGAACTGATCGGGCCTGATCAGGCTGCGGCTTCGGCCGACGACGCGCGCGCCAAGCTCATCGCCGACGTCTACGCGCAGTACGACGAGCGGTTGCGCCTGGCTCAGGCGGTCGACTTCGACGACATCATCGGGTCCACGGTGCACCTGTTCCGGTCCTTCCCGGAGGTCGCCAAGTCCTACCGGATGCGGTTCCGCCACGTCATGGTCGACGAGTACCAGGACACCAACCACGCCCAGTACACGCTGGTGCGCGAGCTGGTGGGCACCGGCGACGACAAGGCCGAGCTGTGCGTGGTCGGCGACGCCGACCAGTCCATCTACGCCTTCCGCGGCGCCACGATCCGCAACATCATCGAGTTCGAGCGCGACTTCCCGGACGCGAAGACGATCCTGCTGGAGCAGAACTACCGCTCCACGCAGACGATCCTCGACGCCGCCAACGGGGTCATCCGCAACAACACCGAGCGCGGCCGCGAGAAGCGGCTGTGGAGCGACGAGGGCCCCGGCGGGCGCATCCTCGGGCACACCGGCGACAACGAGCACGACGAGGCCGCGTGGGTCGCCAACCGGATCGACGAGCTCGTCGACGTCAATGAGACGAGCTTCGGCGACACCGCGATCTTCTACCGCACCAACGCTCAGTCGCGTGCGTTCGAGGAGGTGTTCGTGCGCCGCGGCATCCCTTACAAGGTGGTCGGCGGCGTGCGCTTCTACGAGCGCAAAGAGGTCCGTGACATGCTCGCCTACCTCAAGCTCACCGCGAATCCCGACGACACGGTCTCGGCGATGCGGGTGGTCAACGTCCCGAAGCGGGGCGTGGGTGACCGGGCCGTGGCCGAGATCGAGGCACTCGCGGCCCGGCTGCGGATCTCGTTCCCGGCGGCGCTGCACCGCGTGGACGAGGCCCCCGGGGTCTCGGGCCGGGCCCGCACCGGCATCAAGCGGTTCTGCGAGATCGTCGACGAGGCAACGGCACTCGCAGGTACCGCGCCGCCCGAAGAGGTCTTGGACAAGCTCATCGCCGACACCGGATATCTGGAAGGCCTTGAGCAGTCGAACGATCCGCGCGACGAGGGCCGGGTGGAGAACCTGCAGGAGCTCGTGGCGGTCGCGCACGAGTTCACCGAGCAGGTGGTGCGCGGGACCACCGACAGCGACGAGGCCGACTTGAACGCGGACGTGCCGTCGTTCCTGGAGCACGTCGCGCTCGTCTCCGATGCGGATTCGATTCCGGATCCGGAGGCCGAAGAGGGCGGGGTCGTCACGCTCATGACCCTCCACACCGCGAAGGGACTGGAGTTCGACACGGTGTTCCTCACCGGGCTCGACGACGGCCTGTTCCCACACGAGCGGTCCATGAACAAGCCCGGCGACCTCGAAGAGGAGCGGCGGCTCGCCTACGTGGGGCTCACGCGGGCGCGCAAGCACCTGCACCTGACGCGGGCGGGGACGCGGAACATCTTCGGGCAGCCCGAGTACTACGCCGCGAGCCGGTTCCTCGCCGAGATCCCCGGGGACCTCATCGAGTGGACCGAATCGGCGCCACCGCAAAGGGTGGTGAAGTCGAAGACCACGGCGTCATTCGGACAGCCGATCGTCATGCGCAACGCCGCGGACGTCCCGTCGCTCGATGTCGGGAACCGTGTGTCGCATGACAAGTGGGGACTCGGACGGGTGGTCGAGCTCAAGGGCTCGGGGCCGCGGGCCCAGGCGCGCATCGATTTCGGCGACGGCGAACCCAAATGGGTGATCCTCCGGCTCGCCCCGATCACGAAGATCTAGCCGCGGTCTAGCGCAGGTCGAGCCCGGCCTCGGCGAGGTAGTGGAGGGGCTCGACCGGCTGGCCGTTCACGTGCACTTCGAAGTGCACGTGGGAACCGAAGGAGCGGCCGGTGTTCCCGGCGTCGGCGATGTGGCCGCCCGCGTCCACCCAGTCGCCCTCGCTGACGCCGATCTCGGAGTTGTGGGCGTAGTACGTCTCGATGCCGTCGCCGTGATCGATGACCACGAGGTTCCCGAAGCCGGTCTCCCAGCCCGCGTGCACCACGGTGCCCGGGTAGGCCGCGTACACCGGGTCGCCGGTCGCGGCGTCGAAGTCGACGCCGTTGTGGTTGCGGCCCCAGCGCTGTCCGAACAGTGACGTGATGGTGATCTGGTCGAGCATCGGCGTCCACTTGATCTGCGCATCTTGCGAGGCGACCGGCGAGCTCCGCTCGGGCTCGGTCGTCTCCTCCGGTGCGGGCGCGTCCGAGCCGGGGGCGGAGGCCCGGGCCGCGCCGTCGGAGACGGGCTCGGGGACGCTCGCTTCGGCGGCGAGCGCGGCGATGTCGGCGACCGCTTCGGAGGTCCCGGGCTTCTGCTCTTCTCCTGAAGGAAGGCCGGCCCCGGTGGCCATGGCGACGATCGACGCGCCGGCGACGGCCGAGCCGACGACGGCGGTGTAGCGGCGTTGCGTCCCCGCCAGCAGCGGGGAGAGTTCAGCGGCCCACGAGGCGCGGTGCTGGCCCCTCGTGCGGTGCGGCCGGGCGGCGTGACGCCTGATCGAATAGGCGGCTGCCGGTCCCGTGTCGGACATTCGTCCTCCGGCTTGACGAAGCTTGCGAGTCATCGATTCTGACCAGTCGTAGCGGTGCATCGGCGGCGCTTTGGAACCGAGGCCGCGATGCGGCGGGTTCCGGGGGACCGTCCGTGAGCTTGGCGACCGCAACACGGTAGCGCCGTGGACGCCGGGCGGGCGAGATTCGTCACCACGCGGCGTGTCGCGACAATCAGGACAATTCGGGAAGGTAGTGGCCTTAAGCGTTTTCCAGCTGGGCCTTGGACTCGGTGAAGAGGCGCACGATCTCGGGGCGGACCTCGGCGCGTTCGGACAGCGGCGCGGCCCATTCGACGCGGAGGGGCACTTCAGTGCCGTCCACGACCGCGGAGAAGTCCGCGCCGTCGCCGTCGAAGCCGGTCATGCGGGCCGACTCGGCGTCCGGCGCGCCGCCCGCACCGCGGCAGATCACCAGCGTGTCGGCAGCGTGGTCAGTATTCATGTGGTGGCAGACCGCGGCGATCACCTTCGGCTCGAACGGATTGCGGCCCAGGCCTTCGCCGAGGGCGGCGAGCACCGCGCCGTTGTGGTCGTAGGCCAGCAGGATCTCCTCGATGACGCGCACCTTGTCGGCCTCGGACAGGTCGACCGCGTCGAGGCGGGCGCGGTATTCGTCCTTGAACGCCTTAGGACTCTCGATGTCGGCGAAGTCGTAGAAGGACGCGCCTTCGTTCTCGAAACCGTAGTTGCGCCGGGCGGCCTTGCCGAAGGCCTGTCCGCCGGAGAGGTCGCCGAGGTAGCGCGTGTAGGCGTGGGCGATGTAGCCGCCGGGCCAGTCGGCGCTCACGTCGTTGATGCGTCCGACGTAGGCTCGCGTGGCCGAAAGGGGTTCGATTCCCGAGCGCCACTTCGGTCCCATGAGGAAATTCAGGTCCGCTTCGATGGCCGGGAGGCGCGCCAGTTCGGGGAACACGAACGGGCCGGCCACAGGGTCGGCGGCGAAGTGCTCGGCGGCTGATTCGATGGCCTCGTAGACGAAGTACTGCTGGGCGTGCCAGCGGGTGTAGTCGTCGACACTGAGCGATCCGTCGAAAAGGCGGTCGAACACTCCCGGGGCTTTGTTACCGGTCTCTTCGGACGATGGGTCGAGTTCTTGGTGGCGCGACCACGAGGCTTCGCGGATCCGGGCCGAGAAGAGGGGCGACCGGGCGTCGGCCGGGCCGTTCACAGCGGCGGTGTCTGCAGGCATGCGCATTCCTTGTCGAACAACGATCTCTTCACGAGTAAGGCGAGCCTAACCTACAGGGCCGCGCAACGGGAGGCGTGCGAACCGCCGACCCGTCAGCGGACGCCTGCGCATCATCGGTGACAATGGTGTGAGCCGGACTCACTCGTTCGGCTGAACCAGAAAGAGCGCGAGAATCACGGTCGCAAGCCTTCCGCAGTGCGAGCCGACTGTGGCACTATGGGCTCAACTGGTCCCCTTGACAGCACATACCCACACCTCACGGGAGGCCTCGTGAAACCGGTCAAACTCATCAAGAAGGCTGCCGCGACGATCGCGGTGGGCCTCATCGCCTTTGGCGTGATCGCCGGTACGGCCTCCGCCGCCGGCGCTGCGGAGCGTCCTGCGACCACGGTCAGCACGCAGAGCTCGGGCGAACTGCAATAACCCTCGGTCGGCGGAGATGACCAGCATGCGATCGCGATGACGGAAGGTTCTCGCGCCGCGGTGTTCCGGGCGATGCCCAAGGTGGTCACCGCTTTCGTGCTCGCAACCGGATTGGCCGGGCTCCTCTTCCTCGGGCCCCCGATCACCTTCCCGGCGCTGCAACTGGTCGTCTTCGTCGCCGCGTACTACATCTGCCAGGGCCTGCTGGTCCAGCACCATGCGCGAGGCGTGGGGATCGCGTTCAACCTGACCGACATCCCGTTGGTCATCGCCCTGTTCTACCTGTCCCCGTTCTGGGTGGTGGCGACCAAATGCGTTGCCGCCCTCCTGTTCTACGGCGTGCGCTACGCCCGCGAGGACATCGGGCTGCTCAAGCCCCTCTTCAATCTCGGCATGACCACCGCCACCACGGCCGTGACCGCGCTCTACGTGCAGTACATGGGCCTCGGCGCGGCGACCGATCCGCGCACTTGGCTGGTCCTGCTCTCGGCCATCGTGATCCTCGGACTGGTCACGACGCTGCTGCTGTCGGCGATGCTCTACTTCATCTCCGGCTGGAAAGCGGTTGTCAAGGCCTGGATCGGCTTCGTGCTCACCGTGATCGGCCCGCTCCTCGCCGCCTGCGTGGGCCTGGTCTTCCTGGTCCTGCTCGACGCCACCATATGGTCGGCCGTCCTCATCGGCCTGGTCGTCGCCGCCATGGTCTACCTCGCCCGCAGCTACATGGCCCTGCGACGCCAGCGGCACGTGCTGCGCGAGCTCAACGACTTCACCCAGCTCGTGGTCGACTCGGTCAGCTCCAACCGGCTCATCGACGCCATGCTCGGACGCCTGCGCGAGATCCTCTCCGCCGAATCGGCGACCGTCTGGGTCCCCAAGGCCGGCCGTTACCCGGAGATCCGGCTCACCTCCACACTCGACGACGCCGGCCTCACCGACCTCGACCCCGTCCCCGACGCGCTCCAGCGCGGCGTCATGGAGACCGGCACCGGAGTCCTGCTGGGCCCCAAGAACGGCACCAAGGCCCAGAAGGAAACCCTCGAGGAAGCCGGGCTGCGCGGCGCGATGCTCGTGCCGCTGCGCTCCGGTGACGAGGTGTACGGCTGCCTCTCGGTGGCCGACCGCATCGGCGGCGAACTCTCCCACTTCGTGCCCGTGGACCTCCAACTGCTGGAGACGATCGCGGCCAACGTCGGCATCGCCGTCCAGAACGAGCGGCTGCTCGACCAGCTCCGCTACGACGCCTATCACGACCCGCTCACCGGCCTCCCCAGCCGCCGCCGCTCGCTCGCCGCGCTCCAAGAGGCCCTGTCGATCACCGTGCCCGGCGAAGTCGTCGCGGTGCTCATGTTCGATGTGGACGCCCTCCACGAGATCAACGACGCCCTCGGCCACGAAGCCGGGGACACCGCGCTGCGCGAGTTCGCCAAGCGCCTCAAGGTCCACGCGCCCGCCGCGTCCTTCCTCGGCCGCATCGACTCCGACGAGTTCATCCTCCAGACGCGCCTGGCGTCCACCGACGCCGCCGTGGAGACCGCCCGGCGCCTCCGCGCGGAACTCCAGGGGCCGTTCGAGGTCGGCGGCGTCGCCGTGAGCCTCTCGGCGGCCGTGGGCGTGGTCACGCACCCCGACTTCGCGGCTGACGCGGACGAGCTCCTCAAACGCGCCGACGGCGCCACCAGGCAGGCCAAGAACGCCGCCGACGGCGTGCAGCTGTACCACTCGGGCCTCGAATCGGAGAGCCTGCGCCGCATCGGCCTCGCCGCGGACCTGCGCCGGGCGCTCGACCGCGGCCAGCTCGAAGTGCACTTCCAACCGAAGGTGCGGCTCGACCGCGCCCTCGACGATCCGGGCGCGGTCATCGGAGCCGAGGCGCTCGTGCGCTGGCCCCACCCCACGTTCGGCCCGGTCGCGCCCGAGGAGTTCATCCCGATCGCCGGATCCACCGGGCAGCTCGGGCAGCTCACCGAGATGGTGCTGGACGATGCGCTGCGGCGCTCGGCCGAATGGGTCGGCGAGGACGGGCCGCTGCCGATGGCCGTGAACCTCTCGCCGCGCACGCTCGCGGACGCGGACTTCCCCGACAAGGTCGCCGCGCTCCTGGAGCGGCACGGCGTCCCGGCCGACCGGCTGACGTTCGAGATCACCGAGGACGACGTGGTCTCGGGCGAGCCGCGGCTCACACCCGCGCTCGATCGGCTGCACGGCATGGGCGTGCGGCTCTCGGTCGACGACTTCGGCACCGGGTACTCCTCGCTGTCGTACCTCAGGCGGCTGCCGGTCCAGGAGATCAAGATCGACATGCGGTTCGTGCAGGGCATGGCGACCGACGCCGACGACCGCGCGATCGTAGAGGCGGTGCTCGGCCTGGCCCGGCACTTCGCCATCGACGTGGTCGCCGAGGGCATCGAGGCGCACCAGACCGTCGAGCAGCTGCGCGAGCTCGAATGCGAGGCCGGGCAGGGCTACTACTTCTCCCGTCCGCTCCCGGCCGACCGCTTCGCCGCCTGGCTCGAGAACCAGGGCGGCGGCCGCGGCCAGAGCCGTCTGCGGGTGGTTTAGGGGCCGTTGTGGCCCGCACCGCAAGGCGGGCCCCGGCTCGGCGGAGACGCGGCGATCATGTACTCTTGTCAAGGCCGCGCGGGATACCGCGCGATCGCCCCAATAGCTCAGTCGGTAGAGCGTCTCCATGGTAAGGAGAAGGTCTGCGGTTCGATTCCGCATTGGGGCTCGGTGGCACTCTCCGATTCTGCGGAGTGCACATACTGCTCACACAGAGCCATTCGGTGGCTGGTAGGCAGTGAGCGCACGGCGGTGTAGCTCAGTGGTAGAGCAAACGACTCATAATCGTTGTGTCGGCAGTTCGATCCTGCCCATCGCTACTTTTGTAAAAGCGTCGACCACGAGTTACTCTGGTCGACGCTTTTGTTTCGTTCACAGGGCGCGCCGACCGGCGCGTCCGGGTTAGAGGAAGGCACTCATCGTGGCCAAGGCTACTGACGTCCGCCCCAAGATCACCATGGCGTGCGTGGAGTGCAAGGAGCGCAACTACATCACGAAGAAGAACCGGCGGAACCACCCCGACCGGCTCGAGCTCAAGAAGTATTGCCCGCGCTGCAAGGCTTCGCAGGTCCACAAAGAGACCCGCTAGTCTTCCCCGCCCGGCACATGCTCAACGCTTCGTATGTGGGCCGGTCCTTGCCGACCACCGAACCGGTGGTGATCACCCCGGAGTCGGTCACCCGTTTCGCCCAGGCCCTCGGTCTGGCGGACGACGGGTTGGTACCGCCTACCTATTTGATATCGCTCACGCTCCCCGCGGCGGAGCGGCTCATCGACGACCCCGATTTCGGGCTCGACTGGAGTCGCGTCCTGCACCGCGAGCAGCGTTTCGCGTACCACCGCGAGCTGCGGGCGGGCGCCGCAGTGTCGTGCGCCGTGACCATCGAGTCGATCAAGACCGTGGCCGGGAACGACCTCCTCTCGCTGCACACCGATGTGACGGACGCCGAAGGGCTCGCCGCCGAGGTGTGGACCACGCTGTTCATGGCGGGAGCGCCCGCATGAGCTTCAGCGATCTGGCGGTCGGCGCGACTGTGTTCACCGTGACCTTCCCCGTCGAGCGGGCGGACCTCGTCGCGTACGCCGACGCCTCCGGGGACCACAATCCGATCCACCAGGACGAGGCCGCCGCCAAGGCCGCCGGACTGCCGAACGTGATCGCCCACGGCATGTACACGATGGGCCTGGTCTCCCGCGCCGTCGTGGAATGGGCCGCCGGGACCGGGATCGACGCGACCCTCACCGACTTCTCCGCCCGCTTCGCCAAGCCGGTCGTCGTGCCCGCCGAGGGCGGGGCCGCGATCGTGGTCGAAGGCAAGGTGCGCAAACTCGAAGGTGACACCGTCGAGTTGACGATGACCGTGACGAGCGCCGGTGAGAAGGTGCTCGCTCCGGCGAGGGCGACCCTCGCCGCGAAATAAGACGTGAAGAACGGCGCGGACCGCGAGGTCCGCGCC
>DATABR010000359.1:0-9474 GCA_036259435.1 Glycomyces sp.
GCTACCCCGACGTGGAGGACTTCCTGTTCGCACAGGAGATCAGCTTCCTCCACGACGGACGGCCGTTCCTGCGATACCACGCCCGTTCGTGGATCATCGATCCCGACGGCAAGCCCGTGCGCCCCGCGGCGCAGGAGACCGGCTGGTGGCGCGTGGTCAAGAGCGAGGACCCGAAGCGGCCCGAGATCGAAGTGCTGCTGGCGCATCCGACGGGCATCCTCGACCTCTACTACGGGCACGTGGACGGTACCCAGATCGAGATCGCCACCGACGCGGTAGTGCGCAGCCCGCAGGCCAAAGAGGTCACGGCGGGCAAGCGCCTCTACGGCATCGTGGAAGGCGCCCTCATGTACGCCCAGGAAATGGCCGCCGAAGGCAAACCCCTCAGCCCCCACCTGAGCGCCAGCCTCAACAGAATCGCCGGCTGACACCGCCCCCGGCTGGTTCGAACACGATCAGAAGTCGCCGGGCCACAGGTCTGCTTCGGGCTTCGGGGCGGTGGCGGGCTTCGGGGCGTGGACCGTTGTGGTCACCGGGCCTTCCCCTGCCTTGAGCAGGAGTTCCAGGATCGCCACCGCTCCCTTCTTGTTGAGGGGTTCGTTGCCGTTGCCGCACTTTGGGCTTTGGATGCAGCTGGGGCAGCCGAAGCGGCAGTCGCAGCTGGCGATCGCCTCCTTCGTGGCGCCCAGCCAGTCCTTCCATTTGCGGAAGGCCTGCTCGGCGAAGCCCGCGCCTCCCGGGTGGCCGTCGTAGACGAAGACCGTGGGCAACTCGGTGTCCATGTGGGCCGCCGTCGAGAGGCCGCCGATGTCCCAGCGGTCGCACGTGGCGATCAAGGGAAGCAGGCCGATCGAGGCGTGCTCGGCCGCGTGGAGCGAGCCCGCCAGGTCCTTGACGCCTTCCAGCGCTTCGGGTTCCACCGTCCACCAGACCGCCACGGTCTTGAGCGTCTGCGGTGGCAGGTCCAGGGTTTGGGTGTCCAGCACTTCGCCTGAGGGGAGTCTGCGGCGCTGGTAGGAGATCACGCACGAGGTGACCTCCACTTCCCCCAGGCAGAGCGACACGTCGCCCATCTCCAGGCGCTCCTTCTCCGCCAAAACTTCCAGGTGCGTGATCTCCTGCGCGCTCGTGGTCCACGGCGGCTTAGCCGCGTGGACCAGGGCCACGCCGTCTTCCAAGTCCAACTCGTCCACCAGGAACGACTCGCCCTGGTGCAGGTACAGCGCGCCCGTGTGGACCAGGCGGTGCGAGGCCGCCGCGTCGATCGTGCCGATCAGCCTGCCCGTGTTCGTCTCCGCGATGTCCACGCCCATCGGCCCCGAGCCGCGCAGCGCCACCTCCGGGCGCTCCGACCCGATCCAGTAGTAGCGGCCACCCGGGCGCTTGCGCAGCATCTTCTGCTCGCACAGTTGCTCCGCCACCGCGCGGCTTCCGGGGATCGCGTCGAGATCGTTGTCGCGTAGTGGGAGCTCCTCGGCGGCTAGGCAGAGATGGCCCGCCAGGACATACGGGTTCGACGGGTCGCACACGCTCGCCTCCACCGGGCGGTCGAAGATCGCCTCCGGGTGGTGCACCAGGAACGTGTCGAGGGGGTCGTCCTTCGCCAGCATCACCGCCAGCGCCTCGGTGTCCCCTCGGCCGGCCCGGCCGATCTGCTGCCAGAACGACGCCAGCCGGCCCGGATAGCCGCAGAGGAGCACCGCATCCAGGCCCGTCACGTCGATGCCCAGTTCCAGAGCGTTCGTGGTCGCCACGCCGAGGAGTTTGCCGTCTCGCAGATCCGCTTCGAGATCTCTCCGGTGTTCTCTCAGGTAGCCCGCCCGGTACGCGGCGATGCGGTCGGCCGCCGGGTCCGCGCCCAGGCGCGATTTCGCTTCGGCCGCCACGATTTCCGCGCCTCGCCGGGACGGGACGAAGGCCAAAGTGCGCACGCCTCGCCTCACCAGCTGCGCCAGCATCCGCGCCGTCTCGGAGAGGGTGGAGGCCTGCTGCGGTTCGCCCTCGATCTCGTATGTGACCGGTTCCCACAGCGCCACCGTCGCGCCCGGCGACGGCGAGGCGTCCTCGGTCACGGCCACCGCGGGCCGTCCGGTGAGGACTGAGAGCGACGCGGCGGGGTCGGCCGCGGTCGCGCTGGCCGCGATCACGGTGGGGCTCGCGCCGTAGTGCTCGGCGAGGCGCAGGAGCCGCCGCACGGTCAAGGCGACGTGCGCGCCGAAGACACCCCGGTACACATGGCATTCGTCGACCACGACGTACTTGAGGTTCTTGAGGAGCGAGCGCCACATGCGGTGGCGGGGGAGCAGCGAGTGGTGGAGCAGATCGGGATTGGACAGGACCAGGTTCGCGAAGCGCTGGGCCCATTGGCGGTGCTCGAAGGGCGTGTCGCCGTCGACGATCGCCGGGATCAGGCCTGGGACCTCGCACTCGCCCACGGCCCGCGCCTGGTCTGCCGCAAGGGCCTTCGTGGGAGCCAGGTAGAGGGTCCGGCCTTCACCGTCGGCGGCCGCCTCGGTGAGGAGAGGGAGCAGGTACGCGAGGCTTTTCCCCGAGGCGGTACCGGTGGCGACGACGACGTCACGGCCCTCGAAGGCGTGGGTCGCGGCCTCGGCCTGGTGGGGCCACGGTCGAGTGATTCCCGTGTCCGCCAAAGCGTCTCGGACCGCGTCGGGCACCCATTCGGGCCATTCGGTGCGCACCGACGCCCGCGGCGGGAGGCGGCGCAGGTGGCGCAGTCCCCCCGCATCGGACTCGAGGGCGGCTATGAGCTGGTCGACGGGCATCTGCCAATGATGCCGCAGGCCCCCGACAAGATCCTCGTCAGCGAGGGAGCGCGCCCCAATTCGGTCATACGCTCCCGGCTCCGCTCCACCGGGAACGCAGTACGCTTTTGACATCCTCCCCTCCTGGCGGGAGGGGATTTCAACCTGCACGGGTTGGGGTTCACGGTCGCGCTCGCATTCCCCTTCGCCCTAAATGGCGGGGTATCCTGCGAGAATCAACCGATGGGCTAAGGCACCGTGACGTCAGGGCATCGGGCGGTCCGGCCGATTCACGGCCCGCAGGTTTCGCCGAGAAAGGGGACAGACGGCGTGAGGGGAACATCAGGCGACGGCGCTGCCGAGCCCGAATTGGGGCTCAGCCTGGCCGAGATCGGCGAGTACGCGGTCATCAGCGTCACCGGCGAGATCGACATGTACACCGCCCCGCAGTTGCGCGAGGCCGTGCGCCAGCTCTCCTCCGAGGGCCGGATGCGGGTCGCGATCGACCTGACGCCCACCGAGTTCTGCGATTCCACCGGCCTGGGCGTGCTCATCGGCGCGCGGCGGCGACTCTCGGACGCGGGCGGGAGCCTGGTCGTCGTCTGAGCGAACCCGCGCATCAGAAAGCTCTTGGACCTCACCGGACTGGACAAGGTGCTCGACGTCCGGGAAGCGGTGCCCGGCGCGTGAACGGCTCCAAGCACGGCCGCGCGGCGGGACGAGTGGAACCGACGACGGTCAACTTCGCCTTCACGCCCGCCGCCGCCTATGTTCGCGCCGCGCGGCTCGTGGCCGCCGACGTGGCCGCGCACGCGGGGGTCGCCACGGGGCTCCTCGACGAAGTGCGCCAAGCCGTCGGCGAAGCGTGCACGCGCGCAGTCCTGCGGCATCGGGACCGAGGTCTCGAGGACCTTGTGCGCGTAGAATTCGCGATCGGTGATCGTTTCGTTGCGAAAATCACGGATAACGCGCAGGATTTGCGCGCGCGCCCGAGCGGTCGGATCGATGCGAGCACCGGAAGTGGCGATGCGCAAGCGAACGATCACGACGCGATCGAAGAGGACTCGCTCTCCGAGGAGATCACCCTCATCGTCTTGGGGGGACTGGTCGAAGACCTGGTCGTGACCGGTCCCGACGCGAACGGCGGCACCACCGTCAGCATGAGCTGGCCCTTGCCCGGTTCGGGCTCCGGCGCCGACCACTGAGGTCTTCCCCACGGCGGCAGGCCTGCGTGACCATGCCCACTCTGAGTGCCCGCACATAGTTACACTCCGCACGTTATGTCTGCCGGGCCGTTGCGCTCGGCCCAGGCCGCGCCGTCCTACCCCGCGGCCCCTATGTGTACGCAAACGCCGGACGCGCACGCCCGCGCGTCCGAGCAGTGCTTGGAGGAACTACATGCATACGTTGCTCGCCAACGGCGACGAGAGCGTAGGCCAGCTCGCGGGCTCGAACCTGAGCCTCGTCGTGGTCGCCGCCGCGCTCGCGCTGGTCGCCCTCGGAGGCGCCGCCGCGCTCGTCAAGAACGTCCTCGCGGCCGGCACCGGCACGGACAAGATGCGGGAGATCTCGGCGGCCGTCCAAGAGGGCGCCTCGGCCTATCTGCGCCGCCAGTTCCGCACGCTCGGCGTCTTCGTCGTCATCGCGGTGATCCTGCTGTTCCTGCTGCCGGCGGAGGGCGGCTCGGACGTCCGCATCGGACGGAGCCTGTTCTTCGTCGTCGGCGCCGGGTTCAGCTCGTTCATCGGCTGGGCCGGCATGAGCCTGGCGACCCGCGCGAACGTGCGCGTGGCCGCCGCGGCTCGCGACGGCAAGCCGACCCAGGCGATGCACCTGGCCTTCCGGACCGGCGGCGTGGTGGGCTTCCTCACCATCGGCCTCGGACTGCTGGGCGCCTCGGTCGTGGTCTTCGTCTACAACGGCGACGCGCCGGTGGTCCTGGAGGGCTTCGGCTTCGGCGCCGCGCTTCTGGCCATGTTCATGCGCGTCGGCGGCGGCATCTTCACCAAGGCCGCCGACGTCGGCGCCGATTTGGTGGGCAAGGTCGAGCAGGGCATCCCCGAGGACGACCCGCGCAACCCGGCCACCATCGCCGACAACGTGGGCGACAACGTCGGCGACTGCGCCGGCATGGCCGCCGACCTGTTCGAGTCCTACGCGGTCGTCCTGGTCGCGAGCCTCATCCTCGGCCGCGCCGCCTTCGGTGAGATCGGCCTGGTCCTGCCGCTGCTGGTCGCCTCGGTCGGCATCGTCTGCGCCATCCTCGGCGTCATCATCACCCGCATGCGGGCCTCCGACGCCTCAGGGCTCACGGCCATCAACCGCGCGTTCTACATCTCCGCGATCGTCTCGGCGCTCCTGACAGCGGTCGCCGTGATCATGTACGTGCCCGCCGAATGGGCCGAGCTCGGCACCGGCGTCGACACCTCGGGCGTCCCGGTGAGCCCGCAGATCCTCGCGATCCTCTCGGTGGTCATCGGCATCGCCCTGGCCGCCGCGATCATGGCGCTGACCGGCTACTACACCGACACCCGCTACAAGCCGACGCGGGACGTCTCGGCCTCGACGCGCACGGGCGCGGCCACCAACATCCTCTCGGGCTTCTCGCTGGGCCTGGAGTCGGCCGTGTACTCGGCGCTGCTCATCGCGGCCGCCGTCCTCGGCGCCTACCTGCTCGGCGGCGGCGAGATCCTCATCAGCCTGTTCGCGGTCGCGCTCGCCGGCTGCGGCCTGCTCACCACAGTCGGCGTCATCGTCGCCATGGACACCTTCGGGCCCATCAGCGACAACGCGCAGGGCATCGCCGAGATGTCCGGCGACGTGAAGGGCGACGCGGCCCGCACGCTCACCGACCTCGACGCGGTCGGCAACACCACCAAGGCCATCACCAAGGGCATCGCGATCGCCACCGCCGTCTTGGCGGCGACGGCGCTGTTCGGCGCCTACACCGACGCCGTCGCCGGTGAAGGCCTGGCGGGCGCCGCGCTGTTCGAGACGCTCAACATCGCCGACCCGGCGAACATCGTGGGCTTCATCCTCGGCGCCAGCGTCGTGTTCCTGTTCTCGGGCCTCGCGATCAACGCCGTGGCCCGTTCCGCGGGCGCGGTCGTCAACGAGGTCCGTGACCAGTTCGCGAAGTTCCCCGGGATCATGGAGGGCACGCAGCGCCCCGAATACGGCCGCGTCGTCGACATCTGCACCCGTGACGCGCAGCGCGAGCTCTTGACGCCGGGTCTGCTGGCCATCACCGCGCCCATCGCGGTCGGCTTCGGCCTCGGCGTGGGCCCGCTCGCGGCCTACCTGGCCGGTGCGATCGCCTGCGGCGTGCTCATGGCGATCATGCTGGCGAACTCGGGCGGCGCCTGGGACAACGCCAAGAAGGACGTCGAGGACGGCGCCCACGGGGGCAAGGGCTCCGAGGCCCATGCCGCGGCGGTCGTCGGCGACACCGTCGGCGACCCGTTCAAGGACACCGCCGGCCCGGCCATCAACCCGCTCCTCAAGGTCATGAACCTGGTGAGCCTCATCATCGCCCCGGCCGTGGTGGTCTACACCGTGGACGGCGTGGGCGCCGAAGCCGGCGGCCCTGTGCGCTGGGTCATCGCGGGCGTGGCCGTGGCGATCCTGGTCGCCGCGATCCTCGTCTCCAAGCGTCGTTCCTCGGTGGTGGACGCGGGGGAAGCCCCCGCCCCGGAGCGGCGTGAGTCGGTCGAAGTCGGCTAGCTCCGGGACGAATCGACGAACGCGAAAACCTGTTTCATCTGCGTGTGCCCCGATCAGTGTGCGAATGCTTGGCTCGCAAGCGTCGCTGAGGTGACCGGGGCACACCCATACTCAGGGGACGAGGAACGGCGGCGTGAGCTACCGTAACGAATCGAGTGCATTTTCCGAGTGAACGGTGGGAGCAGTGCCGGATATCAAGCGCCTGGTCATCGTGGAGTCCCCGGCGAAGGCCAAGACGATCGCCTCCTATCTCGGACCCGGCTACATCGTCGACTCCTCGCTTGGGCACATCCGCGACATGCCGCGCAACGCCAAGGAAATCCCGGCCAAATACAAGGACAAGGCCTGGTCGCGACTAGGTGTGGACGTCGACAACGACTTCGCGCCGCTGTACATCGTCAACCCCGATCGCCAGGCCCACGTCAAGAAGCTCAAGGGCTACCTCGCGGAAGTCGACGAACTCTTCCTCGCCACCGATGAGGACCGCGAGGGGGAGGCCATCGCCTGGCACCTGCTCGAGACACTGAAACCGAAGGTGCCGGTCAAGCGGATGGTCTTCCACGAGATCACCCCGCAGGCCATCGCCGAGGCCGCCGCGAACCCGCGCGAGCTCAACCAGGACCTGGTGGACGCCCAGGAGGCGCGCCGCATCCTCGACCGCCTCTACGGCTACGAGGTCAGCCCGGTCCTGTGGAAGAAAGTCATGCCGCGCCTCTCGGCCGGGCGCGTGCAGTCCGTCGCGACCCGCCTCGTGGTCGAGCGTGAGCGGGCCCGCATGGCCTTCCGCACCGCCGACTACTGGGACGTCACCGCGAACCTCGCCACCGACGAGGGCCAGACGTTCAAGTCCACGCTCATCGCCGTCGACGGCGACCGGATCGCCACCGGCAAGGACTTCGACGCCGCCACCGGCCGCGTCAAGGGCAACGTGGTCCACCTCGACGAGGCGGGCGCGCGCGGCCTGGCCCGCCGCCTGGAAGGGCGCGACTTCACCGTCCTCAAGGTCGAGAAGAAGCCCTACCGCCGCAAGCCCTATCCGCCGTTCATCACCTCCACACTGCAGCAGGAGGCGGGGCGCAAGCTCCGCCTCTCCAGTGCCCAGGTCATGCGGGTCGCCCAGCGGCTCTACGAGAACGGCCACATCACCTATATGCGGACCGACTCGACGAACCTGTCCAGCACCGCGATCAACGCCGCCCGCGCCCAGGCCGCCGAGCTCTACGGCGCCCAGTACGTGCCCTCCGAGCCGCGCCACTACGCCCGCAAGGTCAAGAACGCGCAGGAGGCGCACGAGGCCATCCGGCCCTCCGGCGACCGCTTCAAGACCCCCAGCCAGCTCAAGGGCCAGGTCTCGGCCGAGGAGCACCGCCTCTACGAACTCATCTGGCGGCGCACGCTCGCCTCGCAGATGGTCGACGCCACCGGCAACTCCACGTCGGTGCGGATGCGGGCCACCACTCCCGACGGCGAGCAGGCCGACTTCGGGGCTTCGGGCAAGACCATCACCAACCCCGGCTTCCTCCTCGCCTACGTCGAGTCCATCGAGGAGGGCGACGCCGACGACGCCGAGAAGCGCCTGCCCGAGCTCGCCGAGCGCCAGCACCTGACCGAGCGCGGCCTCGAACCCGCCGGGCACACCACCCAGCCGCCCTCCCGCTACACCGAGGCGAGCCTGGTCAAGGCCCTCGAGGAGCGCGGCATCGGCCGCCCCTCGACCTACGCTTCGACTCTGCAGACCGTCCAAGACCGCGGGTACGTGTTCAAGAAGGGCCAGGCGCTCGTGCCGTCCTTCCTGGCGTTCGCCGTGATCGGCCTCATGGAGCTGCACTTCCCGCGCCTTGTCGACTACGACTTCACCGCCGGGATGGAGAACGAGCTCGACGAGGTGGCCGCCGGGCAGGAGCAGCGCGTCGAATTCCTCCGCAAGTTCTACTTCGGCGGCGAGGACAGGGAAGGCACCGTGGCCGCCTCCGGCGGGCTGCGGAACCTCGTCGAGGACGAGCTCGCGAAGATCGACGCGCGTGGGGTCAACTCGATCGCGCTGTACACCGACGCGAAGGACCGCAAGGTCGTCGTCCGCGTCGGCCGCTACGGGCCTTACCTGGAACGCACCGACCCGGCGCAGGCCGAGGCGGGCGAGCCCGGCGAACGCACCTCGATCCCCGAGTCGATGGCCCCCGACGAGCTGACCCCCGCGAAAGTGGAGGAGCTGTACGAGCTCGGCTCCGGTGAGGGCGAACTGGGCACGCACCCCGAGACCGGGGAGCCCGTGTACGCCAAATCCGGCCGCTACGGGCCCTACGTCACCAGTGGTGAGAAGTCCTCATCGCTGCTCACCGGCCAGAAGCTCTCCGAACTGACCCTCGAGGACGCCGTCAAACTCCTGACGCTGCCCCGCCTGGTCGGCAAGGACGGCGAAGGCGAAGAGATCCGCACCGGGCTCGGCCCGCACGGCCCGTACGTCAAGAAGAAGCGCGACTTCCGCTCCCTCGAGAACGAGGAGCAGCTGTTCACGTTGACGCTCGACCAGGCCGAGCACCTGCTGGCCCAGCCGAAGTCGCGCGGACGCCAGCAGCGGGCGCAGACCCTCCTCAAGGAACTCGGCCCCGACCCCGTGACGGGCAAGGAGGTCTCGCTCAAGGACGGCCGCTTCGGCCCGTACGTGACCGACGGCGAGACCAACGCCTCGATCCGCAAGACCGACTCGATCGAGGACCTGACCATCGACCGCGCCGCCGAGCTCCTGGCCGAACGGCGCGAGAAGGTCGCATCGGGCGCGGTGCCGGCCAAGAAGGCGGCGAAGAAGGCCGCCAAGAAGGCCACCGCCAAAAAGGCGACGGCCAAGAAGACCGCCAAGAAGACGACCGCGGCCAAGAAGACGACCGCGAAGAAAGCGGTGAAGAAGACCGCCGCCAAGAAGGCGGCGAAGAAGGCCGCGCCTCCACAGGAGGGCTAGCCTCAACGACGTCTGCGGCCCGCCTTCGCGATG
>DATABR010000360.1:0-13586 GCA_036259435.1 Glycomyces sp.
CCCCGCATCGCCGGCCCGGACAGCACCGCCCCGCTCGACCGCTGGACGCACGGCATGAAGACCCTGCTCACCATGACCGAGGACCTGAACGACGAGCAGCTCGCCGAGGTCCAGGCGCAGCTCGACGCCGGGATGCCCGAGACCCTCAAGGCCCTCCAGAACCCCGGCTCGTGGGGCCACGACACCCCGACCGGCTTCATCACCAACCCGACCGACGGCTACATCTGGGACGAGCTGGAGAGCCGATACGGCCTCACGCAGGAGGCCTTCTACGGCAAGGAAGACGGCACCGGCGGCTACACCGTGGCGCTGACCATCGACCCCGAAATCCAGGCCCTCGCCGAGGAGACCGCAAGCCGCGGCGACCTCAAGCGCAAGGAGAACGAAGAGGGCCAGGCCGTCGACGACGACGGCAACCCCGTCGAGAACACGGCCGCGGCGGCCGAGTACGTCAACGACGACGGCTACTTCGAGTTCCTCAACGACAACAAGAACGCCGCGCTGTACGACTACAACACGTCGATGGCCAGCGCGGTCGTGGCGGTCGAGCCGGGCACCGGCCGCGTGCTGGGCTACTACGGCGGGGACAACGGCCTCGGCATCGACAAGGCCGGGCTCGAGAACCCCCACCCGCCGTCGTCGACGTTCAAGATGATCACCGCCGCGACGGCGATCAAGAACGGCGCGTCGATCGATTCCTGGTGGCACTCGAAGTCGCCGCGCGAGTTCGACTCGCTGCAAGAGGGCTTCGACGACAACACGATCTCGAACTCCGGTGCGGTCGAGGACATCGACATGACGTTGACCGATGCGGTGCGGCAGTCGAAGAACACGCCGATGTACGCGATCGCCGAGAAGTGGGGCGCGACCGCGATCCTGCAGACCGCGATCGACATGGGCATGCGCCAACTGTCCCAGAACGAGAACGGCGAGCAGGTCACGTACCGCTTCCACCGGGCTGATGACGGCACGATCACCTACTCGCGCCATGGGATCGTGAAGGACGAGGCCGGCAACTTCAAGACCGACGACAACGGCAACATCGACACCGACGCGTCGCTGGACGGCTACGAGGACGACGGGGCGACCCCGGTCCGGACCGAGCTGGACCTGAACTCGAAGAACTCCCCGTTCTACTACCACCTGAGCTTCGGCCAGTACCCGACCTCGGTCTCCTACATGGCGAGCGTGTACGCGACGATCGCGGCCGACGGCGAGTACAACGAGTCCCACTTCGTCGAGGCGGTCTACGACCGCGACGGCAACGAGGTCAAGCCGACGCGCGAGCTGGAGCAGTACCAGGCGATCGACAAGAGCATCGCCCGCAACCTGCAGTACGTGGGTTCGACGATCACCGGTGAGGGCGAGACGATCCGCGACGGCCGTCCGCTGACCGGTAAGACGGGTACCTGGCAGGCGGCCGACGAGTACGGGGACGCGAACGCGCACACCTGGTACGTGGGCGCGATCCCGCAGTTGAGCATCGCCGCCTGGGTCGGCAACGCGACCGCGGAATCGGCGCCGCTGCTGAACCCCGAGGGCACCACGGAGGGCACGTACGGTTCGAAGCTGAGCTATCCGGTGTGGATCCAGTTCATGAACGGGGCGATCGACGCCAAGGGCTACGAGGCGAAGCAGTGGGAGGAGGCCACGCACGCGGGCAGTCCGATCGCGGACGACCTCGTGAACCCGGACGGCACGATCGACGCCGACAGTCCTTATTGCGCGACGAATCCGACCGACGGGCGGTGCAAGAGCGCCGAGCCGCCGCCGGGCGGTGGCGGCGATGAATGCGATCCGATCGCCGAGGCGTTCGGTCTGTGCACCCCGGGCGGCGGCGGTGGCGGCGGCGGCAATAACGGGAACGGCCGCGGCAACGACTGAGGCGGTCGCAATGCGCAAGGGCCCGGCGGGACGATCAAGTCCCGCCGGGCCTTTTTCGTATGGGCGCGCTATGCGAAGGCGTGTCCTTCGCCGCGGTAGGTCGGCACTTCGTCCAGGACCCGGCCGCCGGAGACCAGGTGGAGGGTGTTGACGCGCTCGGCGAGCTCGCCGGCCTTGGCGTGGCGCATCCAGACCCGGTCGCCGATGGCGAGGCCGTCGGCGGCGCGGCCTTTGAGCGGGGTCTGGACCTCGCCGGCGCCTTCGGTCTTGGAGTAGCGCAGCCCGCCGGGGTGGGCCGGCTTCGGGAGCCGGTCGGGGCCGGGCACGCCCGAGGCGATCCAGCCGCCGCCCAGGGCGGTGACGATGCCCTGGCGCGGGCGGCGGACCACGGGAAGGGCGAAGAACGCGGCCGGGAGCGGGCGGATCGACCGGTAACCGTCGAAGAGCGCGGGCGAGTACAGGCCCGATCCGGCGGCGATCTCGGTGACGGACGGGTCGGCGGCGGTGGAGATGACCGAGCCGGTGCCGCCGCCGTTGACGAATTCGAGGTCGGCGACGCTGCGGACGGCGGCCACGGCCTCGGCGCGGCGTTCTGACAGTTCGGCCCGGGAGACCTTCTGCATGAGCCGCACCAGCGGGTAGCGCAGGGCCGCAGCCGAGAAGGCGTCCTGGACGCCGGCGATCTGGCCTTCGTAGCCCATGACGCCGACCAGGTCGACGCCCCGGCGCTTGTCGATCTCGTGGGCCATCTCGAGCGCGTGCTCGGGGCTGTGGACCGGGGAGCGGTAGGCGCCGATGTGGACACGGCCGCCGAGCAGTTCGAGCGAGACGTCGAGTTCGAGGCACAGCCGCAGCGGCCGGGACGGGTCCGGCGCGACGTGGCGCTGGAGGAAGTCGAGGTGCTCGACCGAGTCGACCATGAGGGTGATGCGGCGGGCGAGCTCATCGTCGGCGGCGAGTTTGCGCAGGGCATCGGTGTCGGCGGTCGGATAGGCGACCACGATGTCGTCGAACTCCTCGGCGAGCCACAGCGCCTCGGGCAGCGTGAAGCCGAGGATGCCCTGGAAGCCGGGCTGGGCGAGGGCCCGACGCATGAGCGCCCGGCAGCGCAGGGACTTGCTCGCGAGCCGCAGTGGTTTGCCGATGGCGTTGCGGCGCAGGATGGCCGCATTGGTGTCGAACGCGCCGAGTTCGACGACCGCGAACGGCGGTTGAATCCCGGAGGTCGCGCGCCCCAACTCGGCGAAATCGGTACCGGTCATTCCCTGGTGGCCCATCGGGACTTCCCTTCCGCAGCTCAATTGGGGTTAGATGAAAGCTACCTTGACATCCACCTCTCCTCAAGGGGAGAGGATTCCCGGCTAGCGGCTCGTGGATTCGAACCGGGTACGGGAGGGTTCCTGCTTCTGTCCCTTTCGGGTTTGACCAGATCTGCCGGGACTCCCCGATACCGTCCGCACCGATCGGAATGTCCGCGCCAACGCTCGGCATTGCGGCGCGGTCGGGTACACCCGATACCGGTAACGGAGCTGCATGCCAAAACCGTAGCTGAAGGGTGTGACGCTTTCACTCACAGCGACTTGACCGGACTTCGGCCGATCGTGAACGGGAGCCGTCCCGTGATCAAGAAAGCGAGCGGTCTGTGGGAGCCTAGTGAAATACACCTCATCTTCAACCGGAGTCGATATGGGAGTTCCCCTCTGGCAGAACTGGTCGGGCACCGAGCATGCCGATCCGGCCCGCACCGTCCGGCCGGCCGATGCCGACTCGTTGGCGGCGGCGGTGACGGCGGCGGCCTCGGATGGCTTGCGGGTCAAGGCGGTGGGCGCGGGCCATTCGTTCAGCGGCATCGCGGTCGCCGACGGCGTCCAGATCGACATGGGCGGGCTCGACCATGTGGTGGCGGTCGACGCCAAGTCGGGCCTGGTGACGGTGGAGGCGGGGATGCCGCTGTGGCGGTTGAACCAGGTGCTCGACGCGCACGGGCTGGCGCTGGAGAACATGGGCGACATCGACCGGCAGACGATCTCAGGAGCGATCTCGACCGGAACCCACGGCACCGGCGACCGCTATCGGGGCTTCGCGTGGCAGGTCAAGGGGTTGAAACTCGTCCTGGCCGACGGCTCGATCGTAGGTTGTACTGAGTTCGAGCGGCCGGAGTTGTTCGCCGCGGCGCGCCTGGGACTCGGCGCACTCGGAGTGATCGCTGAGGTGACGCTCCAGTGCGTCCCGGCGTTCCGTCTCAAGGCCGTTGAGCGGCCCGAGCGGCTGGAGGCGGTGCTCGGGGACCTCGACGAGCTGGTGGCCGGGCACGACCACTTCGAGTTCTACTGGTTCCCGCACACCGACCGGACGCTGACGAAGCGCAACGACCGCTACGCGATGTCGGAGGCGGGCCGTCCGCCGAGCCGCCTGTCGTATTGGTGGAGCGAGGGCTTCACCGAGAACACGCTGTTCGAGGCGAGCAACCGGGTCGGGGCGCGTTTCCCGGGCATGGTGCCGGGGCTCAACCGGCTCGCCGGCCGGGTGTGGAGCGCCCGCGAGTACACGGACGTGTCGCACAAGGTCTTCGCCTCGCCGCGGTCGGTGGTGTTCCGCGAGATGGAGTACGCGCTGCCCCGCGAGGCACTGCCGGAGGTGCTCCTCGAACTGCAGGCGATGGTCGAGCGCGAGCGGCACCTCGTGTCGTTCCCCGTAGAGGTGCGGTTCGCGGCGGCGGACGACATCTGGCTGTCGACGGCGCACGGCCGCCGCACCGCGTACGTGGCGGTGCACCAGTACCACAAGCACGACCATGAGGCCTATTTCAAGGACTGCGCGGCGATCTTCGACGCGGTGGAGGGGCGGCCCCACTGGGGGAAGATGCACACCCTCGACGCGCGGCAGCTCGCCAAGCGCTACAAGCACTTCGAGGACTTCCTGAAGGTGCGCGACGAGGTCGACCCGGACCGCCGGTTCGCCAACGCCTACCTCGAGCGCGTGCTCGGCGACTGAGCCAGCGCCCGGTTCGGCGAAGTTCCCCGCGTTTCTCTGTCGGGGCCGTGGGCTACCTTGTGGCCGTGGCAGAGGTGCTGTACCGAAAACTCGATGAACTGACCGATGACGAGGTCTACGCGGCGTACGCGCCGCCCGCTCCCGATTGGCTGCGGGTCAACTTCGTCGCCAGCGCCGACGGCGCGGCGACCGCGGAAGGGCGCTCCGGTCCCCTTTCGAGTGCAGAGGACAAGCGGGTGTTCAAGGTCCTGCGGGCGCGCTGCGACGTGCTCGTCGCCGGGTCGGGGACCGTGACGACCGAGGGGTACGGGCCGCTGGTGCTGTCCCCCGAGCGGATGGCGTGGCGGCGGGCCCAAGGCCTGCCGGAGGTGCCGGTGATGGCGATCGTGACGCGCACGGCCAGCCTCGATCCGGAGGCGGGGATCTTCACGAAGGCGCCGCGGCGGCCGATCCTCATCTGCCCGGCGGACTTGCCGGAGGCGCGGATCGAACCGTTCCGGGCGGTCGCGGACGTGATCGCCGTGGGCACCGGCGCGGTGAACTGCCGCTTGGCCGCGGTGGCCTTGCGGGAGCGGGGCCTGCGCCAGATCCTGTGCGAGGGCGGGCCGATCCTGTTCGGCGATCTGGTCGCCGCCGATGTGGTGGACGAATTGGACTTGACGGTGTCGCCGTTGCTGGTCGGGGCCGGTCCGATGCGCATCGCGGCGGCTCCGCCGATCGCGGAGACGCCGCACCGCGAGGCGCACGAGGCGCGGCCACTCGAGCTGCGGCACGTCCTCGAAGCCAGGGGCAACCTGATCCTGCGCTATGACCGGGCTTCGGATGAGGATGCCGACTAGAACCGAAATTGGATCGTGTGTTCGATCACAGGCAAGTGACCGCTGAGCTGTCCGACTCGTTGAGACCCATGAAGTATCCGACTCTCAAACCGTGGTGGTTCCACATGGCGCAGGCCCGCTGTCGATTCCGGTTGTATCCCCAAGCGAAGCGACGCAGAGCGTTCGCGCGCGGCTTCGGTGCTGCCGTGTGGTCTTCATTGATGTGCTCGCGCTGCGCGAGCAGCGATTGCGCGACGGCTTGCCCTATCTGTCCGAGGGTGGCCGCGTGAAGTGGAATCTCCCCCGACACCGGGGAAGAGAAGGTCAACTGCGAGGATCGACGGATGAATGATGCGGTCGGCAGAGTGCTCGGTACGGAGGACGCCACACCCCTGTCGTTCTGGGTCGGGGTCGGTCCGGAGGCGTACGCGCAGCTCGACGATGTGCTCACCACCGAACGCCAGGTGCCGGGCGTCGGCACGGTCCGCATCTCGGGCGTGGTCACTTCGGTGCGGTCGCGCCATGAAGGGGCGCAGTTCGACTCCGACGTGTTCGACATCGCCGGGGGCCTGCTGCCGGCGCAGGTGCAGGAGGCCGCCGAGGTCACCGTGACGCGGGTCGAGCCGGAGGTTTTCGTGCCGCCGCGCCCGGGCGCTGAGGTGCAGCGCGCTTCGGGCGAGGACCGCGACCGGGCCCTGTATTTCGACGGCATGACCCGCCAAGTGCCGCTGGGGTTCTCGCGAGACGGCCAGCCGGTGTACCTGAACCCGGATTTCCTCGACGGTACGAGGGGCGCGCACGTCTCGATCTCCGGTATCAGCGGCGTCGCCACGAAGACGTCGTTCGCGACCTGGATGCTGTATTCGCTCTTGCATTCGGGCGCTCTGGGTGCGGAGGCGGCGAACACGAAGGCGCTCATCTTCAACGTCAAGGGCGAGGACCTGCTGCTCCTCGATCACGACAACACGAAGATCGACGAGACGATCCGCGACTCCTACCGCAAGCTCGGCATGGAGCCCGGCGCGTTCAAGTCCGTGGAAGTGCTCGCGCCGCCTCGTGAGGGCGACTCGAACGGCATCCCGGACGTGGCCTGCCGGTCCACCGGTGTGGACGCGTTCTACTGGACCCTCGCCGAGTTCTGCCAGTTGAGCCTGCTGCCGTTCGTGTTCGCCGACGGCGACGACGACCGCCAGCAGTACACGATGGTCGTCCACCAGGTGGCCGCCCGATTGCGGAAGGAGGCCCGCCCCAAGGACAACGGCGCCATCAGTGTCGACGGGCAGCTGCTCACGAGTTACCGCGACCTCGTCGACCTGGTGTGCGAGCGGCTGGCCGACGACGAGACCCGCACTGAATGGGCCGGTTCGGCGATCGGCCTGGGAACCGTGAACGCGTTCATCCGGCGGCTCATCGCCTCCGGTCGCGACATCGGGCGGCTCATCCGCGGCGACCTGCCCCCGCGCGGCGCGGCCCTCGCCTCCGAGGCGCAGGTGACCGTGGTCGACCTGCACAACCTGCCCGACCGGGCCCAGCGCTTCGTCGTCGGCGTGGTGCTGCGCAGCGAGTTCGAGCGCAAGGAGAAGGCCGGCACCGCCAGGCCGCTGCAGTTCGTGGTGCTCGACGAGCTCAACAAGTACGCGCCGCGCGAAGGCACCAGTCCCATCAAGGACATCCTGCTCGACATCGCCGAACGCGGCCGGTCCCTCGGGGTCATCCTCATCGGAGCCCAGCAGACCGCGTCCGAAGTGGAGCGACGCATCGCGTCGAACTCGGCCATCCGGGTCGTGGGTCGATTGGACGCCGCCGAGGCCACCCGGCCCGAATACGGGTTCCTCACGTCGGCGCAGCGGATGCGGGTCCTCATGGCCAAGCCCGGCACCATGTTCGTGGCCCAGCCCGAGCTGCCGGTGCCGCTGGTGGTGAACTTCCCGTTCCCCGCGTGGGCCACCCGCCCCGCCGAGGCCGGGTCGGCCCCGGCCGCCACGGCACGATCGGTCACGGCGAAGGTCGACCCGTTCGACCTGGCCGGAGACGACGAAGACGACATCCCGTTCTAGCCCAACCGTCCTCGCCTGATCCGAAAGGAGGCGGGGGCCCATCGCCCAGAGGGAGCGAGCCTTGCGGATTCTCCACACTTCCGACTGGCACGTCGGCGTCACCATGAAGGGCCGCTCGCGGCTCGACGAGCAGCGCGCGGTCTTCAAACAGATGGTGGAGATCGCGCGCGAGGAATCGGTCGATCTGGTGATCGTGGCCGGGGACCTCTTCGACACCGCGTCCCCTTCCAGCGAGGCACAGAAGCTCCTCACCGCCGCGCTCTCGGCGCTGCACGGCACCGGCGCCGAAGTCGTCGTCATCGCCGGGAACCACGACAACGGCAAAGCCCTCGACGCCCTGCGCGAATGGGCCCACGCCGCCGGAATCCACCTGCGCGGCAGTCTCGGCAAGGCCGCCGACCACATCGTCACCGGCTCGACGCGGGGCGGCGAACGCTGGCGGATCGCGGCGCTGCCGTTCATCGCCCAGCGGCACGCCGTGCGCGCCGCCGAGCTGTTCGAACTCGGCGCGGCCGGGGCCGAGGCGAACTACGCCGACCACCTGCGGCGCCTCGTCGCCGCCCTCACTCAAGGATTCACCGCCGACGAGGTGAACCTCTTCACCGGGCACCTCACCGTCGTCGGCGGCAAAGTGGGCGGCGGCGAACGGGAGGTCCACACCGTGGCCGACTACGCCGTGCCCGCCGCGATCTTCCCGCCCACCACTTCGTATGTGGCCCTTGGGCACCTGCACAAGGCCCAGTCGATCACCGGGCCCTGCCCGATCCGCTACTCCGGCGGACCGCTCGCGGTCGACTTCGGCGAGGAGGACCACACGCCGAGCGTCGCGATCGTCGACGTCAGCGCGGGCGTGCCCGCTCGGGCGCGCACGGTGCCGCTCACCGCCGCGGTGCCGCTGCAGACCGTGCGCGGCAGCCTCGAACAACTCGCGAAGGTCGAAGCGGATGAACGGGCGTGGCTGCGGGTCTTCGTGACCGAGCCCGCCCGCGCCGGGCTTCGCGCCGAGGTCGCCGACCTCTTCCCGCGTGCCGTCCAGATCCACATCGATCCGGTGATGCGCCTCGACGAGACCAAACCGCGCGAGCGCCGCTCGGGACGCAGCCCGGGCGAACTGTTCACCACGTACCTCCACGAAGCAGGCCACGACGACCCGGCCGTGGCCGGGCTCTTCGCGCAGCTCTACGAGGACACCGAGACCGTCGCCGAGGAGTCCTGATGCGGTCCCACCCGTCGGCCCACCACCGCCCGAACCGGAGTTAACGCTGTGCGTCCTATTCGATTGGACCTCCAAGGGTTCGCCTCCTACACCGGATCCGAGACCTTCGACTTCACCGACGTGGACTTCTTCGCGCTCACCGGGCCCACCGGCGCCGGGAAGTCCACCGTGCTCGACGCGATCTGCTTCGCGCTGTACGGGCGCACGCCGCGCTGGCGCGTGAACACCACCCAGAACGCGATCGCACCCTCAGCCGTGGAGGGCCGGGTGCGGCTCGTGTTCGCCGCGGCCGGAACGCACTACGTGGCGACCCGCATTCTGCGGCGCGACCGCAACGGCAAGGTCAAGACCACCACGGCCGCTCTGGAGCAGCTGCCCGACGGCGTAGACCCGGCCGACGACGAGGCGCTCGTCGAAGGCCTCGGCAAAGCGCTCGCGGGCAGCCCGAGCGAGGTCGGCAACGCGGCCGAGCGCGTGATCGGGCTGCCGTTCGAGCAGTTCACAAAGTGCGTGCTGCTCCCCCAGGGCGAATTCGCGGAGTTCTTGCACGCCTCGCCCGCCGACCGGCGCAAGATCCTCGAGAACCTGCTCGGCCACAGCGTCTACCGGCGCGTCCAGCAGCTCGCCGGGGCGAAGCGGGACGCGGCGACCACCGCGATGAAGACCTTGGAGGCGCAGCTCGCTCGCGTCCCGGCCGTGACCGACCAGGAGCTGGCGACCGCCGCCGACCGGGTCGAGCAGCTCGAGAAGCTCACCGAGCCGGTGCGGGACAAGGCGAACGCCCTCGACGGGCTCGCCGCGGCGGTCGAGACCGCGCGGCGACGCCTGAGCGAGGCCGAGGCGAATCTGGCGTCGCTCACCTACATCAAGCAGCCCGAAGGCGTCGCCGACATCGCAGCGCAGGTCGCGTCGGCGACCGAGGCCGTCAAGGCGAAGGCCGCCGAGGTCGAGGCGACCGAGACCGAGGACGAGCGGCTGCGGGCCGAACTCGACGGTCTCGACCTGGGGCTGATCGAACGCCAGCTCAAGGCCTGGGCCGAGCTGGCCGAGACCGAGTCGAAGCTCAAGACCGGGCTGGAGCTCACCGAGGAACTGCGCGACCAGTTCGCCGAGGCCAAGGAACTCGAGGAGGCCGCGTCGGAAGAGGTCGAGATCCAGCACGCGACCCTCCACAAGGTCCGGATGGCCGAACTGGCCGGGACTCTCAGGGCCGGGCTGGAAGTCGGCGACGAATGCCCCGTCTGCGACCGTCCCGTGACCACGGTGCCTGAGCACGATCTGTCGGAGTCGATGCAGCAGGCCGAGGAGGCCTCGCGAACTGCGACGAACGAGTTCCGGGACTCCCAGGCCGCCGTGGTCGCGCTCCAGACGAAGCTCGAGAACTACGAGGAGCGGCTCACCGAGCTGCAACTGGCCGAGCGGCGCTTGAAGAAGAAGCTCGAAGGCGTCGCCGAACCCGCGGCGCTGCAGGCGAAGCGCGCGAATTCTGAGGAGGCCAGGCAGCAGCTGGCCGGGACGAGCGCCGCGCTCAAGGCCGCGCGGCGGGCGCTGCGGGAGGCCGAGAAGCGCAAGGCCACGGTGGACGAGCGGCAGCAGCGGGCGTGGAAGGAGTTCCAGCACGCCCGCGACCAGGTGGCGGTGCTCGGTCCGCCCGCCGGCGGGGACGATCTGGCAGGGAGCTGGTCGAACCTCGTTCAGTGGGCCGCCTCGACACTCGAACGCGCGAGTGGCGAGCGCGAGGCCGCGCGCACGGAACTGGCCGGGCTCGACGGCCGGGCCGGGACGCTGCGGGCCGAACTCAAGGTCGCTCTGGGCGAGCTCGATGTCGAGGTGCCGCGGGGCGGCACCGGCGGCGACTACGTGGGCCGCCACGCGGCGGCCGTGGAATCGGCGAGGGCCGATGCATCACGTCGCATTCACGCGCGCAATCAGCGCATCGATCTGGATGCCGAGGTCCGCAGGTTCGCGAACGAGGCCGAGATAGCCAAGGAGCTCGCCAAGCATCTGGAGGCGCGGCGGTTCATGGAGTGGCTGCTGAGCGAGGCCCTCGACGAACTGGTGGCGGGCGCGACGGTGATGCTCAATCAGATCACCGCCGGGCAGTACGACCTGATCTATCGCGACCAGGACTTCTGGGTGGTGGACCACCACGACGCGGATATGGCGCGGCCGGCGCGGAGCCTGTCGGGCGGCGAGACGTTCGCGGCGTCGCTGTCGCTGGCGCTCGCGTTGAGCGACCAGTTGGCGAGTCTGGCGCGGCACGGGGCGAGCCTGGAGTCGATCATCCTGGACGAGGGCTTCGGCACGCTGGATCCGGAGACGCTGGACGCGGTGGCGACCACATTGGAGGCCCTGACGCTCACGGCGGGACGGACCGTGGGCCTGGTGACCCACGTGACGGAGCTGGCCGAGCGAGTCCCGGTGCGCTTCCGGATCACCAAGGACGCGAAAGGTTCACACGTAGAGAAGACGTGGTCCTGACGGTCGGCTTCGCAGGACCGCGGCCCCCTCGTCGCCTGGGAGCCCGCTGAAAGTCGGTGAATCTGTCTCATAGGGCACATGCGGGTAGTTCAACTGCCGTTAAGCTTCAATGTTCAAGTATCTATTGCGCATGAATGCATTTCACCTTCGCGGCAATCGCCGCAAGATCATCACCGGCGCCGGCACGATCGGGCTCGGCGCCGCCTCCCTCCTCGCTCTCGACGCCTGCAGCAGCGACGGCAACGGCATGGGCGGCGAGGACGCCGCGGCCCAGACGACCGACGTCCCCAGCCTCAAGGACCTCGAAACGGCCGAAGACATCTGGCAGGCCATGCTCGACGGCAACCAGCGCTGGGCCGACGGCGGCGCGGTCCACCCCGACACCGACGTGGAGCGCCGCGAGGGGCTCGTCGAAGGACAGCAACCCCGCGCTGCCGTCTTCACCTGCGTCGACTCCCGTGTCGCTCCCGAGCTGATCTTCGACACCGGCGTCGGCGACCTCATGGTCACCCGCACCGCCGGGAACGTCTTCGACCCGCTCGTCTCCGAGTCCGTCTCCTACGGCCCCGCCGCCCTCGCATCCCCGCTCCTGGTCGTCCTCGGCCACCAGCACTGCGGCGCCGTCACCGCTGCTCACGACGCGCTCCTGGCCGCCGAGGAGGACGGCGAGCACGATGAGGAAAAGGAAGAACACGACCTCGCGCTCCCCGAGACCGTCGCGGCCCTCGAACCGGCCTACGAGGCCAGCAAGGGCGAGTCCGGCGACCCGATCGACACGATGATCAAGAACAACGTCCTGCTCACCGTGGAAGCGCTCAAGATGCACCCGAACATGGCCGAGCTCGTCGCCGACGGCGACCTCACCATCGTGGGAGCGGTGTACTCGCTCGAGACCGGCCTGGTCACCGAGATCTCCTGACCGTAGGCCGCCAGCACGTCGACGGTGCGAAGTAGGCTGGGCCGCAATCGGCCCGAAAGCAGGTGCGCCTTGCAGATCACCGTCGACGCCTGGGACCCGTCCTTCGCGGACAACCCCGAGTCGCCCTCGCGCTCCGACCGCGCCGTGGTCCGGGCCGACATCGAACTCGAACCCGCCGACTGGCGGCCGGTCGACGCGCCCGCATCGGGTCCGCGGCGGCTGGTCGTCGTCGACGGCGTCAGGCGTATCGACGCCCGCGTGGAGCTCTTCGAAGACGGCACCCGCTGGCCGGGCCTGTGCGTCTCCTGGGCCGCCGGAGCCGTCGCCTGCGACCTCGACGGTCAGCGCTCGGCCTCCGCCGAGGCCTCGGTCGTCGAAGTCGCCGTTGCGCGCGGCCTGTTCGCCGCCGTCGATCCCGGCGCCGACTTCGGTCGCTACCCCTACCGCAAGGCCGAATCGGCAGACCCGGGCGAACTCATCGCCTCCGCGCAAGCCGCCATGGCCGAGCTCGAAGCCAAAGTGGCATCGCTGTGCGCGATGGACGCCGAGCTGTCGGTCCTCGACGGCCCCCTGCGCGGGCGCACGCGACTGCCCCACTCGGTGGGCTACATCAAGAGCCACCACCGCTCCTATCTGCAGGGCGACCTGAACGCCGTCGTCGAGCAGTTGCGCCCCAGCCAGCGCACCCCGGTCTTCCACCTGATGTCGGGCTGGCCGCGCTTCACCTGGTACCTGCGCCTGCCAGGCACCTCGTCGCGCGGCTGGGCGGGCATCGCCCGCCTCGAAGCGGCCGACGACCTCAGCGAAGAGGCCGCGATCGCGCTGGCCGACGCCACCGCCGCGGCCCTGCCGCCCCTGGGCTCGGCGGCGCACAAGGACGCCCGCGCCCCGCAGAACCTGACGCCGATCGCCGGACTCGAACGCCGGCTCAAGCGCATGCTCGGCGATCCGCGTCTGCTGCTCCGCTCGGTGCGAGCGGCGTCCATCGGCACGGCCGAGCCGCAAGGCTGACGGCGCCGCGGCCGCCGTGGAGAGGATCGGTCGATGGCATTTGAGGCTGTGGCGGGCAACGACTTCGATCGCGTCGTGCACGGCACTGCGATACGTACTCGCGGCGAACCCGGCCAGCGGCTGAGCGGACTTCGCCGCACGGTCGCGCTCGTGACCGTCGATCTCGTCCCCCAGACGTGACGAGGCCCCGGCGCGATCGCGCCGGG
>DATABR010000361.1:0-12175 GCA_036259435.1 Glycomyces sp.
CGAAGGTTCGGCACATGCGACCGCGGTCGCGACGCGGCCGAGGTCGGCTTCGGGGTCCTCCGCGAACTTGCGCAATGCGATCGTCCAGACGATCGAGACCCAATCCGCTGAAGGGTAGTCGGGCGGGAAATCGTCGACGGCCTCGCGCATGGCCGCGATCCACCGCCCCGCGTGGTCGGCGGTCCCGTCGTCACCGACCGGGGCGGCGGTGATGGCGACCAACCGCTCGGCGCGTTCGATCAAGAGTGCGCGCGCCCGCCGCGGGCGCCCGTCCCTGGCGGGTTTCATTCCGCGGCGCGATGCGGATCTGACCTCCAGGCTCCGCATGCGCGCCGCGCTGAGTTCGACGTCGTGCGCCGTCGGCGATCCGATGGCGTCGCGCAGCGCGGGTGCGTCCTCACCGGTGGGGTCGGGAGACACCCAGAGCACGGCGGCGGACCGGTCGTCGTCGAATCCTCTCGAGCGGACCTGCACGTGGCGCATGAAGTCCATCGGGCTCGGCGGGACGCTCCAGTTCGCGGCGAAGTACCGCTTCGGCTCTTCCGAACTGGCGCCGAGCAAGTCCCCGATGCCGTCGCTGACCAAGGCCAGGGCGTCTCCGGGCCGGATCAGCGCCTCCTCGAAGCGCAGGTGGCTCCCGAGTTCGCGGTCGGGCATGGCGGCGGTGAAGGTGCCGAACTCGTCCTCGCGTTCGAGGTCGAACACGGGGGCGAGCCGGCCTTCGCGCAGGAAGTAGACGGGGCTGTCGCCGACCCCGGCGACCCAGGACCGGTACCTGCCGTCGGGTTCGGGACTGGCGGCGACCGCGGCGACGGCGAGGGTGGTCTTGGGCCCGAGGAGCTTCCCGAGCTTCTGGTTGGCCACCCTGAACACCGCGCGGGCCAGCTTCCGAGGTTCCTGTTCGGCCGTTTCGAGTCGGTGGGCGAGTGCGGCGACGGCCCATCGCACCGCCGCCTTCGAGGCCCGCTGGCTCTCGGGCACGGAGCCGACGCCGTCGGCGACCGCCGCCAGCGCCCAGGATCCGGCCGCCGCGGAGGCGATCGCCGCGTCCTGTCTGGCGGTGCCTTCGAACCGGTGCTTGGAGCCCCTCGCGGCGGAGGCGAGGACCGCGATGTCGCCGATGCGTCCCTGGTCGAGGACGGTGTCGGGGAAGTCGGGGTCGGGGTCGATCTTCCAGGCGGCCTCGGCGGCCCTGGCGCGGCGGCCGATGGTGTCGGGCGCGCTGTCGGCGCGGTCGCCCCAGGCGAGTGGCGGGGGCGGGAGGGCCAGGTCGAGTTTGCCCTCGGTCATGCTGTGTCCCTTCAGACTTCGTCGGCCGGGAGCGTGGTGAAGCCGGGCACTTCGTTGGGGACTTGGAGGTCTACTTTGCCGTCGTCGGTCATGTTGGTGCCGGACTGGACGATCGACTTGGTGAGTGCGGAGGCGAACTCGTGGAGGGCGTCGCCGGGGTTCAGGGACCCGTTGGCGACGAAGGACTTGAACGTGCCGATGGAGGCGATGGTGGCCTCGTCGACCGGTCCGAAGCCGAACGCGACGATGTTGGGGCGTGGCTTCCAGGCCGGGTCGGTGAGCCGGTCGTACTCGTCCTTCCACTCGTAATTCGGCTGGCCGTCGGAGAGGAAGAACGCGGCGGGGCGGTAGACGCGGCAGCCGTCGCTCTTGAGCTTCGCGACGTCGGAGTCGATGGTGTCGCGCAGCAGTCTGAAGGCGGCGCCGTAGTTGGTGCCGCCCTTGACGGCGAGGCCCTGCATCTGGGTGACCTCGCTGAGGTCGGAGAGTTCGAGCAGGACTTCGGCGTCGTCGGAGAATCCGATGACGCAGAAGCGGGTCTTGTCGGCCACTACCGGGTCGGAGCCGACGGCGGTGTGGAGTTCGCGTAGTCCGTCGTTGAGGGCGTCGATGTCGTTCTCCATCGAGTACGACTCGTCGCAGACCACGTAGAAGGGAAGGACTTGTTCCATTTTCTCACCTTTCTCGCTTGAGCCCGAACCAGCTGCGCTTGGGTTGCACCACTGGCGGGAGCAGATCGGGCGACATGCCGATCCGGTCGCCGAGGTGCTGGACGGACCGGGCGAGTCCGCCGAGCGCGGTATTGAGTTGCAGGTTGGAGTGCTCGACGGCGTCGAGCTGGTGTGTGAGGCGCGGATCGAGGTCCACTTGGACGGTGTCGGTGAGCTTCGCGGCGATGTCCTCGCCGACGCTTCGCAGTTCCTCGGCGAGCGCGCTCTGGCGCTGGCCGATGGCTTCGGCGAGTGCGCGGGCGTCCTCTTCGCGGTTGTCGCGCATGAGCCGGCCGATGGCGTCGCGGTGCCGTTCGCCTTGGCCGACCGCTTCGATGACGAGGTCGCCGACGCGCCGCAGGTCGTCGATCACCGCGGTCTGCTGGTCGGCCAGGCCGCTGCGCAGTTCGGTGGTGGCGGTGGCGATGTCGCGGGCGACGGCGGTGCCGGCGTCCTGGAAGGCTTGGGCCGCTTGGGTCTGCTCGGCGCTGACGGTGGCGTCGAGCTTGGTGGTGGCGGCGGCGATCTCGCGGGCGCCGTCGTCGAGGCCGGCGACGACGGTCCGGAACTCGCCGGTCGAGTCGGCGAGCGCGGCGAGCTCGGACTGGACGCCTCGGACGGTGTCGACGAGGGCTTCGATGAGGTCGGCGGAGTGCGCGACCATCTCGGCGAGCCGCCTTTCGGCGTCCTCGCCGGTGGCGCCGGGTATGGCGTTCAGGTGCAGTCCGGCCTCGGTAAGGGCTTCGTCGACGCGGTCGCGCAGTTCGGCTTCGGCGCGCACGGCGCGGGTGTGGTCGGCGCGTTGGCGTCCTTCGACGACGATGGAGACGGCGATGAGGGCGATGATGCAGGCGACGACGATGGCGGCCATGCGGTCGAAGCTGAGCCACAGTTCGCCGTCGAAGCCGCTGAGCCAATCGCGGAAGAAGGTCTGGGCGCCGAGGTCGGCGTCGGCGGCGAGGCGCTCGCGGTAGGCGTCGACGGCGCCGTGGATGCCGAGCCAGGACACCAGGAGCGGCAGGAACACGACTGCGGCGCGCAGCATGTAGAGCCATTGGAGCACCGTGTCGCGGGTACGCACGTCCGGGTCGAGTGAGAGGTTCGCGAAGGCGGCGTGGACGGGTATGTTCCTCCATCCGTGCGCCTCGTCGGGGTCGCGCAGGGAGGCCGCGAGTGAGCGCAGCTGCCTGGCGCGTCCGGCGAGTTCGCCGTGCGCCGCGAGGACTTCGAGCTCTTTCGCGGTGGCGTCGGCGGCGTCGGTGCCGGGGCCGTATTTCGACATGGGCATGGGTGGCGGCGGTGGCGTCGTCGTGATGGCGGCGTGCTGGTTCGGGAACATGATCATGGTTCGCTCTCCAGGAACGGTTAGACGGCGAGCAGATACAGTTCGATTTGGAGCGTCCCGACGTCGATGTTCTCCTTGCCGCTCGACGTCCAGAAGTGTCGGGTCGGTGCGTCGCCGAAGAGGTCGGGGAACGACTTGACCATGACCTTGTTGGCGGCCTCGGCGAGGGCGCCGCCGACGCCGGGTTCGACCGCGCCGCCGAAGGTCAGGGCGAAGCCGACCGTGTAGCCCTCCGCGACCAGGGCGGCGAAGTCGGCTTCAAGGGCGGCGACGAGGTCCTTTTCGGCGCCGGAGTCGCCGTCGATGAGCCCGGCGCCGTCGGTGTCGACGTAGAAGACGCGGGGCTCGGACTCGACGCCGGGTTCGACCGTGGGCGAGGGTTCGGGGGTGGGTGAGGGTGTCGGCGACGGTGAGGCGCTGGCCTCTTCGGCGGCCTCGGCGTCGACGGACGGGAAGTCCGCGGCGACCGCGATGGTGATGATGAACAGCAGCAGTGCCAGATCGGCGAACAGCCACCCGGCGAGGGACAGGGGCGAGGGGGAGTCGACGTTTCTGGAGTCGCGACGTCGTAGGCGCACAGAGGAACTCCCGGGGGTCGGGATCGGCAACGGTGGTGAGCACTCTGCGGCAGCAACGCAATCCACATTGCTGTCGGAGCGTGCTCGGGTCCGAGGCTACGGCCGACCGCCCGGGAGGGGTCCCGGTGGCGCTAGGGGTGTTTGCGAACCCCCTACGCCCAGGGAACGCCCAGTTCGCTGAAGAGCTTGCCGTTCCTGGCGGCGTCTTCGACGGCCTGGTCGGCACCCTTGAGGATGGTCACCGTGTCGTTTTCCACCCGATCGAGTGATGTCGCGTCCACCAGGCGCGGGATCGGGTCGTTCAGGACCCGCTCCAGCACGCCGGTGAAGGTCTTGGCGCGGCGCAGGCCGGAGATGAGGCCGACGCCCTTCCGGCGGTGTGCGAGCAGGTTGTCGAGGAGGTCGGTGCGGCCGTACTGCGTGGGCACGGTTTCGCCGGGCAGCAGGAGCCGGTCGGTCGGGTACTCGAACCAGGCCTCGCCTTTCGTACCGCGCACGTATACGTCGCCCTCGAGTTTGCGGTTCCCGCAGAGGGTGACGGCGACGGTGATCTGCACGCCGTTCTTGTTCGTGGCACGCCACACGGCGGTGTCGTCCACTTCGATGTTCTCGCGGCAGCGCAGGCGCTCGAGCTCGATCTCGCCGTCCAGCGGCCAGTCCCCCGCCAGCGCGATGGCCTCCTGGGAGGCGTGCGCGAACGGGTTGGCGAGGGCGCCGTCGGCGATGAGCGTGCCGTTCGCCTCGCGCTTGCCGGCCCACGGGGAGCGGCGGTAGTAGGAGTCGGGGCGCCTCCAGGATCCGGCGACGCTGACGGCTTCGATCTCGCCGAGCTGGCCGGCTTCGATGGCGTCGCGCAGCGTGTTGAACGCGTGGGAGCCGAGGGCTTGGAAGCCGACTTGGACGTTGCGGCCGGTCTCGACCATGACGTCGTAGAGCGCGGCGTACTCCTCGAGGTTGGCCACGGGGGGCTTCTCGAGGTAGACGTCGCTGCCGTGGCGCATCGCGGCGCTGGCGATGGGCACGTGGGTCGGCGGCGGGGTGGCGATGATGACCACGTCGGGGTCGGTGGCGTCGAGGAGTTTGCGGTAGTCGTCGAAGACCGGGAGGTCGCCTACGGGGATCGCGTCGTCTTCGTAGATCTCGGCGGTGTCGCAGAGGCCGACGAAGGCGATCTCGCCGCTGCGGCGGCGCGGTTCGAGGTTGTGGCGGTGGTGCAGGCCGTAGCCGTTGGCGCCGACCAGGGCGATGCGCGGGATGCTCGGTTCGGTCACAGATGCTCCAAGGTGGTGGCGACGCCGTGCCGGTCGAGTTCGCGCAGCCATCGGGTGGCGGCTCGGCGCAGCTGGTGGTCGTCGGCGACGGATTCGGGGACGAGTCGGTGGAGTCCGAGAATAGCGTCGATGCGCGCGGCGGGGTTGGTCCCGGCGGCGGCGAGGCTCTGACGGATCACGTCTTTGAGCGGATCGTCGAGGGGCAGTTCGGCGCCGTTGTCGCTGCGTCCGGCGCAGAAGCGGGTCCAGGCGGCGAGGGGCAGTGCGATCAGGTCGCGGTCGACGCCGGCTTCGGCGAGGTCGGCGATGGTGGCGAACAGGCGCTGCGGGAGCTTCTGGGAGCCGTCTATGGCGATCTGGACGCACCGGTGGCGGATGCCGGGGTTGGCGAAGCGCTCGAGGACGGCCTCGCCGTAGGCCACGGTGTCCTGCCCGTCGGGCGGGGTGAGGCTGGGCGCGATCTGCTCGCCGATGAGCCAGCGCGCGAAGTCCTCCGCTCCGGGGAGGGCCAGGATGTCACTGATGTGGACGACGTCGGCGAGGGCGCCGAGGTAGGCGAGCGTGGAGTGGACGCCGTTGAGGGTCCGCAGTTTGAGGCGTTCCCATCCGGCGACGTCGCTGGTGTAGGTGGCGTCCCAGTCGGGGTGGGGTCCGGCGAAGTCGTCTTCGATGACCCATTGGGTGAACGGTTCGGCTTCGACGGCGGCGAGGTCGGTGACGCCGAGTTCGCCGAGCGCCCGCTCGTAGGTGCCTCTTGTGGAGGCAGGGACGATGCGGTCGACCATGCTGGAGGGGAAGGTGACGTGTTCGTCGGCCCAGGCGCGGGCGGCCGGGTCGAGGAGGGGTTCGACGGCGGCACGGGTGGTCTTGCCGTTGTCGGGCAGGTTGTCGCAGCACAGGACGGTGAGCGGCGGCCCGCCCTGGGCGGCGCGTTTGGCGAGACCGGCGGCGAGGAGCCCGGGGACGCCTTCGGGGTCGCGGTAGGCCTTCTCGGTGACGGTGAGGGTGACGACGTGGGTGGTCTCGGCGGCGACGAGGTCGACGGCGCGGTCGCGTTCGGTCGCGATGTGGACGGTGTCCACGATGGATCCGATGACACGCAGCGAGGCGCCGTCGGGGCCGAGGGTGGCGACCGAGTAGAGGCCGTCCTGGGCGGCGAGGGCGTCGATGACCTCGCGCGAGCGCGGGGCGGCGACGGTGATGCCCCAGTCGGTGTCGTCGGTGTAGACGGCCTGGTGGGCGCGGTGGAAGGCGCCCGCGCCGATGTGGAGGACGCCGGAGGTCTGGGGGCGGTCCCTGGGGACGCGCACGTCCTCGGGAAGCCGCTTCAAGACCGCGTTGCTGAGGACGTCGTTGTTCAGCGGAGCCATGCGGGCCCGTTCGGGAACGAGAATTCGGCGATGGACTCGTCTTTGAGCGTGACCGAGTAACCGGGCCGGGTGGGCAGCCGGTAGCGGCCGTCAACGACGTGGACGGGGTCGGTGTAGTGCTCGTGCAGGTGGTCGACGTACTCGATCATGCGGCCCTCCAGAGTCTTGCCCACTCGAAGGTATTCGAACATGCCCAGGTGCTGCACGTATTCGCACAGGCCCACGCCGCCCGAATGCGGGCAGACCTCGACGTCGCGCTTCGCGGCCATGAGCAGAGTCGCGAGGACCTCGGGATTGCCGCCGACGCGGCAGGCGTCGATCTGGCAAACCCGGATGGCCTCGGCCTGGAGGAGCTGCTTGAAGATGACGCGGTTGGCGGCGACCTCGCCGGTGGCGACCCTGATCGGGGCGACGGCCTTGGCGATCGCGGCGTGGCCGAGGATGTCGTCGGGGTGCGTGGGCTCCTCGATCCAGTACGGGTCGAACGCGGCGAGCTGGCGCATGTTGACGATCGCCTCGGGGACCGACCAGATCTGGTTGGCGTCCATCATGAGCAGGCGGTCGGGACCGAGCACGTCGCGGATGATCCCGGCGCGGCGCATATCGTCGGCGACGTTTGGCGAGCCCACTTTCATCTTCGCGGCGGTCCAGCCGTCGGCGACGGCCTGCTCGGTGAGGGCCCGGACCTTGTCGTCGGGGTAGCCGAGCCAGCCCACGGAGGTGGTGTAGGCCGGAAAGCCGTCGGTCTGGAGGACCTTGAGTCGCTCGTCGTAGCCGATGCGGCCCTCGTCGAGGATCGCTTCGGCTTCGGCCGGGGTGAGCTCGTCCTCGATGTGCCGGTAGTCGATCTGCGCGGCGAGCTCGGCGGAGTCCATTTCGGCGAGCAGCTGCCACATGGGCTTGCCCTCGAGCTTGGCGCGCAGGTCCCACACGGCGTTGACGATCGCGCCCACGGCCATGTGCGTGGCGCCCTTTTCGGGGCCGAGCCAGCGGATCTGCGGTTCCTGGACGATCGAGCGGGAGAACTCGACCGGGTTGGCGAAGATCTCCTCGATCGTCTTGCCCGTCACCAGGTGCGCGAAGGCCTTGACCGCCTGGGCGACGATCTCGGTGCCGCGCCCGCCGGTGAAGGTGAAGCCGGTGCCGGTGGGGCCGCCGTCGGTGAACAGCTCGACGTAGCACGCCGAGTAGTCGGCGCGGTTGATCGAGTCCGAGCCGTCACCGGCGGTCGCGGTCGGGAACCGCACGTCGTGAACTTCGAGGCGTTCGATCTTGGCGTCACTGAAAATCATGTGTTTACTCCGGGTCGGGAAAGGCGATCGCAGCGGGTCGGCTTAGCGAAGTGGGCGCGCAGCGCCCTCCGTGTCGGGTGGCGGTGGGCGACGGGAGGGCCCGTGAGGGTGCGGGCCGTCCAATCCGTAAACCTTGCGGGGCAGGTTGTAGGCGAGGTCGACCGCGACCTCGGCGGCCTCGTACTCGGTCATCCGGTGCTCGGCGACCAGGCGGGCGAGATAGGCGGCGTCGATCCGGCGGGCCACGTCGTGCCGGGCCGGGATCGAGCAGAACGCGCGGGTGTCGTCGACGAACCCGGCCGTGTTGTAGAACCCGGCGGTCTCGTGCACCGCCTCCCTGAAGCGGCGCATGCCTTCGGGGGAGTCGAGGAACCACCAGGGCGCACCGAGGAACACCGAGGAGTAGCCCCCGGCCAGCGGCGCGAGTTCACGGCTGAACACGGTCTCGTCCAGGGTGTAGAGGACGATCCGGAAACGCGGGTGGTTGCCGAAGGCGTCCAGCAGCGGGATCAGCGCCTCGGTGTAGGTGGTCGACATGGGGATGTCCCCGCCGACGTCCCGGCCCCAGCCCTCGTACAGCCACCGGTTGTGGTTGCGGTTCGAACCCGGGTGCAGCTGCATGACCAGTCCGTCCTCGACGCTCATCCGCGCGAACTCGGTGAGCATGAGCGCCGGGAAGCGCAGGATCTCGGTCTCGTCGGCCTCGCCCCTGAGCGCTTTGGCGTAGATCTCGGCCGCGGCCTTGGGGTCGTCTTCGGTCTGCGCGGTGAGGTTGCCGTGGTCCGAGCAGGTGGCTCCGGCGGCGATGAAGTCCTGGCGGCGCTGGCGCAGCGCCGCGAGGAAGCCGTCGAAGGTCGACGTGTCCTGCCCGGTGAGCTCGGCGAGCCGCTCGATGCGCTCACCCCAGCCCGGCCAGCCGGGTTCGATCATGTTGTCGGGGCGGAACGTGGTGACGACCTTGCCGCCCTTGCCGCCCCACTTGCGCCCGCCCGCGCCCGGGATCTGCGAGAGCTCCGCGTGCGGGTCGAGCGAGTCGATCGGGGACTCGGTGGTCGCGAGCACTTCGATGTTGAAACGGTCGAACAGGGCCCGCGGCCGGTACGCCGGCTCGGTGAGCCGCGCCGAGAGGTGGTCGTAGAACTCGTCGGCGGTGTCGGCGCTGAGGTCCTTGTAGACCCCGAAGACCTCCGCGAAGGTGTAGTCGAGCCACATCTTCGAGGGCGTGCCGCGGAACAGGTGGTAGTGCGCGGCGAAGCGGCGCCAGACGGTGCGGCCGTCGACTTCGGACGCCTCGCCCTTGACCGAGGGGACGCCCAGCTCGTCGGGGGTGACGCCCTGGCTGTAGAGCATCCGCGTCAGATAGTGGTCGGGGACCACGAAGAGCCGGGCCGGGTCGGGGAAGGGCCGGTTCTCCGACATCAGGCGCGGGTCGACGTGCCCGTGGGGGCTCACCAGCGGCAGGTCCGCGGTGCGCTGGTGCAGTTCGCGGGCGATGGCGCGCACGCGCTCGTCGGCCGGGAACAGCCGGTCGGGGTGAAGATTCATGGGAATTCCTACTTCTTGAAGAGGTCCGATACTGCAACCGGTTGCCCCGTCGCGATGGACTCGTTGGAGGCCAGGCCCGCGGCCAGCGCGTTCACCCCGTCCTGCGCGGACGCGGAGCGGTCGTGCGGGTCGGTGTCGCCGTCGAAGAGGACGCCGAGCATCCGCACGTCGCCGCCGCCGTGCCCCGCTCGCTGGTAGTCGCCGAGGTCGATCTTGGCGGGCTTGGTCCAGAATGGGTGCAGGGTCAGCTCGTACCAGCCCTCTTCGGCGGCCGCGTCGGTGCCGTGGACGCTGGCTCCGTTGGGGCCCTTGAGGGCCGGGTTGACGTGGTCGTTCTCCACGACGAGGAGTTCGAGCCGGCCCTGGGTGCCGTTGAAATGGACCCGGTAGCCCTCCCAAGGCGAGTAGGCGGTGAGCCGGTAGGAGAGCGTGACGCCGGAGTCGTAGTCGACCAGGGCCATCATGTCGTCGTAGATGGTCACGCCGGGCGCGAACACCGATTGGTCGCGGATGTAGCCGTCTTCGTCTTCGGCGTCGAGGTAAAGCGTTTTAAGTCCCTTGCTCTCGGCCATGTGGAGCGCGAACGGGTCGTCGGAGGCGAGCGAGGAGCCGTGGACGCGTTCGTAGCCGCGGTCGTGGCCGGTGCGCTTGCCGTTCTCGCCGTAGAAGGCGAGCTTGCCCTTGGCGAAGGCGCTGACGGGCGCGGCGTCGAGCCACCAGTTGACGAGGTCGAAGTGGTGGCCGGACTTGTGGACGAGCAGGCCGCCGGAGTTGGCGGTCTCGCGGTGCCAGCGGCGGAAGTAGTCGGCGCCGTGGCGGGTGTCGAGGAGCCAGTCGAAGCCCACGGAGGTGATCTCGCCGATCGCGCCCTCGCGCAGGAGTTCGGCGACCTTCTCGTGCAAGGGGTTGTAGCGGTAGTTGAAGGTGACGGTGACCTGGCCCTGCGACGCCGCTTCGGCTTCGAGGACGGCGACGGCGTGCTCGGCGGTGGTCGTCAGCGGCTTCTCGCATATGACGTCCTTGTCCGCGGCGAGCGCGGCCAGAATGTACTCGTGGTGCGTGGCGTCGACCGAGGTGACGATGACGGTGTCGGGGTCGGTCTCGGCCAGGAGCTTGTCGAAGTCGGCCGCGGCGTAGGCGGCAGGGGCGGGGTGGCCTGCGGCTTCGAGGGCGGCCGAGTGGTGGGCCATGCGCTTGGGGTTGGTGTCCGCGAGGGCGACGAGCCGGGCTTTGTCACTCCGCTCGGTGATGGCCTTGCGGTACATCGTGGCGCGTGAACCGGTCCCCACGAGGGCATAGCGATGCGGCGTGCCAGGCATGTGACTCCTTCGTCGGCGAGGTTTTGGTAAACGCTATCGGACAACCGGTCGCCAAGCAAGATGCGGTCCGGTTTTCGGGAGCGTCGTCGCCCTCGTGGGAATCGCTGTCCGGCTACTTCGGCGTGGCTTTGGTGAAGGGCGGCTTAACGACTCGCACCGGAAGCCGCCGCCCGCGCACGTCCAGCTCGAGTTCCGCGCCCGGCTTGTACGACGCATCGAGCAACGCCAATGCGACGCCCTTCTTGAGAGTAGGCGCGTGCGTGCCGGACGTGGTCTCGCCGACCGCCTCGTCGCCGTCCAGCACGCTCATGTGGGCACGTGGCACGCCCTTGCCAGTGGCCTCCAGGCCCCACAGCCGCCGCTTCGGACCCGCGGCCCGCTCGGCCTCGAGCGCGGCCTTGCCCCAGAACTCGGGTTTGTCCCAGCCGATCGCCCAGTTCAGACGCGCCTGCACCGGGGTGATGTCGAGGCGCAGATCCTGCCCGTGCAGTGGATAGCCCATCTCCAGGCGCAGGGTGTCGCGCGCGCTGAGCCCGCACGGCGCAGCGCCCGCGACGAGGATCCCGTCCCACAGGTCCAAGGCCGCCTCGTTCGGGACCACCAGCTCGTAGCCGGTCTCGCCGGTGTAGCCGGAGCGGCAGACGATCACGTCGGCGTGGTCGACCAGATGCTCGCGGAAGGTCATGTACTCGTGGTCGTGCGGCAGGCCGAGGTATTCGAGGATGCGGGGCGACTCGGGGCCCTGCACCGCGATCACCGCGAAGGAGCGGTGCACGTCGCGCACCTCGATGCCCGCGGGAGCCGCCTGGCTGAGGCGGCGCGCGACCTCGGCGGTGTTGGCGGCGTTGGGGATCAGGAAGACCTCGTCGTCGGAGAAGCGGTAGGCGATGAGGTCATCGACCACGCCGCCGTCCTCGTCGAGGCACAGCGTGTACTGTGCCCCGCCCGCGCCGATCCGGTCGAGGTCGTTCGCCAAGCACTGGTTGACGAACGCCGCCGCGCCCTCCCCTGAGACCCAGATCTTGCCCAGATGCGAGACGTCGAACGCCCCGACCTGAGTGCGCACCGCCTGGTGCTCGGCCAGCACCCCGCTCGAATACTGGAGCGGCATGTCCCAGCCGGCGAACTCGGCGAACTTGGCGCCGGTCGTGAGGTGTCGGTCGTGCAAGGGCGAAGTCTGAAGTGACGAGTCGGACATGGCTCAGAGCCTATCGCGCGCGTCCCAGAGACTAGGATCGGAGCATTTGGTTTCCACTCACGGCCCGGACAGTCCGGCAGCTCGCGCGCCGTGGACCCGAACGATTGAGGATCGACAGTGACTGACCTGATCAGCGCCTCCGGTGACATCGCCGCAAGTGACGCCGAAGTGCTCGTCGTCGGCGTCTTCTCCGGCGAGGACGCCCCCGCGCTCCCCGAGAGCCTCGCCGGCGTCGACGCCGCCTTCGGCGGGCGACT
>DATABR010000362.1:0-8353 GCA_036259435.1 Glycomyces sp.
GCCCGTCGTTCTACGCCCGCTGCGTCCAGCCGACGTCGATGCGCTTGCCGTACTTGTCGAAGTAGTGCAGGGCGTCCATGTGGACGGCCACGGTGATCGGCTGCCCGGCCGAGACCGGGATGTGCGGGGGGAGCCGGAAGACCAGGTCGGCAGGCTTGCGGATCGGCCCGGTGTCGGCCTCGCGCTGCTCGGCCGGGGCCTGTCCGAATCCGGAGAACAGTCCGCCGAGGCGGCGGCGCGGCTTCGAACCGCTGCGCGCCAGGTCCGGTTTGTCGCCGATGCCGTCGGGCACCACGGCGGTCGCGCCGATGTCGAGGAATACGAGAGTCTCGTGGCCGTGGTGCTCGTAGAAGCGCACGCGGCCCTGGATCGACTGGCCCGGGTGGCCTTCGGCGACCGGAGCGAGCGCTTCGGCTCGCATCCCGACCACGATGTTCTCCCCGTGGTAGCGGGCCACCGCCCGCCCGCGCAGGTCGTGCCACGGCAGCCGCAGCTCCTGGTCGCCGAAGTCGAGGGCCACGTAGCGGTCGAGGTAGACGTTGACGCGCGCCTCGAGGAGGTTCATGCGCGGCGTGCCGAGGAACGCGGCGACGTACATCGTCGCCGGGCGCTCGTAGACCTCATCAGGGGTGCCCACGTCCTGCAGGACTCCCTTGCGCATCACGGCGACCCGGTCGGCCATGGTGAGCGCCTCGGTCTGGTCGTGCGTGACGTAGAGGGTGGTCGCGTCGTGGCGGCGCACCAGCGAGGAGATCTCGGTGCGCAGCTCGGCGCGCAGACCCACGTCGAGGTTCGAGAGGGGCTCGTCCATGAGGAAGAGCTTCGGGCGCCGCACCAGTGCGCGGCCCATGGCGACGCGCTGCTGCTGGCCGCCGGAGAGCTGGTTCGGCTTTCGGTCCTTGAGGTCCGAGATGCCGAGGGCGCTCGCCATGTCGCCCACGGCATCGGGCACGGACTGGGCGCCGTTCTGCTTGCCGAGCGTGAGGGGGAAGCCGATGTTGTCGGCGACCGACATGTGCGGGTAGAGCGCGAAGGTCTGGAAGATCATGGCCGCGTTGCGTTCGCGTGGCGGCAGTTCGTTGGCGTATTCGCCGTCGAGAAGGATTTCGCCGTCAGAGGGAGTCTCGAGGCCGGCGACCATCCGGAGCACGGTGGACTTGCCGCAGCCGGACGGTCCGAGCAGGACGAGGAATTCGCCGTGGTTGACTTCCAGGCTCAGGGAGTCCACGGCCAGGGTTTCGCCGGGGAACACCTTCGAGACGTTCTTCAGCGTGACAGCAGTCACCGTTGACTCCAGGGGTTCTCAGGGGATGGATGTGTCGGAGGTGAGTCGGTAAAGAGGGCGGGTCATCGATGAAGCATGACTCGCAGGCTTCTTCATGGTTAAGAGTTGACGCTTCGTAGCTTAAGCCTTGCGGTTCCAATGCGTAACGGCGGTCACCCCTGTCGCAAGAGGTGAACAATGCTTCACAGTAGGTGCCACCTGCGGTTTCAACGTGACTCGCTTGTCCGCATATAAGGTTCAAGGGAGGCATTTCGGTCTACAGTAATCGCTTGCCGGTGATCGAGCGGTACACCGGACGGCGTGCCGGGCCCCGATAGGGGAGCGCACTACGATCGAGTCGTGACCGAGCTCGTGACACTTTCCGACGTCCGCGCCGCGGCCGCCGAACTCGCCGGAGTCGTGCGGCGCACGCCCCTGGAACCCTCCCGCGATCCGGTCCTGGACGCCGTGCACCTCAAGTGCGAGAACCTTCAGCGCGCCGGCTCGTTCAAGATCCGCGGCGCCTACATGCGCGTCTCGCACCTCGACGAGAACGAGCGCGCCCGCGGCGTCGTGGCCGCCTCCGCCGGCAACCACGCCCAAGGCGTCGCGCTCGCCGCCTCCACGCTCGGCATCCGCTCCACCGTCTTCATGCCCGAATCGGCGCCGCTGCCGAAAGTGGCCGCCACCAAGGGATACGGCGCCGAAGTCATCCTCGGCGGCCACACCGTCGACGACGCGCTCGAATCGGCCCACCGCTTCGCCGCCGAGACCGGCGCGACGCTCATCCACCCCTTCGATCACCGCGACATCGTCGCCGGGCAGGGCACCATCGCCCTGGAGATCCTCGACCAGCTTCCCGAGACCGGCACCATCGTCACCTCCGTGGGCGGCGGCGGGCTCATCGCCGGGATCGCCGCGGCCGCCAAGCAGCTCAAGCCCGGCATCCGGATCGTCGGCGTCCAGGCCGAAGGCGCCGCCGCCTACCCGCAGTCGCTCGTCGCCGGGAGGCCTGTGCGACTCGAGAAGATGCAGACCATCGCCGACGGCATCGCGGTCGGGCGCCCCGGTGACGTCCCGTTCGCACATGTGGCCTCCCTCGTCGACGACATCGTGACCGTCACCGAAGAGGACATCAGCCGCGCCCTGCTCTCCCTCTTGGAGCGCAACAAACTCGTGGTCGAACCCGCCGGGGCCACCGCCTACGCCGCGCTTCTGAACTACTCGGTCGCGCACGAGGGACCCGCCGTCGCGGTCCTCTCCGGCGGCAACATCGACCCGCTCCTGCTCATGCGGCTCATCGAACACGGCCTCGGCGCTTCGGGCCGATTCATGCGCGCGAACCTGCGCTGCGCCGACCGGCCCGGCGCGCTCGCCCGTATCCTCCAGCTCGTGGGCGCTTACGGCGGCAACATCGTCGACGTCAACCACCAGCGCTCCGATCCGCGCCTGTCCGTCGGCGAAGTCGCCGTGGACCTCTCGATCGAAACGCGCGGATCCGAACACGCGACCGAAATCGTTGCGGCCCTGCGCGACGCGGGGTATTTCGTGTCGGTGGAGGGACCTAGCATCTAGCTCATGTCAAAAACCGTCATGCAGAAATCGCTTGAAGAGCTCATGGATCCCGGATGGGCGAAGGCCCTCGCTCCGGTGGCCGACGACGTCGCCAAGATGGGCGAGTTCCTTCGCACCGAGGTCGCCGCCGGACGCAAGTACCTACCGGCCGCCGAGCACATCCTCCGCGCCTTCCAGCAGCCGTTCGACGAGGTCAAGGTGATCATCGTCGGCCAGGACCCCTACCCGACCCCAGGGCACGCCATCGGCCTGTCATTCGCCGTGGCCCCCGATGTGCGACCCCTGCCCAAGAGCCTGGTCAACATCTTCAACGAGTACCGCGACGACCTCGGCTACCCGCTGCCCGCCAACGGCGACCTCACCGCTTGGGCCGAGCAGGGCGTGCTGCTGCTCAACCGCTCGCTCAGCGTCGCCCCCGGCACGCCCGCCTCGCACCGCGGGAAGGGCTGGGAGGCCGTCACCGAGCAGGCCATCCGCGCCCTCGCCGAGCGCGGTGGCGCCGCCGTCGCCGTCCTCTGGGGCGCCGACGCCCGCAAACTCAAGGACCTGCTCGGCTCGATTCCGGCCGTCGAATCGCCCCACCCATCGCCGCTGAGCGCGCACCGGGGCTTCTTCGGCTCCAAGCCGTTCAGCCGCGCCAACGAGCTCCTCAAAGCGCAGGGCGGTGAGCCGGTCGACTGGCGCCTCCCGGCGCTCGAGGACGAATAGGCGCGCGGGATACGGTTGCAGCGTGGGTATCGAGATCCTGGCGCAGGTACAGGCGCAGACGCAAGAGTTCGGGCCTGAGCGCGACCAGGCCATGGCCGGGCCGCTCGGGCTGTTCGTGACCGTGTTCCTCGTCGTCGTGACGATCTTGCTCATCCGGGGGATGAACAAGCACGTCAGGCGCTTGAACGAGCGGGTCGCGCGCGAGGCCGCCGAGGCGCAGGCCGCTGCGGCCCCCGCCGACAGCGGGCCCGACGCCGCCGCCCGCGGCTAGGCCGCGCCCGAACACCGAGGCCGAACCATGCCCCGCAAGAACCGCCGCCAGAGCGAATCCCGGCGGCCGACCCAAGCCGCCCAGGACCCGAGCCTGATCGACGGACCCGACGGCCCCGTCCGCGTCCGCCGCATCCCCGGCGCGAACGCCGAGAAGGCGTACCGGTGCCCCGGCTGCGACCTGGAGATCCAACCGGGCACGCCGCACGTGGTGGCCTGGGCCGACGACGGCGACGGCGACGACCGCCGCCACTGGCACACCGGCTGCTGGCAGGCGAGAGACCGCCGCAGGCCAGGCCGATGGCGCTGAGCCACAACTGAAACGAAGCCGGGGCGCGGGGCCGAGAGGCCCCGCTCCCGCGCTCCGCGCCCTCGCGCCCCTCTCCCCGCGCAGTTCCCGCCTCGCGCCTCCCACCCCCGCTTTCCCCGCGCCGCACTCGTCGATGGGAACCGCTCGCGCCGCGTGGAACACGATTGGGTGACAATGACGCCGCGAGGGCCGGTTCTTGTCACACCCCCGCGCCATAGTCGGCACTACGGTCCCCGGGTGGGTGGAGGGATGGCAATACAACCCCGGGCCTCCCAGAGCCGCTGCAAGCTGCGACACACGCGGTGGCTTCGCGGGCGCGGGTCCGGGATAATTCCGGCGTGGCTGTCATCAGATCCGCGAGCATGCTCCCCGCCCGGCGCGAGGCGCTCACGCTCGAAACCGCCGACGGGCTTGAACTCGTCGGCGAACTCGCCCTGCCCGCTGACCGCGAGCCCGAGGCGACCCTCATCTGCGTCCACCCGCTGCCCACCCACGGCGGCATGATGGACTCGCACATCTTCCGCAAGGCCGCCTGGCGGCTGCCCGCGCTGGCGAACACGGCCGTACTGCGGTTCAACACCCGCGGCACCGAATCCCAGCAGGGCAAGAGCCAGGGCGCGTTCGACAACGGGGTCGGCGAGCGCTTCGACCTCGCCGCCGCGGTCGAGTACGCCGAGTTCGCCGAGCTGCCGCGAGTGTGGCTGGTCGGCTGGTCCTTCGGCACCGACCTGACGCTCAAGTACGGCCTCGAGCCGGGCGTCGAGGGCGCAGTGCTCCTGTCGCCGCCGCTGCGGTACTCCAACGAGGAGGACCTGGAGCGGTGGGCCGAGGACGGCCGCCCGCTCTTGGCGCTCATCCCCGAGCAGGACGACTACCTCCAGTACCCGGAGGCCAAGCAGCGCTTCGCGCCCGTATCCCAGGCAGAGGTCGTCGAGATCGAGAACGGCAGCCACCTGTGGGTCGGCAAGGCCGAAGAGGCCCTGGACCGCATCGTGGGCCGCATCCTCCCCGAACACGCCCCTCTACCGACCACTTGGGACGGACCGATGGAACGCGGTGACACTTCGGCTTATGCCGACAAGACCGTCGCCGCCTTCGGCGGCTTCTTGCCCAAACCCGAACGCGACTAATGTCTGCCGCTTTCTGAAGCCTTCCTCAGGTGACTTGAGCCCAGCTTCAGGTTCAGCCTCCCATGATGGGACCCCCGCCGGAACAACCGAAGGCGCGGCAAGGAGGCCACCATGGCGGGGAAGCGAATCGCCAGAGCAGCAATCGCAAGGCGCTCAAGGGCAGCGGCGGAGCTCTTCCCGCCACTTTGCACTCAGGTGCATTCGAGGAATTCGGTGATGGCGGCCGGGAGGGTCGTGTCCGCGCAGTCGGTCACGGCCACGAGGTTCTCGCCTTCGATCCGCCATACGTGGCGCTCGGTCGCGGCTTTGCCGTCGCCCCCCGATCCGCCCGGGTAGTCCACTGTGGCGGCAACGTAATAGCCGTCGTCGGCACACCAGCTGTCGACGATCAGGCCGTTTTCCAGCTGCTCGCTGATCTGTACGCCCAGTACGGCCGGGTCGGTGCACACCGTGCCGGTGCTCTCGGGGTTGGTGGCCGCGTACGTCGCCAGCGCGGCGCCGCCGAGGAGCGCTCCCGTCAACGCGACGCCGGCGGTGGCCGTGGCGATCGACCGCAGCCGCGGCCGCAGGCCGACGCGCTCGCGGCCGGGCCGGTACGGCGCCAGTTCGGTGGAGACGGCCACGGTGACGGGCCGCAGTCCGCGGCGGGGGAGGAGTCCGGCGATCACGGTGTCGGGGCGTGCGCCCTGGGCCTTCGGGCCTGAGAGCTGGAGTCGGGTGAGCTGTTCGCGGAAGGCGTCGGCGGTGGGACGGCGCCGGGGGTCGGGGCTGAGGGCCGCGCCGATCATGTCGGTGAATTCGGCGTCCACGCCGGGAATGTGGGGCACGGGGGCGGCGCGCAGGAGCGGGTCGGCGGCGTCCTCGCGGGCGTGCCGCACCCATGGGAGCCTTCCCCCCAGGGCGGCGTAGAGGGCCGTGGCGAGGGCGTAGACGTCCCCGGAGGGGCTCGCGGCCACCTCGCCCGCGACGGCGGCGTCGAGATGCTCAGGGGCGGTGTAGGGGGTGGGGGGGAGCGGGGCCGCCAGGACGGGGGAGGTGACGTCGTAGGCGGTGAGCTGAAGATGGTGCCCGGATCCGACGAGGATGTGGGAGGGCTGGATCGCGCCGTGAATGAGGCCGGCGCGGTGGTAGACGGCCACGGCGTCGCTCAGGGCGACGCCGAGCGCGCGGACCTGCCCGGGAGGCATGGGCCCTTGCTCGGCGAGGAGGTCGGCGAGGGTGCGGCGGGCGGTGCCCACGGCCAGGTAGGGGCGGCCGTTCTCGGTGAGTCCGACGGCGGTGCATGGGGACAGGTGGGGGTGGGCGGGGAGGCCGGTGAGCTTCGCGGCCCATTCGAGGAAGACTTCGCGGCGGGAGCCGTCGACGCGCTCATGGGCGACGGTGACGCACAGCAGGTCGGTGGGCGCCGACGCGACGGTGCCGCTGAAGACGCTGCACACCGCATCTCGGTGCAGTAAACGGTGGACGGCTGCGGGTCCGACGGTCGTCGTGCTCGACATCCTCACCTCCTCAGGGGGTCAGCTGTTCGGTGTCGTGATTTGGCACTAAATGTGAGGCTATCCCATCCGATCGGTCAGCCGGTAGTCGGCCGTGGGGATGTGGCACGATCAGGTGAGTGGTTCGATACGCACGGTTAAATTCCTTGAGGTGCCGCGAGTCCGATGCGCCCCGTGCGGGTGGAGTGTCGCAATTCAGTGACATTGAAAAGCAACGATTCGGACACGAGAGGCATCCGCTGTTGACGGTTGTGCAAAAACGTTGAACTATCGATTCCGTCTTGACCCCAGGGCGTCGGCGATCACGGATCACCGCGGCCCGGTACGAAGGAGTACTAATGAACGTCAACCGACGTCACCTGATGACGGGCACTGTCGGCGCGGCCGCGGTGGCACTCACCGCCTCCGCTTGCGCCTCTGGTGACAGCGACAACGGTGGCGATGGGGAGGGCGGTGGCGGCAGCGTCGGCATCGCGATGCCCACGCAGTCCTCCGAGCGCTGGATCTTCGACGGCAACAACCTGGTCTCCGAGTTCGAGGCCGCCGGCTACACCACGAGCCTGCAGTACGCCGAGGACAACGTCGAGAAGCAGGTCAACCAGATTCAGACCATGGTCGGCCAGGGCGTCAACGTCCTGGTGATCGCCGCGAAGGACAACAAGTCCCTCACCGGTGTGCTGGCGGAGGCCAAGGCCGAGGGCATCCACGTGATCGCCTACGACCGCCTGATCCTCGACAGCCCCGACGTCGACTACTACGCCACCTTCGACAACGAGAAGGTCGGCACCCTGCAGGGCACCTACATCGCCGAGGCGCTCGACCTCGCGAACCAGGCCGGCCCGTTCAACATCGAGCTGTTCGCCGGTTCGCTGGACGACAACAACACCAAGTACTTCTTCAAAGGTGCGATGGACGTCCTCCAGCCCTTCATCGACGAGAACAAGCTCGTCGTGAAGTCCGGCCAGGTCGAGATGGACGCCGTGGCCACCCAGGACTGGTCGGGTGACAACGCCCAGAACCGCATGGACAACATCCTGAGCACCTATTACAGCGGCGGCGACAAGGTCAACGCGGTGCTCTCGCCCTACGACGGCATCAGCCGCGGCATCGTCTCCTCGCTGGAGAGCGACGGCTACGTCGCCGGCACCGACCTGCCGGTCGTCACCGGCCAGGACGCCGAGGTCGCGTCGATCCAGTACATCAAGGACGGTCGCCAGGCGCAGACGGTGTACAAGGACACCCGCCTGCTCGCCTCGACCACGGTCGAGATGGTCGTCGCGATCATGAACGGCGACACGCCCACCACGAACGACGACACCACCTACGACAACGGTGACCACGTCGTGCCCGCGAACCTGCTCGAGCCGGTCAGCGTCGACGTCAACAACTACCAGGAAGTCGTCATCGACTCCGGCTACATCGACGCCTCCGAGATCAAGTAGTTCCCACTGCTCGAACTCGGTCCGACGACGGGTGCCCCGCCCCGCGGGGCGCCCCCAACCTCTCCCCAGAGCAACCGTCATTCCACATAGGACCAATTCATGTCTGAAGACATCCTCCGCATGAGGGGGATCACCAAGCGGTTCCCGGGCGTGCTCGC
>DATABR010000363.1:0-4650 GCA_036259435.1 Glycomyces sp.
TCGACGCGATCGTCGACGGCGCCGAGAGCTGACATTGAAACCGAACGGGCAAATCGGGGACCGGTGAGCGACGACGAAATTCCGCTGATCGGCGGCAACACGAGCACGGTCATCCGGCTGGGGGACACGGTCCGCCGGAACACGGGACCGTGGACGCCGGCGGTGCACGCCCTCCTGCGCCACCTCGACGGCGCCGGGTTCACGGGCGCCCCGCGGGTGTTCGGCATCGACGAGCACGCGCGGGAGGTGCTCTCCTTCGTGGAGGGCGAGCCGGGCAAGTACCCGCTCGCCCCGCACTGGACCACCGACGAGACGATGACCGCCGTGGCGAAGATGCTGCGGATGTTCCACGACGCGCAGTACGGCTTCCGCGCGCCACCGGGTTCCACGTGGCGGTCCTTCGGCCCGCCGCCGCCGGACACCGAAGTGATCTGCCACCACGACGCCGCGCCCCACAACGTGGTGTGGCGGCCCGACGGGATGCTCTCGCTCATCGACTTCGACCTGGCGAGCCCGGGCGCGCGGATCTACGATGTGGCGTACGCGGCCTGGACGTGGGTGCCGATCTTCACCGACCGGGACTCGATCACTCTGGGCTGGAAGAAACCCGACCGCGCGCGGCGGCTGCGGATGTTCGCCGACGCGTACGGGCTGTCCGACCGCGACCGCCAGCGCTTCATCAAGGTGATCCGCAAGCGGATCGTCGACCATATCGAGGGCATCCGGCGGATGGCCCAGGCGGGCGACCCGGCGTTCGAGCGGATCGTGGAGAAGGGGCACCTGCGCCGTCCGGCGCGGGACCTGAGGTTGCTGGACGCCGAGCGCTACATCCTCGACGAAGCGCTCCGTTGACTGGAGCGCGCCATCCGCGACGAAGACCCGCCGACGAGCCGGGAGCCGGGGGTCTTCGCCTGTCCGCAAGGCCCGCTTGTGAGGCAGTTGCGCAGCCACGGCGATGGAGCGCTCCCAACAACGGACCGCCGGGTGACCGTCGTCGCGGATGGACGGTGCCGTGGAAGGGAATGCCGCCGAGGTGCGGCTTCTCGATGGATTTGAGGGAAGTGAAGCAAACGTACCGTGCGAGCGTTTGCCTGTCAATGGATAGGTAATCGTCAATATCAGGAGGCCTCGCGGCTGTCCCTCAAACGCGCAGGTGTCCTTGCAATCTCCTTGAGTCCCAACGGTCTCCGCATTTCGGAAGACGCGCACCTGACCGGTCTTGAGCATGAACAGTGCCTCGACCAGGTCGCTCGGGGCCTACGCACCGAGGGAGTGGGCGCCTCGGCCGACACTGGAGCCTGTGAACACCGCCTCCGAAGGGAACGAATAGATGAGACACACCGCGATGGGACTGACGGTCACCGCGCTGGCCGCCGTGTTCGCGTTGGGCGCCTGCGGGTCCGATGAGGGCTCGGGCGACGACGAGACGTCCGGGGGCGCGATGACGTCCGAGGAGATGACCGAGGGCACGTCCGAGGAGACGGCTGAGGAGGAGGTGGCCGTCCCCGAACTCCTCGACTTCTCCGCCACCACCCTGGACGGCGAATCCTTCGAAGGCGCCTCCCTGGTCGGGAAGCCCTCCGTCCTCTGGTTCTGGTACGAGGACTGCCACATCTGCCAGAGCCAGGGCCCGGACGTGGCGGCCCTCATCGAGGACCACGGCGCAGACGTGAACATCGTCGGCGTCACCGGGCCGGGGCTCTCGGGTTCGAGCACCGTGGACCAGATGCAGGCGTTCGTCGAGGACACCGGCACCAGCGGCGCCCAGCACCTCCAGGGCGGCGACGGGGAGCTGTGGACGCGCTTCGGCGTGACCTCGCAGAGCACCTACGTGCTCCTCGACTCCCACGGCGAGGTCGTCGACACCGGCTCCTTCTCGGGCGACGAACTCGCGGAGAAGACCGCAGGTCTCATGTAGACCGAGAACGGGCCGGGACGCAAGGCCCGGCCTCTTTCACATTCCGAAGACCGAGCGGACCAGGTCCTCAAGCGTCGTCTGCACCGCCCTGGCGCCCTCCACGATCGGGTCCGAGGTGTCGCCGCCGCTGAGCACCCGCAGGTCCCACCAGCCGTAGTAGGCGACATAGAGCCCCGCGATGAGCAGCAGCACGCCCACCACGCGCATCACCTTGGGGAACTGGCTCTTGAGCCGGGAGATGAGGCCCTGGCGGGCCAGCGCGATCGCCAGCGAGACCGCGCCGATCACGAGCGCCATGCCCAGCGCGTAGGTCAGGAACATGAGGGTGCCGCCGAGGATCGAGGTCGACCTGAAGGTCTGGGCCATGATCGCCAGGAACGGCGCGACCGTGCACGACAGCGAGGCGAGCGCGAAGAGCAGCCCGAACACCGTCATCGATCCGAGGGACCGCTTGACCTCGTGCCCGCCGAGCTTGGGCACGAACGACGGGAGGTCGCGGCCGAACAGCAGCCAGACCCCGGCGACCGCGACGGCCGCACCGACGATGACGGTGATCCACGGCAGGAACGATGCGATGCTCACCGCCGCGGCGGAGATGAGGAGCCCGAACAGGCCGAAGACGGTCACGAATCCGGCGGTCATGGCGAGGGTGAACAGCCCGGCGCGGGCGAGTGCGCGTCCGCGCGAGACCGTCTCGTCGGCCTCGCCGGTGATGAGGAAGCCCGCGTAGACCGGGAGCAGGGCGAAGCCGCACGGGTTCACCGCGGCGACCGCGCCCGCGACGAGCGCGAACAGGAAGGGGAGCTCTTGCATGTGTTGATGGTGTCCCATCGGTGCGCGCCGGTCTGGGTGCGGGCTCGCACGACGCGGACCGCGATGGAGCGCTGTGGCCGCTTCCCTGGGGGCCGTAAGAGTGAGGGCGGCGAGTGCGGCTTAAGCGGCCGTCCAGCGCAGTTCTCGGGGCGCCAAGGGGCCGTACGGGGTGAGTGCCGCCAGTTCGGCCCGGTATTCGCCCGGTTCGCGACCGAGCGCTCGCGCGATGCGGCGTTTGCCGTGCGCTCCCAGTCGGGGGCCGATCGCCTCGCCGTTCCAGGCGCCGCCGATCGCATACGGGTGCACCGGATGCAGTTCCACAGCAGGGGTGCCGTCGAGGGCGGTCACCCCGACCGCGAGGTCCGACAATTGCGGGTAGGCCTCGCCGCTGTCGCGCACGAGCCGTTCGGTGGCGAGCACCTGGCCGTCCTGGAACATCGGCACGAACCCTTGCGGCTCCCAGGCGACCCCGGTGACCGAGGCGTGCGCGAAGTACGCCGCCCACAGGCCCGGGTCCTTCATCGGCGCGCGCGGTCCCACATGGACGGGCCGAGCGGGATGCTCGCGCTCCTGGAGCTCGGGCAGGCTCAGCGGCCGCGACTCCTCGTCGGCCCAGTAGGCCCCGTGCTGGCCGTCGAGCAGCACCCAGTGGTCGAGGTCGTCGATCCACGCCTCGGCCGCGGCGTGCCCTTGGCCCACGCCGTCGTGGTAGTCCCCGCGCCGCAGCCAGACCCGCCGCGCCGGGATGTGCAGGGCATTGAGCCCCTGCGCAAGGACGATCGAGTACTCGACGCACGAGTAGCGCGCGCCGTTCGCCACCTGTTCGAGCACGTCCAGCGCGTCGCCGGCGTTGATGCGCGCGTTGGCGTGCCGCCACAGGCCCGCGGTCCAGCCCAGCATTGTCTTCGCCGTGTCCCACGCGCCCTGGCTCGGCCGGGGCAGTCGCGTGCGCAGCCCCGGTTCGCGGTGGGGCTCGGCGCGGTCGAGGCGCAGCGGCGCGGCCGGTCCGGGCTCGGGCCAGGCGGTGAGGCGCAACGGCGGCTCGGGCACGTTGGCCCGCGCGCGTTCGAGCACCCGGCCCCAGTCCGGGTCCGCGCCGAACGCGTCCGAGAGCTCGGGCTCGAACAGGTCGGTCTGGTGGAACCCGGCGTCGATCGCCTCGTCGAGCCGCGACCGGGCGCGCTCGAGGCCGACCTTGTGTGCGGCGATCGCGAGCGAGGGGGCCCAGAGGTCGCGCCAGAACTCGGTGTCGGTGCGTAGGGTCCGCTCGAGGTCCAGGAGCGTCCACCAGCGGGCGCCGCGCATGGCGTCCTGCGCGACCGTCCGCACGCGCGCGAGCTTCGCGGGACTGGACGAATGTCCGGCTTGCGAGCGGCGCCGACTGGGCTGGGTCATGCAATAGAGGGTAGTCATCGCCACTCCGAGCGCAAACCCCGTTGTGCCGCGCGCTCGCGGGCGCTAGAGTGAGCGGCATGATCCTTTAGAAGAGATTCGGCCGCCTGGCGCGATTCGCGCCGGATGTCTTGGCCAATACGACTGAGTGCAGCTTTTCGAAAGCACAGTTGAGAGACGTCGAGCAGCAGCTCCGTTTCGCGCTCACGTCTCTTCATGCTCCACCCGAGAAAAGGGGATCCGTATGACCGCCGAAGCTCCCAAGCCGCAAGAGGGCGAACCCGACCACGAGCACGACGAGGCCGCCGAGCCGCTCAACCGCGAGCAGCGTCGCGCTTTGGCCCGCGGCAAGAAGTCCACGAAGTCGGGCCACCAGCCGATCGGCTCCAAGAAGGGGAACGTGCGCTCCCAGACGCCGAAGGGCGGCCCCGGCAAGTTCCAGCTGCCGACCAAGAACGGCTGATGCCGAAACGGGCAGGCTTGCAATGACACTGTCGAAGGGCGGCGGACCACTTGGTCCGCCGCCC
>DATABR010000364.1:0-4371 GCA_036259435.1 Glycomyces sp.
CATGGGGCGTCTATTCAAAATGAAGCCCTGGTGACGGCGAGGCAAATTCTAGTTGCTCTTCGAGTGGGGCCTCAAGGTAAGCAACGAGATTCCAATCTTCTTATCCACATGGTCAGTGGTTATTACCCTCTCTCCCGATACTTGGCCGGCAGGGTGGTACTGACAAAACAGGTGATGGGCTGTCAGGCGGTTCGCTCCGTGTGCCACGGGGCTCCGCCCAGTGTGCGTGGGGATGGAGGCTGCCCCTTTTCATTTGCTGATCCGCGTTCATCCGTGTCATCCGCGGTTCCAATTCTTCTCGCACCAGAGATCCGCCCGCCCCACGGCGGCGGCCCGGGCGGCCAAATCGGCGGCGCCCGAATCGCCTGCGTCAGGGAGAGCGGCGGTGGTCGAAAGCCGCTCGACGACGGAACCGTCCACGGCACCGACGGCCCCCCGCAGATACAGGTCGACCTCGCCCGGCGAAGCGCCTTCGGCGACATCGGCGAGTGCGGCGACGGGAGCGCTGCATCCGGCTTCGAGTCGTTGGAGAAGTGCGCGTTCGGCGGCGACGGCGGCCTGTGAGTACCGGTCGTTGAGCTTACTTGAGATCAGCGCAGATGTCATGTCGGCTTTGCGGCATTCGACCGCCAACGCCCCTTGTGCGGGAGCGGGAAGCATCACCAAGGGATCCAGGTACTCCGTCACCTCGGCCTCACGGTGCACCCGCTTGAGACCCGCGGCCGCGAGGATCACTCCATCGAGGTCGGCGCCGACGCGGCCGATGCGCGTGTCGATGTTGCCGCGGATCGGCACGCACTCGAAGCCGCGCCCCAGCGCGTTCAACTGGCTGATGCGCCGCGGCGAACCGGTGCCGATCTTCGCGCCCGGCCCCAGGTCGGAGAGGGTGCGCCCGCCCGAGGCGATGAGCACGTCCCGGGGATCGGCGCGCGGCGGCACGCTGATGACGAGGTGCTCGGGTTGGGCCGTGGGCAGGTCCTTGTACGAGTGCACGGCGATGTCGATCGCCTCGCGCTCCAGCGCTTCTCGCAGCTGGTTGACGAAGACGCCGACGCCGAGCTCGGCGACCGGCACGCTCGTGCCATCACCTGTGGTCTTGATCTCGACGAGCTCCACCCGCTCCCCCGTGAGGCGGGTGATGTCGTCCGCGATCATCCCGCTCTGTGCGAGCGCGAGTTTCGATCCCCTGGTCCCGATTCGGATCACAGGTTGATTCCCTTCCTAAGGCCCGGCGCGGCGATGGCGCTCCGGGCGGCTGCGGGGCGGTGCGGAGGGCGTCGCCGCGGTCGGGATCGACCGTGGCGGGATTGATCTTGAGTGCTTCGGCGAGGTCGTGGCCTTCGGCCGCGCCCGACGCGTCGAGCGCGAACAGGTCGCGCAGCGCCCGGGCGTAATCGGGCGCGCCGGGCTGACCGGCGAGTTCGCGCACGCGCACGGTGGGCTCGTGGAGGAGCCTCTGGACCACTCGGTGAACGGTGCGGGCGACCTCGGCGCGCTGGTCGTCGGTGAAGTCGCCGCGGCGGGCGACGCGGGCCAGCGCGGCCTCGACGATGTCGGCCGCGGCGGTGCGCAGAGCGGCCACCGTGGGGGTGACCGCGGCGGCACGCAGGCTCTCGTTGTAGGCCGCGATCTCCTCGGCGAGCAGCGCCTCGACCTCGGCGAGGGCCTCGGAGGCGGTGCCGGCGGCACCGCCGTTGGCAGCGTCGCGCTGCATCTCGGCGATGTCGACCACGTGCACGCCCGCAAGGTGCGCCACGTCCTCGGCGACGTCCTTGGGCAGGGCCAGGTCGCAGACCACGAGCGGGCCGAGGCGGCCCGCGAGGTCGGCGGCGCGCAGCACCGGCTCGGGCGAGGCGGTCGCGCACACGAGCAGGTCGACGTCGCCCGCGATCGCGGCGAGGTCGTCGTAGTCGGCGGCCTTCGCGCCCCATTCGGCGGCGAGGCGCTCGGCCTTGTCCCTGTCGCGGTTGGCGACAGTCAAACTGGGGACGCCCGCGCGGGCGAGGGTCGCGGTGGCGAGGGCGCCCATGGAACCGGCGCCCACGACGGCGGCACGGGCCCCGGCGAGCCCGCCGACGTGGCCCAGTTCGCGCTCGGCGAGGTCGAGGGCGGCGGTGACGACCGAAGGCGCGGCGGCGTCCACATCGGTCTCGGTGTGGACCCGCTTGCCCACGCGCAGCGCCTGCTGGAACAGTTCGTGCAGGTGGCGGCCCACCTGATCGGCCTCGCGCGCGGTCTCGTAGGCCTCACGGAGCTGGCCGAGGATCTGCGGCTCACCCGCGACGAGCGAATCGAGCCCGGCGGCGACGCGGAAGGCGTGGGCGACGGCGTCGGCGCCGTGGCGCACGTACCCGCAGGAGGCGAAGTCGAGGGCCGCTTCGTTCTCGGAGAGCCCCCACACGCGGTGGAGCTCGTCGACGATCGCGGACAGACCCCCGTGGAAGGTCGCGGCAGTGGCGTAGACCTCGACTCGGTTGCAAGTCGAGAGCACGACGGCCTCGCGGACCTCGCCGCCGCTCAGCAGCGAGCGCGCGAGGTCGGCGGCGGCCTCGGGGCCGACCGCGAGCCGTTCCAGGGTCTCGACCGCGGCACTGCGATGCGAGATGCCGACTACCAGGAGGTTCACTTCACCGTTCCCGTCTCTTGACGTTGACCGCTTGCGTCCGGGGCGCCTGGCCGAGCGTCTTGTGGTGTTCGTGGAAGGAAAGGATCTGCAGTTCGACGGCCAAGTCGACCTTGCGGACCGCCACGCCCTGCGGCACGGCGAGTACGCACGGCGCGAAGTTGAGAATGCTTGTGACACCAGCATCTACGAGGAGGTCGGCCACGTGTTGGGCGGCCGCGCCTGGTGTGGCGATGACCCCTATGTTGATGCCTTCGTCACGTATCGCGCGAGCGAGGAGCGCGACGTCGCGCACCGGGATCCCGTCCAGATCCTTCCCAATGATGCCCGGGTCGGCGTCGAAGAGGCCAACGATGTCGAAGCCGCGTTCGGAGAATCCGGGGTACCTGGCGAGGGCCTGCCCCAGGTGGCCGAGCCCGATGATGGCCACGCGGGAGTCCTTGGTGAGTCCGAGCACACCGGCGATATAGGCGGCGAGGGTGCCCACGTTGTAGCCGACGCCGCGCATTCCGGAGGCCCCGAGTTGGGAGAGGTCCTTGCGGAGCATCGCGGAGTTGACGCCGGTGGCGGCGGCCAGGGTTTCGGAGGAGACGGTCTCGACGCCGGTCTCCGAGAGGGCGCCGAGCGCGCGCAGGTACTCGGGCAGGCGCCTGACCGTGGCAGCCGGGAGGTCGGCGGCCGTCGCGGGGGGGACGACGACAGGGGCCGTCCGTTCAGTGCCTTCGCCGGTGGTCGTCAATGGTGGAACTCCAGGTCCGCTGGTGCCGCGCCGTGGTTCGTCCGGCGCGCCACTCAGCTTAGGCCCTGTCCCGGGAATTCGGGAGAGGCGGTATCCGAGTCCATTTGTCCGCTCGCAAGGCGGAAAGGCGGATCGCACAGGCGGCGCCAAGGGGGCGGAACGAAGCTCGGCGGCTCGCGGGACCGGTGCGGTACACCCCCGTAACGCTGGGGATAACCCCAGCTGTACCGAACTCCGGTGATTCCCGGCGAGCCGCCGTTGAGACCAAGTTTGCCCGATTAAGTGTGAGATGCCCGGTAACTGGGATTTTTTCGGCGCGTCGCGTCGGACGCGTCTACGCCGCGCCGGCGAGGTCGCGTTCGAGGCGCGGCACATCCACGTCCCAGTAGCTGTGCTCGCGGCCGTCGAGGAGCACCACGGGCAGGCGGTCACCGTATTCGCGCGCCAACGCGGCGTCACCGGCGACGTCGATCTCGGTCCACGCCACGCCGGCCGCGCGCGCCACCCGGTCGAGATCAGCGCGCGCGACGCCGCACAGATGGCAATCCCTTGTAGTCAAAAGCGTCAGCCTGTTCACCCTGCTCCTTCCGGGGGGCCGGAAGATCGCACAGCTTGTGCGACACCCTCCGTCATTCCTCGATCACTATTGAGACAGAACCGGTCCGCGAACGCGGATCTCCAGATACTTGGGGAGGTAATGGTGGGATTCCGCCCCCGCGATGAAGGGTACGTCGGTGCGCCGGGCGAGCGCCGACACCGCCCGACACAAAGCCGTCACCGAGCGCGACACGCCGGTCGCAAATCCGCGACGACAGGCCTTCTGATTTCTAGACTCAGGCGGGTCAGTCCCTGCGGGACCCGATCTCTCGACTCGGCCCGACCCCTCACACGAGGAGGCCACTAGTGCCCGGTATTGCACCAGCACTCACTGCAGACATCGCCCCCTTCCTGCGCGACAGCGCCATCGCCGAAACCCTGTCGCAGCTGCCGGCCCCGACCTTCCAGCGGC
>DATABR010000365.1:0-5330 GCA_036259435.1 Glycomyces sp.
CTCGCCGAGGATCCCGACCTGCCCCTCCTCGAGCGGGCCCGGTTCCTGGCGATCTTCGCCAGCAATCTCGACGAGTTCTTCATGGTGCGCGTGGCCGGGCTCATGCGCCGCCTCGCCACCGGCCTGCCCGTGCGCACCTCCTCGGGCCGCTCCCCCAACGCCGTCCTCGGGCGCATCGCCCGCCTCGCCCACCAGCTGAGCCTCGAGCAGGCCGAGTACTTCCGCGACGAGATCGCCCCGCTCCTGGCCGAAGAGGACATCGCGATCGTGCGGTGGGCCGAGCTCGAGGACGCCGAGCGGGCCCGCATGCACGAGTTGTTCCGCACCCGCATCTACCCCGTGCTCACGCCCCTCGTCGTCGACCCCGCGCACCCCTTCCCCTACATCTCCGGCAAGTCCCTCAACCTCGCCGTACTGGTCGCCGACCCCCGCAACGGCGCCAACCGCTTCGCCCGCGTCAAGGTCCCGCCACTCCTGTCGCGCTTCATGGCCGTCGCCCCCGGGCGCTTCACCCCGCTCGAAGACGTCATCGCCGCTCACATCGACCAGCTCTTCCCCGGCATGGACGTGCTCGCGCACCACACCTTTCGCGTCACCCGCAACCAGGATCTCGAGATCGACGAGGACATCACCGAGAACCTCCTCCAGACCCTCGAGCGCGAGCTGCTGCGCCGCCGCTTCGGGCCCGTGGTGCGCCTCGAAGTGGAGGACACCATCGACCCGCGCGTGCTCGACCGGCTCATCGCCGAACTCGGCGTGGACGAGGAGGTCGTCTACAAGCTGCCCGGCCCGCTCGACCTCGCCGGGCTCGACGCGATCGCCGACCTCGACCGGACCGAGCTGAAATACCCGCGGTTCCGCCCCTCCGAGAAGGTGCTGCCGCCCGACGCCGACCTGTTCGCGGTGATGCGCGAACGCGACGTGCTGGTCCACCACCCCTACGACTCGTTCACCGCCTCGGTCGAGCGGCTCATCGAGGAGGCCGCCGCCGACCCGAGGGTCCTGGCGATCAAGCAGACCCTCTACCGCACCAGCGGCAAGTCCCCCATCGTCGACGCGCTCATCAGCGCCGCCGACGCCGGGAAGCAGGTCGTAGTGGTCGTGGAGATCAAGGCGCGATTCGACGAGCAGGCCAACATCGACTGGGCCCAGAAGCTCGAGCAGGCCGGATGCCACGTCATGTACGGGATCGTGGGCCTGAAGACCCACTGCAAGCTCGCGCTCGTGGTGCGCCAGGAGGCCGATGGGACCCTGCTGCGCTACAGCCACGTCGGCACCGGCAACTACCACCCGACCACCGCGCGGCTGTACGAGGACGTGGGGATCCTGACGACCGACCCCGAGGTCGGCGAGGACGTCAACGCCATCTTCAACCACCTCACCGGGTTCTCCCGCGACGAGGACTTCCACCGGCTGCTGGTCGCCCCGCACTCGCTGCGGCCCGGCCTGATCGAGCGGATCGACCGCGAGATCGAGAACCACCGCCGGGGCCTGCCCGCGCGGCTGCGGTTCAAGTGCAATTCGCTCACCGACGAGGGCGTCATCGACGCGCTGTACCGCGCTTCCCGGGCCGGCGTGCCGGTCGACCTGTTCATCCGCGGGATTTGCGCGCTGCGTCCGGGCGTGCCCGGGTTGTCCGAGCACATCCGCGTGCGCAGCGTGCTGGGCCGCTTCCTGGAACACTCCCGGGTGTACGTGTTCGAGAACGGCGGCGATCCGGAAGTATGGTTGGGCAGCGCCGACCTGATGCACCGCAACCTCGACCGCAGGGTGGAGGTGCTGGTGCGAGTCCAGGGCGACGCGCACCGCGCGCAGCTGACCTCGCTGCTCGACCGCGGCATGGACGACGACATCCGCACTTGGAGACTGAACCCCTTGGGCCTGTGGACCCGCCAGCGGGGCGGGGGCGACCTCCAGGAACAACTCATGCAGGAGCACCGTTGACGCATCCCGAGATATTCGCCGCCGGCGCCGTGCTGTGGCGCGCGGGCGAGGAGGGCCCCGAGCTGGCCCTCATCCACCGGCCCAAGTACGGCGACTGGACCTTTCCGAAGGGCAAGTTGAAGCGCGGCGAGCACCTGCTCGCGGCGGCCCAGCGGGAGGTCTTCGAGGAGACCGGGATCCGGCCGGTGCTCGGCCGCCCGCTCGCGCCCTCCTTCTACGACAAGGAGGGCAAGCTCAAGCGGGTCGACTACTGGTGCGCGACGCCCGCCGCGGCCGAGGCCGTGGGCGAGGCGATCGACCCCCGCGAGGTCGACGAGCTGGAATGGGTCCCCTTGGCGGCGGCCCGGGACCGGCTGACCTATGAGCGGGACCAGCCGGTGCTGGAGGACTTCACACGCGTGGCGGCCCGCGAGACCGTGCCGCTGATCTTCATCCGGCACGCCATCGCACTGTCTAAAGCAGACTGGTTCGACCAGGACGAGCTGCGGCCGTTGAACCAGCGGGGCCGCGAGCGCGCCCAGCAGTTGGAGGTGCTGCTTTCGGCGTATCCGACCGGGCAGGCTTTCAGCGCTTCGAGCGCGCGCTGCCTGGAGACGCTGCTGCCGTACTGCGCGGCCGAAGGGGTGGCCGTGATGGGCCTGCCCGAGTTCACCCCGGGGACGTCGAAGCCGGCGGACGCGACGGCCCGGCTCGACGAGATCGTGGCTTCCGGGAAGCCCGCGGTGGTGTGCGGGCACGGGGAGACGATCGACGAGCTCGTGGCGTATGCGAGCGGGCGGCTCGGCACGCCGGTGCCCGTGGGCCCCTTGGAGAAGGGCTCGTTCGTGGTCTTCCACACCGCCGACGGCGCTCTGGTGGCGACCGAGCAGCACGACTGATCCGGGCGCGGGGCCGTCGACGTCACGACACTGCCGCGGGTCACCAGCCGCCGGGGGCGAGGAACGCCGTCGGCGGCGAGTTTCTGGCGATCCAATAGGCGCACACCGTGACCAGCAGTGTCCACACCCAGGCGGGGTGGGCCAGGGTCCGACTTCGTTCCCGCAGGCCCCATGACTCGGCGGTCCAGCGCAGGAACCAGAACGCCAGGAGCGGGAGCATCGCGACCGCGAACAGGTTCATGCTCAAGGCGTCGAGCAAGTCGCCGTGGGCGAGGGCGTGGATCATGCGCAGGGACCCGCATCCGGGGCAGTGCCAGCCGGTGATCGCCAGGAACGGGCAGGTCGGGTAGCTTCCGGCCTGGCTCGGATCCACTTGGGCCACATAGGCGATAACACCCGCGGCCGAGATTGCGACCGCGGGCGGACCGACCCAGGCGAAGCGCCGGGAGTTGCGGATTCGGAAGCGGTTCATCGCGGGTCCGCGACGCTCATAGCTCGGCCAAGATGACGAGCCCGACGATGCCCACCACCACCAGACCGAGCGCGATCCCCCAGACTGCCCATCCGCGCGCTTTCCGCGAGTACTCCTCGGCGATCCAGGTGTTCCCCATCCGCCATTCGGCGGCGACCTGGGCGGCGTAGACGAGCGCGACCGTGCCGAGAACGGTGCACAGCAGCAGCGATACCAAGGCCAGAGCGAGGTGGTTGGACGGAGCCGCGCCGGGCGGGTTCGGGGTCCGGTCGGCCATCAGCCGTTGAGGGCGACGAAGAAGTAGACGGCGCCCACGGCCAGCCCCGTGATGATGCTGGCGAGCGTCCAATTCCGGGCCGCGTCGGCGGCCTGCTCGGCGGCGGCGCGCTGCCCGGCGGCCCAGAGGCTGTTCACCTGGGCGGCCTTGACAATGGCGACGATACCGAATGGCACGCAACAGAAGAGGGTGGCGAGAATGGCGCCGACAAGGCCGTTCGAAGGCGGGGCGCTGTACGAATCGGACATGCTGCATCCTTTGGGCGACAGGAATCGAGGGCTGCCACTACTTTAGAGAGCCTCGGCCGTCTGCGAGGTCCCGCCCCGAGTGATCGGTCGAGGAACCCGTCCGGGACCGATGGTCAGTGATCTCCGGGCGCTGCCACATACTTCCGGTTCTCGAGCAGGGCGGTCGAGCGTCGGTGCCCGCCCGCCCCGCTGCGACATTGAGCGGCAGTGCGCCGAGTGTCTCTTCCGAATGACGCCTCTGCGCGAGCGAGTCGCGCAGATGATCGCCGACGTGAGGAAAGGCTACGGGCCTGCCGCGCGCTTGCCCGCGTCGCGTGAGTGCAGCGATGCGCCCGAGTGCGGCAGGCCCGTGGATGACTTATCGGGCGAGGCGGATCGTGTCGATGTAGACGCCTCCCGCGCGGAAGACCAGATAGAGGTTCTCGGTTCCGGTGGCGCCTTCGAGGGGGGTGCTCACTTCAGTGAAGGCCTGGAGGTTGCCGGTCTTGGGGACTTCGATCGTTCCCAGCAGCGGGCCGTCCGGGGCCGCAGCGCGGACCTCGATGGCCGGGTCGGCCAGGTCGGCCCAGTCGGCTCCCGTTGTAGCCGTGCGCAGTTCGATCGCGGTCGCGCCGTCGAGGACGACGTTCGTGAAGCCGATGTACGCGCCGGGGCGGCGCGAGCCGGTCGAGTGGTAGCCGCCCTCGCGCTTGAGGGTGTGCAGCTTCGCGACCTCCCAGTAGGTGACCCCTTCGGCGATCGTGGCCTTTTCCCAGACGTTCGCAGTCGCCGAAAGATCGAGCGGAGCGATCGTCTCGCCTTGAATGCGCACCAACGCCTCCGGGCCTTCACTGTCGGCGCCGACACCGAACAGGTAATCGCCCGTTTCCACGATCCGCTTGCCTTGCACCACGTCCCACACGAACAGGTCTTGCGGGTCGACAGTGATGGCGACGCGGCGGGTCTCGCCCGGCGCAATGTTCTTCACGCGCTCGAAGCCCGCGAGCTGGAGCTTTGGGGTCCGGTCGCCGTAGGCCGATGCTGCGATGCTCGCGAAGACCATTGCCACTTCGTCGGAGGTGCGGTCGCCCTTGTTGGTCAGGTCGAATGACACGGCGAAGGGGACGGTCGAGTCCACTTCAGACGGTGTTTCGAGGTTGCCGTATTCGAATTCGGCATAGGTCAGGCCGTGCCCGAACGGGAAGACCGGTTCGGCCTTCGAGTAGCGGTAGGTCAAGCCCGCAGCGATCACGTCGTATTCGAGCATGTCGACCTCGTTGACCCGGTACTCCTCGGTTTTCGGGCCGGGCTTCGGCAACGACGAGATGTCCGCGAGCCACGTCGAGGTGAGCCGCCCGGCCGGGGCATAGTCGCCCACGAGCGCCTCGGCGATCGCGGTCCCGGCGGCCTGACCGGCGTGCGAGGTGTACAGGATCGCGGCGACGTTCGGGTCGGCCGCGATGTCGCCGATCGCCAGCGGATAGGCCGAGACCACGACGACGATCGTGCGGCCGGGTTTGGCCGCGGCGGGC
>DATABR010000366.1:0-7856 GCA_036259435.1 Glycomyces sp.
TATCACATATTTTGGGAGATTCTTTACGACACTGGTCGCGGTACTCTCGATAGAGGCGACCCGACCGGCGAGTGCACCGGGCCCGGGCGGGGCCAGAACAGGCTCGAACCCGCTCTTCAAAACCGGAGCAAAGTGGGGCCAGAACATCTCCGAATCTGTTCGTGGCATCCTCATCGGGGCCGACGGAGCGGCTGATACTGCAGCCGTCCCTTCGAACCGGGAGCCCTGGCTAGGATCACCACATGCCCCGCACCGCCGAGCAGGACAGCCTCCATGACTGCTGAACAGATCCCGCGCTACGGACGCGTCCACTTCAACCCTGGCTGGTATCCAAACATAGTCTCGGTGCTGTTCTTGGCGACCTTCCTCAACATCGTCGTCCGAGACTCCGACAAACTCGGGGTCGTATCATTCATAGGCTGGTTCCTCGGCATCTCCGCAATCGTCTTGAACCTTCAGGTCATTCTGCGTATCCCTGCGATCAAGACCGATGAGGAAGGCATAACGCTGCGCCCCGCTCTCGGATGCGGCCGGGTGTTCGTGAAGTGGGAAGACATCGAAGGCATCATCATCTAACATGACCACACCAGCGCAGATCGAACCACCATGATCGCCATCGCGACCAGGGAAGGCTTCGAATACGACAACTACGGTCTGTATCGGCCGATCCGACGCACCAGGAATCCCACTGCCAACTCGAAGGCGAAACGGCGTTTTCGTTCCTGGTCGGTGAGCACAGGCAAGACCAGCGTCCGAAAAATCGTGAAGCTGGTGAATGCGAGCGGGAAGGGCGTCTCGGTCGTCGAAGAGCTCCCTCACGGCGACATCTGGAACCACTCAGGCCCCCAGTGAGGACCCGTTTGGCGGGGCCAAAACAAGTTCAAACCTGAGCGCTACGTCCGCACCCAAACTGGGTCCACCACACTCACAAATTCGGGGCAAACTCATACTAGCGAAATCAGCCGAAGTGACCGCTGGAGCGAGCTGGCGAGGTTGAACCGGTTCCGGTCGGACCTATACCAGTGCATGACCTCCCGCGCTGACGGCCTGTTCGAGCTGTCCGATGCATTGTTGTCGCATGTAGGCCAGGTCGACTCGCTCCCGCACCTGTCGCTGGAGCCCGGCTTCGGTCGCGGGCACGGCATGGTCTACCAGGCACTGACCGTCGCGATCGCGCAGATCCGCATCCCGGTTACGGCCGCGGGGCGGGCGTGGTGGTCGGTGCGGCGTTGGCCCCGCTGATGACCACTGTGACGCGTTCACCTGGGGCGGGCGTGTAGGCACCGGCGACCAGCGCAGCGATCCCCACGGCCCCAGCCGGTTCCACCACCAGCCTCATGGCCCGCCAGAGAACGTCCTGCGCCGCTCGGATGGCCTCATCCTCGACCAGCGCGACATCGCTGACGCGCGCCTCGGTGATTGGAAAGACGAGATCGCCGATGCGCTTGGGCGCCAGTGCATCGGCGGCGATGCTGCCGGTGGGGGCGTCGGCCGGCGCCCCGTGGGACCTGGCAGTGGTGAGCGTGGGCGCGCCGACAGGCTCGACGCCGACGACTCGCACGGCGCCCGCGAGCGCGGCAGCGATGCCGCCGATCAACCCGCCGCCTCCCACCGGCACCAGCACCGTGTCCGCATCCGGAACCTGCTCGGCCAGTTCGAGACCGACGCTGCCCGATCCGAGCAGGGTCTCGCGCTGGTCGAAGGCGTGGATCGGCATCGCCCCGGAATTCGCGACCCAGGTTTGGGAGGCCGCGAGGGCGTCGGCGTAGCGTTCGCCGCCGACGATCAGGTGCGCCCCGAGTGAGCGGATGCGCTCGATCTTCGCGGGCGCGGAGATGGTCGGCACGTAGATCCGGGCGGGCACGCCGAGTTCGTTCGCGGCATAGGCGACCGCGACGCCGTGATTGCCGCCCGAGGCCGCGACCACGCCTGCTTCAGGTACGTCGCGGAGCAGGATATTGGCGAAGGCGCCGCGGGTCTTGAAGGAGCCGCCTCGTTGCAGCTGTTCGAGTTTGAGCCACAACCGAGCCGGCGCGGCACCCTCGCCGGGGAGGGCGAAGTCCCTCGGATCGACCTCGATGACGGGTGTGCGACGCACGTGAGGTCCGATGGTTCGATAGGCCCGCCGGATCTCATGAGGCGTGATCAGGCCAGTGAGCTCGCGCGCAGGAGTGGCAATCGAGGCGTCGGCCGTTTCTGAAGCACTCACGCAATCCTCCATTGGGTTATCAGTGTCCGGTTACTGCGGCTCGGTTCGGGACGGTCATCGACGGGCAGGGCGCTCAAGCGCCGTTGCCGGTTCACCAAGCGCGAGGACTCGTCGTCCCCGACGACGTCGCGGTGATCGGCTTCGATGACGTCGAGGATTCGGAGTTCTCGACGCCGCCATTGACGATCATCGACTCAGGAGTCGCCTGGGTCGCCTCGCGCGCCGTCGAACTGCTCCTCGCGCGTTGCGCCGGCGTATCCCAGGACCCCGTCATGCAGGTCGCCGACCACGCCCTCATCATCCGGTCGACGGCATGAGCCCGGCCCACCCACGGGCGGCCCCCACCGGACCGTGATTCGACGGTCAGTGCCGAGGCGTGGGGCCGGCCCGTTTCGGGTGCGCGGTCAGGCTTCGGTCATCTCGGTGAGTTTCTGGACGCTGCGCAGGTTGCGGGCGGTCACGGGTGCTTTGCCGAGGGGCTTCCAGAACGGGGTGCGGTCCAGTTTGGATTTGCCCAGGCCCGTCGGGTAGTGGACCCACACCTCGCGGCCGATCGTATGCGCCTCCTCAGGCTGGCCGTCGGGCACCTCCAGCGGCTGCGGCGGCGGGTCCGCGAGGAAGCTTACGATGACCTGGGAGGGGTCGAGTCCGCGGTCGGCGAACGGGTCGGCGGCCAGGACCTCCCGCAGTTCGGTCGCCGAGCGGATCAGGACCGGCGTCTCGATGCCGAAGCGGTCGGCCAGCGCGGCGCGGATCGCCTCGGCGGCCCGCTGCTCGGTCTGCTCGGTGGCGAACACCGCGTTGCCGGACTGGATGTAGGTCTCGACGCGCTCGAAGCCGAGTTCGCCGAGCAGGTCCCTGAATTCGGCCATCGGAAGTTTGTTGCGCCCGCCGACGTTGACGCTGCGCAGCATCGCTACCATTCGTGTCATATCTGGATCGTATCGTCCGGTTCGCTCAGCGGCCTTCGGGCGGCGCCACGGGGCGCAGCACCGTCTCGGTGATCGAGCCGTCGAGGACCAGGCCCTCCCAGGTGCCGCCGCCCTTGAACTTCGGGATCCACTCGCGCGCCAAGAGGTCCCGCATCTGGTCCGATTCGCGTTCGAGCGCACGGGCCCGGTCGAGGGTCTCCAGGTCGCGGGCGTGGATCAGCAGGTGGAGCCGGTCCTGGCGTCCCCACATCTCCTCGTAGAGGAACGCGGTGGCCTCTCCCTTCAACAGCTCGGTGACCTTCGCGGCCCACTCGTAGCAGAACAGGCGCGCCTCCTCGCGCAGCGCGTACGCGGCCTGGAGGGTGCGGTGCAGGACCACCGGCGCGTTCGCGGTGTGCAGGAGGCTCTCGTAGGGCAGGACCGTCTGGTGGCGGGCCGGGGGCTGGAAGGCCTCCTCGTCGGGTTCGCCGTGGCCCAGGCCGTGCTGGGGGCACATGACGGTCTCCTGGATGCCCTGCTCGACGAACATGCGCTCCCAGCCGCCGCCGCCCTTGGACGGCAGCCGGTCCATGTCGGCGATCTCGCGCCACTTCTGGTCGTGGTCGACCATGTCGAGCAGGCGCCCGTAGTCGTCGGGGCGGCGCATGTGGAGGATCCAGTGGAGCCGGTCGGCGTCGCCGAAGACCTCCTCGAATAGCATCACCGAGACCGCCCCGGCGTGGGCGGGGTTGATGAAGGCGACCAGCTCCCGGGCGAAATCGGTGGCCTCCCTGCGGAACTCGTATCTGACTTGGCCCGAGCGGTGGACGATGAACCCTGCGGTCGCCGAGTTCAGGAGCTTCTCGGCCGGGACGGCCGACTGCTGTGCTGCGGTCTGCGGCATGGCTTTTCGCCTCGCAATCTGGAGGGGGATTTCATCATGGCGCGGCGCGGGACTCGCGAACAGTCAAGATTGATCATCCGGCGGCGCTCGGGTAGCCCGTCCACGGATCGCTCGGCGCGGCCATGACCTCGGCGGTGGGCCCGGCGTGCCTGATGCGTCCCTCCTGGAGGATCAGGAGGCGGTCGGTGTAGCGGGCGATGAGCTCGAGGTCGTGGGTCACCATGAGCACCGCGGTGCCGAACTCGGCGCGGATGCCGACGAGCAGGTCCATGACGGACTTCTGCGTCTGGGGGTCCAGGTCGGAGGTGATCTCGTCGCACAGCAGCACCTGCGGCGCGCACGCCAGGGCCCGCGCGATGGCGACCCGGCGGCACTGGCCGCCCGACAGCTGGCCGGGTCTGTGGTGCTCGATCGACTTGGGGAGGCCGACCGAGTCCAGCAGCCGGGCGACCTCGGCGCCCACTGCCTTGCCGCGCAGGCCCCGCAGCAGGCGCAGCGGGGCCGCGACGGTCGCGCCGACCGAGCGGCGCGGGTTCAGCGACGCGGTGGCGTCCTGCGGTATGAGCTGCACCGACCGGATCGGCCCGGCGCCGAGACCGACCGAGCGGCCGTCGACGAGCAGCTCGCCCGAGCAGGCCGGATGGCGGCCCGAGAGACTGCGCGCGAGGGTGGTCTTCCCGCTGCCGGAGGAGCCGACGAGGCCGATGCTCTCGGAGCGGCGCAGTTCGAGGCTCACGTCGAGGACCACCGGGTAGCGGTCGATGCCGTACCCGTGGAACGCGGTGATCCCGCGCGCCTCCAGGACCGGGCGGTCGTCGGGGACGGTCTCGGATGCCGCGGGCCGCCGCGGACGGGGGATCGGCGGGGCCGCGGCGGCGCCGTCGGATTCGACGCGGCCCGCGGCCAGGCTCACGGTCCGGTCGGCCAGCTGCTCGCAGACTTCGCGGTCGTGGGTGACGATCACCGAGGTCAGCTCCCGCCGCCGCACCACCTCGTCGATCAGTTCGACGATGAGCGCGCGGGTGACGGTGTCCAGTCCGGTGGTCGGCTCGTCGAGCACCAGGACGTCGGGGTCGGCCGCGATCGCCCTCGCGAGCGCGAGCCGTTGCCGCTGCCCGCCGGAGAGCTGGTGCGGGAACCGCTTGAGCAGTGCCGGGTCGCCCGGCAGGCCGACTTCGGTGAGGCGGTGCAGGAGCTGCTCGGTGGTGCGCGGGCCGGACAGCTCGGTCAGCTGGTCGCGGATCCGCATCGTCGCGGTCAGGGCGGTCGCCGGGTCCTGCGGCAGGTACGCGGTCACCTCCCGGCGGAAGGCCCGCAGCTGCTTCGGACCCATCGACAGCGGGCGCAGCCCGCCGCATTCGACATGACCCGAGACGTGGTGCATCCCGGACCGGACGTGGCCGAGCAGCGCCAGCGCGAGTGTGGTCTTGCCCGCGCCGGAGCGGCCGACGAGTGCGATGCGCTCGCCCGATTCGATGCGCAGGCTCGTCCGCTCGAGCACCGCCTCGGTGCCGGCTGCGATGGTCAGTTCGCTGACGTCGATCATGTGATGAACCTCCGGGTGAGGTCGTCGATCAGGTAGTTCGCTCCGACGGCGAGGACGACCAGCAGCAGCGACGGCGCCAGCGTCGCCCACGGGTTCAGGGAGATCCCGGCGATGTTGTCGTTGATCATGCGGCCCCAGTTCGGGGCGCTGTCGGTGAAGCCGAGGAATCCGGCGGTGGCGGTGAGCCCGACCGCGACGCTCAGGCGGGTGCCCGCGTCGGCGAGCACGGGGGCGAGGACGCCCGGCGCGATCTCGACGGTCATGGTCCGCCCCGGCCCCGAGCCGGTCGCGGTCGCCTGCTCGACGTAGTCGCTGCGGGCGATCTGGATGGTCGCGGCCCGCGCCAGGCGCGAGACGAACGGGATGCTGGCGAACAGGATGATCACGATCATGGTCCCGGCCGAGTAGCCGCGGTTGTGCAGCAGCAGCAGCATGAGCAGCACGACCGGGATCGACAGTGCCACGGTGTCGATCCGCGAGATCACCGCGTCGAGGACGCCGCCGCGGTAGCCGGCGGACATACCGGCGGCGGTGCCGATCACGACGGTCAGGGCGACGGCGACGACCGGTATGAGGACCAGTTCGCGGCCGCCGGACAGGAGCATCGCCCACACGTCGCGTCCCATGTGGTCGGATCCGAGCGGGAGGTCCCCTCCGCGGGGCGCGAACGGGGAGGCGAGGATGTCGGTCGGCCGTCGAACGGCCTCCGGTCCGGCCAGGGCCAGGGCGAGGACGGCGAGGACCGGTGCGTAGAGGGCGGCCCGGGCGGCGCGCTTGGCGGCGTTCACGGCGCGGTCCGGGCCCGGGGGTTGAACAGGTACCCGAGCAGGTCGGCGATGAGCAGCGCGGCGATCACGATGAGGCTGAGCACCAGGCCGATCGCCTCCAGCATCGGGAAGTCGTGGTTGCGGATGGCCGACAGCAGCATCGAGGACAGGCCGGGGTAGTTGAAGACCCGCTCGACGACGGTCGTCGCCGCGAACAGCCCGCCGAGCAGCCACGCGAAGGCCTGCGCCAGGGTCGGCACGGTCCGCGGCAGCAGGTGGCGGCGCAGGACCCGCCCGGCGGACAGTCCCGCGAGCCGGGCGGCCTCCACATTGGGGCCGTCGGCGTCGGTGACCGCGGCGCGGACCATGCGGGTGGCCCAGGCCGCGCCGAAGCTCCCGAGGGTCAGCACCGGCAGGACCAGCACGTCGGGCCGGTCGATCCAGGTCTGGCCCAGCGGGACCAGCGAGACCGCCGGGAGCCAGCCGAGATTGATGGCGAAGACCGCCGTCAGCAGGACCGCGATGACGAACTGCGGGACGGCGATGATCAGGACCGCGGACCCGGACAGGAGCCGGTCGAGGCGCCCGCCCGGCCGCAGGCCCGCGGGGATGCCGCAGGCCAGCGACACGACGAGCGCGAGCGCGAACGAGAACGCGACCAGCACCGTGGTGTAGTGCAGGGGCTCGGCGATCTGCTCGGCGACCGGCTGCCCAGTGATCATGCTGACCCCCGGGTCGCCTTGGGCGATCCCGAAGAGCCAGTCGGCGTACCGCTCGGGCAGGGGCCGGTCCAGGCCCCACTCCTGGCGCCACTGCTCGCGCTGCTCGGCCGAGGCCTCGATCCCCAGCACCGTCTGGGCGGGGTCGCCGGGCAGGGCCTCGACGGCGACGAACAGGACGAAGGAGACCGCCAGGAGCGTCAGGGCCGCCGCGCCGATCCTGACCGCGACGGCGGCCCACGTTCGCAGCGTCATGCGACGCCGGTGAAGACGGGGACGCCCTGGCTGGTGACCACACCCTCGATGCCGCCGCGCGCCGCGTCCAACTGGTAGGAGAACGCCCACAGCAGGTCGCCGCCGGTCTCGTGGAACTCCGCCTGCATCGCCTTGAACGCCTCGGCGCGGGCGGTGTCGTCGACGAGGGTCTGCGCCGCGGCCAGCGAGGTCCAGTGGTCCTCGCCGGCGCCGGTGACGTTGAAGGGCGCCTGGGCGTGCGTGGTGGCCGCCAGGTGGACCGCGGCGGGCCGGTTCGCGTAGTAGAAGGCCTGGAACGGGCGGGTACCGAGGGCGGCGAGGTCGGCGTAGTACGTGTCCGCCGGGACCTCGTCGAGGTGGAGCGTCACGCCCGCCGCTTCGAGGTTCTGCTTGAGGACCTGCGCGGCCGCGCTCATACCGGGCACGACCTCGGCGGTGATGAGCGTCAGCTCCGTCATCCCGACTTCGGTGAACAGTGCTGAGGCGGCGTCGAGGTCCTGGGTGCGCGGCTCGAGGTCGGCATAGCCGGGCAGTCCCTTGCCGAC
>DATABR010000367.1:0-2705 GCA_036259435.1 Glycomyces sp.
GTCCTCGCGGATGGAGTGGTAGAGCACCGTCGACTCGTACTGCGCGGCCACGCCGGAGACCAGCTGCTGGCGCTCGGCCTCGGGGATGCCCAGTTTGTCGTAGGTCTTCTTGATGTCCTCGGGCAGCTCTTCCCAGGACTCGGCCTGCTTCTCGGAGGCCTCGACGTAGTACTTGATGTTGTCGAAGTCGATGCCCGAGAGGTCCGCGCCCCAGTTCGGCATGGGCTTGCGGCCGAAGAGCTTGTGGCCCTTCAGGCGGCGTTCCAGCATCCACTCGGGCTCGTTCTTGCGCGAGGAGATGTCGCGGACGACCTCTTCGGTCAGGCCGCGTTTCGCGTTCGCGCCGGCGAGGTCCGAGTCGGCCCAGCCGTACTCGTACCGCTCCAGTGAGGCCAGGGCCTCTTCCTGGCTCAGCTGCGGGGTCTTCTGCGTGTCGGTCATCTCAAGTCTCACCTTTGACCTGTGTCGGTTGCTTAGTCCGGTCGATCCGCGTTCGTCCGTCGCGGGGCGGGCAGGGGCACCGGGCCTTCCCGTCCCCCGCCGCCGCCCGGACCGCTCGCCGCTTCGCGGTTGCCCATGCGGCCGGGGACGTGGGTGGTGCACACGCCGTCGCCGTTGGCGATCGTCGCCAGGCGCTGGACGTGGACGCCCAGCAGTTTGCTGATGACGCGGGTCTCCGCCTCGCACAGCTGCGGAAACTCGGCCGCCACTCCCGCCACAGGGCAATGATGCTGGCACAGCTGCCCGCCGGAGGCGATGACCGACGCCGTTGCGGCGTAGCCCTCACCCGACAGGGCGTCCGCGAGGGCCTGGGCCCTGGCCATCGGGTCGTCGGCGTCGGCCGCGTCGAGCGCGGCCCGGCAGCGGGCCTCGATGCGCGAGACCTGCTCGGCGGCGAAGGCGCTGATGGCGTCCTCGCCTTCGAACCGGCGGATCCAGCGGAGCGCCTCCATCGCGAGGTCGTCGTAGGTGTGGCCGAAGGACGCGCGGGCGGCCGACGTGAGCTGGTACTGCTTCGCCGGGCGGCCGCGCCGCGGGGTCTTGACGACGCGCGTCTCGACCTGCCCCTCGGACTCCATGGCGTCGAGATGGCGGCGGATGGCGGTGGCGGTGATGCCGAGGGCGCGGGCGAGCTCGGCGGCCGTGGCGTGGCCGCGTTCGAGCAGCAGCCGCGACACTCGACGGCGGGTCTCCCCGTCGGTCGAGTGGCTGCCGCCGACCCTCGTCACCATTTCCACAAGGAAAATGTTACTTAATTCGCTTCGGCATGTCGACAGGGCTCATCGTGAGACCGAGCACGCAGGTTTGCCTAACCTCAGCGGACGGGAGGCCGCCGCAGCCCACATCTTGGCACCGGGCACGCGGAGACGGCGGACCACGACTATAGATTCGATGTCGTGAAGCTGTTGCAGAGGTGGTTCAACCAGCCGAGCGCGGTGCGCCGGTGGGCGCTGGCGAGCCTGATCGCCAACGTGGTCATCATCGTGACCGGCGGGGCGGTGCGCCTGACCGAATCGGGCCTCGGATGCGCCGAATGGCCGAAATGCACCGAGCAGTCCCTGATCGCGACCCCGGAGATGGGCGTCCACGGGGCCATCGAGTTCGGCAACCGACTCTTGGGCGTGGTCGTGGTCGCCCTCGCGGTCGCGGCGCTGCTCGCGGCCTGGAAACGCGCCCCGCGAAGGACCTCGCTGGTCGCGCTCGCCCTGGGGGTCGTGCTGCTCGCGGTGTCGCAGGCGGTGATCGGCGGGATCTCGGTCTGGACGGGCCTCAACTCGTGGATCGTCGGACTGCACTTCGTGGTCTCGATGGTGATCCTCGTGCTCGCCTTCTCGCTCTATCTGCGCTCGGGTGAGCCGGGCGGCCCCCCGCGGCCGCTGGTGCCGCGCGCCGTGACGCTCCTGGCCAGGGCGGTCATCGCGGCCGCGGCGGCGGTGATCCTCCTCGGCGTGGTCGTGACCGGCTCGGGCCCGCACGCGGGCGACGAGGACACGCCTCGCAACGGCCTGGACCCCGAGCTCATGTCCCAGGTGCACGCCGACGCGGTGTGGCTGCTGATCGGCCTCAGCGTCGCGCTCGTGTTCACGCTGCACGCCGTGAAGGCCCCCCACACGGCGAGGCGGGCGGCCCACGTGCTGGTGGCCGTGGAGCTGCTCCAGGGCCTCATCGGGTACGTGCAGTACTACACGGGCCTGCCCGAGGTGCTGGTCGGCATGCACATGCTGGGCGCCTCGCTGCTGTGGATCAGCGCGCTCGGGGTGACCTTCGCGCTGCGCAGGCGCGAGCCCGCCGAGGCCGGGAACCCGCACCGCATCATCGTGCCCCGGCCGAGCGAGGCGCCGACGGGCCCGGCGCCGGCCGAGGCCGCGACCGGTCACTGAGGCCCGCGTTCGCCGGTTTCGGGGCGCCACGAGCCTTGCAAGCGTTGTCCACATTCCGTTAGGATGCGGAGGACGGACGCTCCGGTCAGGAGCGTCCCCACCGTGGAGGAGCGCCGCCCGGCGCCTCGACCGGCGTTCGGATTTCCCGGCATATCCGTTCCGGTCGAGAGCGGCATTCGGCCGCGCATTCCGCGTTCCGTTCCGCACACGCACGACCCGAACGCAAAGGACATCGAAACATGCAAGTATCTAGAAATCGAGGCAAGCGCTTGTCTCTCGCCGCCCTGGTCACCGGGTCGCTCATCGCCGGAACCGTGGCCGTCG
>DATABR010000368.1:0-27738 GCA_036259435.1 Glycomyces sp.
GCTGCCGTCGACACCATCGACTACCGGCCCGCGCGCGGGAACGTCGGCGACTGGGGCGACGACTACGGCAACCGCGTGGACCGATTCCTCGCCGGGACCGCCTACCTCGACGGTGAGCACCCGTCGATGATCTTCAGCCGCGGCTACTACACCCGCTCGGTGATCTGGGCGGTCGACTTCGACGGCCAGAACCTCACCGAGCGCTGGACGTTCGACTCCGACGAGGCCGGCAGCCAGTACGAAGGCCAAGGCGCGCACAGCCTCTCGATTGCCGACCTCGACGCCGACGGCCGCCAGGAGGTGGTGTACGGAGCGATGGCGATCGACGACGACGGCAGTGCACTGTGGAACACCCGCATGTACCACGGCGACGCGCTCCACGTGAGCGACTTCGCGCCCGGCAACGAGGGACTGGAGGTCTTCATGCCCGCCGAGCACTCCGACCAGCCGTCCATGCGCCTGGTCGAGGGCGAGAGCGGCGACGTCATCTGGTCCACCCCGGCGAACGGCGGCGACAACGGCCGCGCCGTGGCCGCGGACGTCTCGGCCGACAACCCCGGCGCCGAGTTCTGGTCGGCCAATGAGGATGGCCTGCGCGATTCGGGCGGTGACATCGTCGGCGACAAGCCGAGCTCGATCAACTTCGTCTCCTGGTGGGACGGCGACGCCGAGCGCGAGCTGCTCGACGGTACCGCGATCGAGGACTACGCGGACGGCCGTCAGCTGACCGGCGAGGGCGTCGCCTCCAACAACGGCACCAAGTCCACTCCGGGTCTCTCGGCCGACCTCTTCGGGGACTGGCGCGAGGAGGTCGTCTGGCGCACCGCCGACAGCTCGGCGCTGCGCGTCTACGCCACCTCGCACGAGACCGACCTGCGCGTCACGACCCTGATGCACGACCCGCAGTACCGGGTCGCGATCGCCTGGCAGAACACCGGTTACAACCAGCCGCCGCACCCGAGCTTCGCCATCGGATCGGACATGGCCGAGACCGCGGCCCCGCAGATCCACACGCCTTGACCCCGCACCGGACCGGCGGGGTCGGGGCGCACTCCCCGGCCCCGCGGTTCGAACCCGGGCGAAAGGGGCCGGGCCGCGGCAGTCACGGCCCGGCACCTCGACGTCGGCTCAGGCACTCTCCCTGACGACGTCCTTCGCCGGCTTGTCGGTGCGCACGCCCTGATAACGCGGGTGGCGGAGGCGCCCGTCCGAGGTCCATTCGGTGAAGCCCACCTGGGCCACCAGTTCCGGTCGGATCCAGTGCGCGTGGCGTTCGCGCACCTCGTCCGCGAACGGCTTCTCATTCTGCGCCAAGCCGTCCAGCCGCTCGCGCATCGAGCGCAGCGTCGCGTCGTTGTATCCCGTACCGACCTTGCCCGCATACCGCAGGCGCTTGCCCTCGTAATACCCGACCAGCAGCGCGCCGAAGCCCGCGCGCGAGCCCTGCGGATCGGTGAAGCCGCCGATCACGAACTCCTGCTCCCGCACGCACTTGAACTTGAGCCAGTCCGTCGACCGTCCACTCACATACTCCGCGTCCGCGCGCTTGGCGATCAGCCCCTCCCAACCGCGCTTGCACGCCTTCCGGTAGAACGCCTCGCCGTCGGCATTGCGGTGGGCGGAGTACCGCAGCGGGTCGTGGTAGTCGAAGGCGTCGCGCAAGATCCGCTTGCGCTCGCGTAGCGGCAATTCGGTGCGGTCGTCGCCGTCGTAGGACAGCAGGTCGAACAGGTAGTAGTAGGCGACCACGTCGGACGCGGCGATGCGCGCGGCGTCGCTGAGGTGGATGCGTCCCTGGAGGCGGGCGAAGCTGGTCTGGCGGCCGTCGAAGGCGACGATCTCGCCATCGGCGACGAAGCGGGGCCCGCCGAACTCGGCCAGCGCCTCGATGAGTTCGGGGAAGCTCCGGTCGATGCGGTTCTTGTTGCGCGACCACAGTTCCGGCGTGCCGCCGTCCCGGACGGCCAGCGCGCGCATCCCGTCGAGCTTGCGCTCGAACAGCCAGTCCGGATCGGAGAACCGTCGCTCGGTGGGCGTGGCCAGCATGGGCGGCCGCCAGCCGGTCATGGGATCCGATCCCGTTTCGGCCGGTTTCCGACCGTTTGGTGATCGTGTGCCATAGCTGGAGACGTACCCGACGCCGGGTGGCGGCAAACCGGCCGCCGTTCAGCCCCGGGGCAAACGCCTGCACAGCCGGACCGGCCACGGCCCCGCGCCCGGTGGGTAGGACTCGTCGAGGTACCGGAACACGGCCCTGCTGTTCACGAGCAGGACGGCGAGCATCACGGCGGCGATGATCCAGGTCGCGGTCAGCAACACCGGCATCGGCTCGATCGGCCCTGGTGCCGTCCAGGCCTCCCAGACCGCGGGTGTCGCGAGCAAGAGGAAGAGGCCGAGCCAGGCGACGAGGAGGGCCCCGGCGGCGAGTGCGGTCCAGCCTTTGCGAGGGATCCGGTCCCCGCCACTGAGCGTGCGGCCCAGGTACGACAGGACCAGCGCGCCGATGATCGGCGGCCCGCCTGCGAAGACGATCAGGACCTCCGCCGTCCCGGTGGTCGACATGCTCACTGCGGCAGCCGGTCGCGGGGGAGGTCGTCGCTGACGATGACCTGCCATGGTTTGTCGGCCTCGCCCCGGATCGGCTCGACCGCGATGCCCGACCGCTCGGCGTACCTGATGAAGGCGTCCCTGCGGTCCTCGGTCGCGAAGACGATGACCTCGCCGGTGAACGAGTCGCCCTTCCGGCGCTTCGGGTTCTTCGCACCGCGCAGTGACCAGTGCAGGTCCAGCTCGTCGGCGATGTCGCTGTGCGCGGCCTGGAGCGCGGTGCGCATCGACCGGGCCTGCGTGGCGGTGACGCGAAACAGCGCCTGGATCTCGAAGTCCTCGATCATCCGCTCGAGTTGGCGGCAGATCTCGACGAGGATCTCCGAGCGCTCCGAGGTGAGGCTCGTGGGGACTGGTCCGGGGCCGACCGTTCGCGCGTAGGCGTTGTGCGCCATAGCGTCGAGATAGGCGACGGTCAGCAATACGGCGTCGGACCGCGCGCCCAGTCGCCTCGCGATGGTCTCCTGGAGGTGTCGCCGCTCGTCATCCGTCAAGCCAGCCATGCCATGACACTAACGGGCGAATAGTGATCTTTCCGTGGTTTTCGGGCGGGGGGTACCCGAGAGTCGGACAACGACGGTCGCCGGGCGCACGAAGTCCGATGCAGACGCCATGACCACCGCCTCGGTCCGGTTCGCCGAGACTGGCGAGTCGTCTAACTTGCGGGTCTGCGCATCAAGAGGTGGCCGTAGTGGAAGCCCCGGAGCGCATCTTCCTCCGGCGCAGTGATCTGGTGGGCCACTTCTTGGAACCCGGCCTCGCGCAAGAGGTCTGCGACACGGCCGACCGACAGGCGGTAGGCGAGCGCGACCGCATGGTCGAACGGCCAGGCGAGCTGCGAAGTGTCGTCTGTCGCCTGGAACGTCAGCAGCAGATGGCCGCCCGGGGCGAGCAGACGATGGAACTCCCTGAACACCTCGGGAAGCTGTCGGGGCGGCGTGTGAATGATCGAGGACCGTGAGAAGACGCCGCCGAGGCTGCCGTCCGGCAGCTCGACCGCCGTCATGTCGCCGAGCGCGAACGTGCGGTCCGGATACGCGCCGCGCGCGAGGTCGATCATTGCGGGGGAGAGATCGATCCCTTGGGCCTGCAGTCCGAGCGAGCTGAGGAAGTCGGTCACACATCCAGGCCCGCAACCGATGTCGAGCACCTGCGGCATCCCGGAAGCCTGGACGAGCTCGGCGAAGGCCGTGATCATCGCCCGATCGAGGGGTCGATCCGAAAGCGAGTCCCTGAACAGCTGGGCATACTCGTCGGCCACAGCGTCATATCGATCGCGAGTCACTCTCAAGTGCCCGGTTCCGTCCATGGCGGGACCATACCGGTCGCCAGCCGGAGTGTGCGCCTGGGTCAGCGGGGGAGGCGGCCGGTGAACGCCGTTTGGAAATGATCGCTCTCTCCCAGGTGGCTGACGTACTTCGGGTCGGTGGCCTGGAGGGTGAACTCGGCCCTTTCGCCGTCGCCGCCACCCTGGATCCGGAAGGACGCGATGATCGCCGACGTCCGGTTCAGGAACTCCTGGCGGTTCGGCTTCAAGACGAGGTAGTCGTACCCGTCCCAGCAGCCTTTGTCGTCGTCGAGCCGGTCCGCGAAATGCTCCGCGGCTTTCACCTTGGGCCGCACCGGTTCCTTGGTGGCCTCGTCCAGGAGGCACCCCTCGGGGTCGATCCACACCTTCTTGCCCAGGAGCAGTTCGAAGCACTCCTCGAACTCCCGGGCCGCGCTCTTGTCGATCGCGTAGGCCCCGCAGCCGTTGAACCAGGCGTCCATGAGCAACTGGAGTCCGAACTCGGGTCCGCGGGAGAAGCGGACCCCGTCGCCGGTGAGATCCGTCAGCCGGCCTTCGACCGTCGCTCCCTCCCGGGCCCAGGTCGTTACATCGTAAATAAACGTCATGATCGCGAATCATATCCAGTAGGGGCAAACTACTCAACTAGCGCTACTGGTCGGTTACTCACGGGTAGTTAAAACTCCGGTGGGCCGCGGCGCTCGCCGCGGCCCACCGAAGGGTCAGTCCCAGTCGTCGATGCGCACGTCGTGCGGGTGGGCCGCGCCCTTGCCCGTCTCGAGGAGCTGCTTGAGGCTGATCAAGTAAGTCGCCCATTTGGTGCTGCAGTGGTGCAGGAACTCCACCGGCTCGCGCCACCCCTCGTGCTTGAACAGCACCTTCGTGTAGTCGCCCTCCTGACGAAGACCCCAGTGGATCTCGGTGCCGACCCATTCGGGAGGGCCTTCGACGACCTCCCAGCGGACGCGCTTGCCGGGCTCGGTCTCGACGACCTTCATATCGAAGCCGCCGCGCTCGAACCGGAACGCGATCACGCCGCCCTCGTCCGTCTCGCCGGTCGTCTCCTCGGTCCACCAGCCGCGAAGTCCGTCCAGTGTGGTGAGTGCCTCGTACGTCCGCTCGGGCGTCGATCCCTCGACGCCGACGGTGTGCAGGATGTCCACCATTGCCGTGTTCCCTTCTACTGCTTCGTTTCCGTCGTTTCTCGTTCTTGCTTGCCGCGCTCGATCGTCTCGGCGATGCGCTTGATGCGCTGGAGTCGCGAGTCCCAAGCGGACCCGACATCGGCGAGTTGCGCTGCGGCGCGCGCCAGCTGGGCCTCGTCGACGCGGAAGTGCCGCTCGCGCCCGGCGGTCGCGCCGTGTACCAGACCCACGCGGTCGAGCACGGTGAGGTGCTTCGCCACGGCCTGCCGGGTCACCGGCAGGCGCTCGCTCAGGCTGGTCGCCGTCCCGCTGCCCTCGCTGAGCAGCAGGTCGAGCATCCGGCGGCGGGTCGGATCGCCGATCGCCGACCAGAGGTCGTCGTCGACCGCGGTACTCATCGACCGGCCTCGACCTTCGCCGCGTACGGCGCGAGCCGCGGCAGGTAGTGGTCCCAGCCGGTGACGTGGTCGGCGTAGCTGGCCGCGACCTTCGCCTCGTCCCAGCCGCGCTCGCGGAAGCCGCTCTCGGTCATCCGCAGGACCGTCCCGGTCCCGGCCGCCTCGAGTTCGAAGACGACCAGGAACGAGTTGCCCTCGGCGGCCGTCTCGCCTTCGGCGTGGGTCCACCGGAACGAGAAATGCCGCGGCGGCATCGCGTCGACCACGGTGAACTGCTCCCAGGTGATGCCCTCGGCCGCCTTCCCGAACCCGATCCGCCCGTTCTCGCCGGGCACGGGCGGGAACTCGGCCTCGTCGGGCCACCACTCCTTCAGATGCTCGGGACTGCTCACCACATCGAAGACCACTTCCGGTGCGGCCTCGATGCGGATCTCCCGCTCGATCGTTCCGAATTCCATGATCGCCACCTTTCGCAACGTTTGGTTGCGTATCAGTCTAGCCGCTGAAGTGACCTCGCGCAACCATTTGTTGCAATAGGCTGTGAGCAGGGTAGACGGGCCGTTCTAGCGGTGCGTCAGGGCTTCGTGCGGCAGTGGAACGAGCGCACTTCGACGAAGCCCGCCCTCGCATAGAGGCCGGGGCCAGGGGCGATGCCGAGTTGCACCTGCAGGGACGTCCGCGGCATAACGCGGGTCTGGCCCAGGCGGCGAGCGCGTTCACCGGGCGGACGCCGGAACTCCGAGCCGACCGAGTACGTCTACCGCCACCGAAACGACTTCGGGGCCCTTACCGCCGAACGGCGGTAAGGGCCCCGATCCTCATCGGCTGCGCCCCCTGCTCAGTCTTACTGGGCGGGAGCCTTTGCGTAGACCTCGATCTCGCTCAGGATGATCCAGCCCGCGGTGTCGCCCGAGCCGGCCGTCATCGCGACGCGGACCGCCGAGGTCGTGGCGTTCACCTCGACGTCGATGATCGGCGCTTCACCGGTCGGCACGTCGACGACGTCGCCCGCGTTCTGCCACTCGCCGTTCGCGTCCAGGTACTGAACCTGCAGCGTGTCGGCGTAACTGTTCCGGCCGCCGTCGCTCCAGAAGTGGGACACCACGCGCGTGACGTCCCGCTCGGCCGGAAGCGTGACCGTGATCGTGTCCTCGGTGTTGAACGGCCCGGACTTCCAGTTCGACCAGGCCTTGTCGGTCAGGTTCCCGTTGCGCAGAGCATCGGTCGAATACCCCGGCTCGGTGAACGTCGCCGAGGTCGTCACGCCGTCCTGCGTGGCGACGTTGAGCTCGATCGGGTCGGTGACCTCGATGTCGATCGTCGCGGGCAGTTCCGTCCCGTCGATCATCGTGGCCGTGCCGTCCAAGGTGACCGTGCCGTAGTCGTCGAACGCGCCCGCGGGCGGTTCCTCCCACACCACCGGCACCAACGCTTCGGTTCCGCGCTTGCCCACCGCGATCACCGTGTCCCGAAGGTCCGGCGTGAAGCCCGGATAGGTCTTCGCCGAGGCCGGGGAGGTCTCGCTGAACGTGTCGATGCGGACCTTCGCCTTGGCGCGGAACGTGTTCCCGAGCGGGTCGGTCGCCGTGCCCTTCACATTCACGGTCTTAGCATTGTCCCAAGTAGACTCGTCCGGCATCTGCCATTCGACCGGGAGCGCCCCGCGCGTGCCGTCGCGGTAGACGCCCGGCACGGTCTCGGGCAGCTCGGGCACGAAGCCCGGCACGGTGTAGGTCTCGACCTTCGCCGCTTCCAGCACCGTCTCGTCGGTCACGCCCCAGCGCTGATTGCTCGCCGCGGTCGGCGTGTACGTCTGGATCGGCGAACCGTCGGCCGTGGCCTCGCCCCACACGTCCAAGACCAGGCCGGTCCCGACGTTCACCGGCACGTACGTGCCGTCGCCGGTGGTCGACAGGTACCACTGGGCCGCCTCGGACGGATCGTCCTCAGCCCCTTCGAGTACCGCCAGGCCCTCAGCGACCGCCAGACGGGTTCCCCTGGCGGCGTTGACGATCGAGTACCGCTCGCGGTTCGACTGACCGTCGGTGAGCTGCTCGACCTCCCACAGCTGCTCGGCGCTGGAGGCGTCGTCGGTCGCCAGCACGATGCCGGTGCCGTCCTCGGACGGGGCGATCGACTTGCCGCTCTGCACGCCGTCGAAGCGGTACACGTGGTCGTCCAGGAACTGCGCCGCGTCCTCGGCGACGCCCGAGACGCCGTCGATCAGGAAGGTCGTCACGGACTTGCCCGGGACCGTCAGGGTCGCGGACGTGCCGTTCACGACCACAGGCTCGCCCTCGACCAGCGCGCCGTCAGCGCTGGTGGTCACGGGGGTGACCGTCGTGCCGGAGTCGACCGAGCCGAACTTCGACAGGTCGAAAGTCACGTCGGTCGATTCCTCGGCGTTGTTGGTGTACACGGCGACCGCCGCGTCCTCGGAGTCCTTGACCGCGGCCACAGTGGACGTGTTGTCCACGCCGATCATGTGGTCGCCCGGCTCGATGTAGTGCGTGAAGTTGCGGAGCGTGTCGTACTTGGTGTTGGTCTGGATCGGGCAGGTCTCGAGGGTGTCCTCGGCCGTGCAGTCGAAGGGCAGCTGGATCGAACCCCAGCTGTGGCCCTCGTTCTTGTCCTCGACCGGCTGCCACAGCACCCACGCCGACGGCTCCAGCTCGCGGATGTCGTCGGTGATGCGGGTGGCGATGCCCAGGCCGTTCTCCATGGAGGTGTAGTCCTGGCCCGAGGTCCAGGCGCCGCCGACCTCGCTCATCCACAGGGGCTTGTCGCTACCCTTGGCGAGGTCACGGACGCCGGTGCGCCCGCCGGTGCCGTAGGTGTGGACGTTCATCTGGTCCACGTTGGCCCGAGATTCCTCGGTGAACGCGTTCCAATTGCGGGTGAAGGTGCCCGGGTTGGTCTCGTCCATCGCCGAGATGACGGCCTCGAGCTCGGAATCGGAGAGCCGGTCCGCGAGGGCGTTGATCACCAGCTGCTGGAGCTCGGGTCCGGCGTGGGCGCCCTCCTGGCGGCCGCCGGTCGGCTGCACGCCGTCGGGGCCCAGTTGGGTGCCCCAGTAGTCCGTGTTGGGCTCGTTGAGCGGGTCGACGGTGTCGAACTCGATGCCGTGCTCGGACTCGACGTGCTCCATGACCTCGGTCAGGTAGGTCGCGAACTCGTCGACCGAATCGGTCCTGATCTGGTCGGTGCTGGAGTCGAAGCCGCCGGAGACGTAACCAGAGACGGTCTGGAAGTAGGGCGGCGAGTTCGAGAACGCCTCCCAGTGGGTGACGTCGTCCTTGACCCGGTCGATCCACCAGCGCTGGTTCGCGTCGGCGTCCCAGTTCCAGTGCTCGGGGTTCTCGGGGTCCCACCAGTCCTTGTCCTCGTGGGTGGTGCCCTCGGGGGCGGCCCAGTAGCCGGGGACGGCCGAGGCCCCGCCGCGGAGGTACTCGTTGTCGATGTTGGGGGCGTTGCCGCCGCCGATGTTGTAGCGGGCGATGTTGAGGTTGAGGCCGTCCTCGCCGAACACCATGTCGGCCAGTTGATCGCGGATCTCATCGGGGTAACCGCCGGTGGCGTTGGCGAACCAGACGAGGCTCGTGCCCCAGCCTTCGAATTCGGGCTGCTGGTATGAGGGGTCGAGGGTGACGGCGACGGCATTGGCCGCGGGCTCCTGGGCGCCGGCCGTGCCCGCGGATATGAGCGGGAGGGAGGCCGCGGCGAGGGCCGCGGTCATCCCTGCGGCACCGGCCGCGGCCAGAGCGCGGCGGCGCCTCGGACGGGGAGATGACATCGTTGTGTCTCCTTCGGGGGTTGCGATCGAGTGACCTCGATATTCGCACAGCATCCAACGATTGTGAACACCCTTTGTCTAACGGATTGAAAAACCCTGACCTGGGATCGCTCCCGCACCGCCGAGAAATGTCGGAGCTATGTGTCAGGGTGGTACTGGGGGCCCATCGAAGTCCGATTTGCCCAGACGCTCCGTTCACATTCGCGGCCGGCAGCGCGGGGAAAAGACTGTCGGACCTCCGTGTCAGGGTTGAACTGGAGGCCCAGTGATGTCCGAATTGCCGGGACCCTCCGTTCACATTCGCCCGCCTCGGCCCGCGCTAATCCAGCGGTCGCCGTATTCGGGCGCTCCTGGGGACCCTCGTGATCGCCAGGATGCTCACGTCGTCGTCCATCCGCGTCGCGAAGCGCGCCGCGTCCTCCCACACGAACTCGACGAGCTTGCGCGGCGACGGGGGCACCACCAGGCCGTCGAGGTGGTGCGCCAGCGGATAGTAGTTCCCCTCCACGTCGCGCGCCTCGACCAGACCGTCCGAATAGGCCAGCAGCGTGTCCTCGGCCCCGAACACCACCGCGGTCGCTTCCCCCGGCTTCACCGGCTCCGCCAGGCGCAGTCCCAGCACCGGCGCGGGCTTGAGATCGACCTCTTCCACCCGCTCGGCCCGCAGCAGCAGCGGCGACGGATGCCCGCACGAGAGCAGCCGCAACTCATCCGAGTCCTCCGCGAACTCGGCCAGCAGCACCGACGCGAACAGCTCCGGCACGTACCCGTGCGCCGCGTCCTCCAAGATCCGCCGTTCCAGCCGGAACGCGATCCCGGCCAGCTCCCGCTCGTCGAGGATCGCCTCGTGGAACACCGACAGCAGCATCGACGCCGTTCCCACCGCGTCGAGCCCGTGCCCCTGCACGTCGCCCAAGATCATCCTCGTCCCGAACGGGCTCGGCCGCACGTCGAACAGGTCCCCGCCGATCCGGGCCCCCCGCTGCGCCGAGTGGTACAGCCCCGCGCAGGTCAGGTCCCCGACCCGCTCGGGCAGCTCCGGCAGCACCGCCCGCTGCGCCGCCTCCGAGACGCTGAGCATCGTCACCAGGCCCGCCTCGAACCGCTGCCGGATCCACGAGATGCTCACGGCCGTAATGAAGACCACGACCAGCACCAGCAGGTCCGCGCTGTCGAAGCGCTCCGAGAACGGCAGCGGCGCCGAGATGAGCGTCATCGCGACCACGGAGATCACCGCGGTCCATCCCGGGCCGAGCACGAACGCGGACAGCAGCGGCACCACCGCCATCGCGATGCCGGCGTGCAGCGGATCGTCCTCGAGGACCTGGATGAGGGTGGCGAGGGCCAAGGCCCCGAGCGGCAGCAGCCGGACCCACAGCGGGATAGCCGTGCCCGGCCGCAGCCTGCCCGTCTCCGGGACCTGCGCGGTCATGGCCCGAGTCTAGGCCGACTCGCGCTCGCGACCTGGGCTTTCGAACAGGTTCAATGAAGCTTTAGGACCCGGCGCCGGTGGACGGCCCGGGGTGGCGCTCGTCGTATTCGGACTGCGCGATGAGCACGTGCGGCATCTCCTCGTAGAGGTGCCCGATGAGTTCGGCCATGCGGCCCGCGATCCGGCTCCCGGTCTCGGTGAGTCGGTATTCGACGCGCGAGGGATAGCCGTCGGAGGCGAGGCGGTCGACGAAGCCGTCGCGTTCGAGCAGGCGCAGGCCCTGGGCGAGTGCCTTCTCGTTGATGCCGTCCACGGCGCGGCGGATCTCGCTGAATCGCTTCGGGTTCTCGTGCAGGGCAATCAGGATGAGCGTGCCCCAGCGCCCGGTGATGTGGTCGAGGACGGTACGGGACACACAACCCTTGGCCAGAACCTGGAACTCGGGCGTGACGTCGACGGAACGGGCGTTCATGGCGTGATGTTACCTCGGATACAGTACTTTCGAATTGATTGTACTTTCATTTGGTAAGTGCAATGGTAGACCCAATCGAGTCTTGAAGGAGCATGAAAATGATCGTTGTCACCGGGGCTACCGGCCGGCTCGGCACGCACGTGGTCGAAGGCCTGATCAACCAGGTCCCAGTCGAGCAGATCGCCGTCGTCGTGCGCGACGCGGCCAAGGCCGCCCGCTTCGGCGAGCTCGGCGTCGAGGTCCGCGTCGCCGACTACAGCGACCCGGCCGCACTGGCCGACGCCTTTCGCTTCGGTGAGAAGGTCCTGCTCATCTCCGGCAGCGAGGTCGGCCAGCGCGTGTCGCAGCACAAGGCCGTCATCGACGCCGCGAAGGCCGCGGGCGTCGCGCTCCTCGGCTACACCAGTGTCCTCGGCGGTCCGGCCGCCGACTTCGAGCTCGCCCGCGAGCACCAGGTCACCGAGCGGTACCTGATCGACTCGGGTCTGCCGTACGTGCTGCTGCGCAACGGCTGGTACAGCGAGAACTACACTGCGGGCCTCGGTCAGGCGATCGCCAACGGCGGCATCCTGACCAGTGCCGCCGAGGGCTCCCGTGTCGCGACCGCCTCGCGCGCCGACTACGCGGCCGCCGCCGTCGCGGTGCTCACGTCGGGGGGCCACGAGAACCGCGCGTACGAGCTCAGCGGCGAGGAGGCCTGGACGTTCGAGGAGTACGCCGCGGAGGCCTCGCGCCAGCTCGGCTCCGAGCTGCCGGTCAACCGCGTTCCGGCCCGGACGCACCGCGAGATCCTGGTGGGTGCGGGTGTGCCCGACCCGCTCGCGGCGATTTTCGTCGGTGTCGACGAGGGCATCTCGCGCGGCCTGCTCGCCGTCCAGACCGGCGACCTGTCGCGGCTCATCGGCCGCAAGACGACGCCGATCGCGGAGTCGATCGCTCAGGACCTCAAGGCCGTCCAGGCCTGACCTTCCACGTCGAACGGCCCGCAGAACCACCGTCCTGCGGGCCGTCTTCATGTCCACCAGGGCGGGTTGAAGAGCCCCGCCACCGGTTCGGTGATCGCCGCCATGAATTCCCGATCGGTATTGACTGTTCTGAAAGTTCAGTGTTTACTGAACATATCGATTCTTCCGGAACCAGCCGGGAGAACGAACCCCGAGGAGCAGCGTCATGGACCTCATCACCGCATTCTTCGAGTGGGCCTGGCCGCGCCACCTCAACCCGATCAGCTGGTACATCCGCCCCCTCTTCTTCATCCCGATCGCCGTATTCGCATGGCGGCGCCAGGGCTGGTGGATGAGCCTGTCCATCGTCGCCATGCTCTCGAGTTTCTTCTGGTTCCCCGAGCCGAAGGAAGTCGACGCGGCCGCTCAGGCCATCCTCGACATGGAGGCCGAGCTGTTCGCCCAGCCCGGCTGGCAGACCGCCGTCAGCCTCGGCACCATCCCGATCTTCATCGGCCTGTGCGTCTGGGCGTTCTGGCGCCACTCCATCGGCATCGGCCTATGGGTCATCAACCTCGGCGTCGCCTACAAGGCCGGGTGGGTATGGGTCAACACCGACTTCGAGGGATTCGTGCACGTAGTGCCGATCTACACGGTCGCCCTGGTCGTCATCAACGCCCTGACACTCGGATTCGCCAAGTGGCGGGCGATCCCGCTCTACCCGGCCGGTAAAGACCGGGACGCGGCCGAGGAGCCGGCCCGAGTGTGAAGCGCCCGAACGGTGTGGCCTGGTCCTCCATGCCACCCCGTCCGCCCCGCTCCCCGTGTTCACCGATCGAGGAAGGAATACTGAAGCCATGGCCGGCCCAGAATCACAGCACCCCGCGGCGAGTCCCGAAGCGCTCGCGTTCGTCGAAGACTTCGCGCTCACCTTCGAGCGCCTCGGACTGGTCCGCATGACCGGCCGGGTGATGGGCTGGCTGCTCATCGCCGACCCGCCCGAGCAGACCTTCGCCGACATCGCCGAGGTCCTGCAGGCCTCCAAGGGCTCGATCTCGACCGCGCTGAAGTTCCTCACCACCGCGCGGTGGGTCGACAAGACCTCCAAGCCCGGGGACCGCAAGGACTACTACACGATCCGGCCCGGCGTCATGCCCGACCTCATCAAGCAGCAGTCCGCCCAGTACAGCCGCTTCACCGAGACGCTCTCCCAAGGGTTCGCCCTCTTCGAGGGCCCCGACGCGCCCGGCGCCGAGCGTCTGCGCGACATGCACGACTTCTTCGCCTGGATGGAGAAGGAGCTTCCCGCGCTCATGGAGCGCTGGGACCGCGAGCAGCGCTGAGCCCTAGAACTCGATCTGGGAGCCCACGATGACGGTGCGGTCGCGGGGCAGCCGGAAGTGTTCGGCCGCGTCCGCGGTCAGATGCGAGGTGGCGATGAACAGCTTCTTGCGCCAGTTCGCCATCGTCGGCTCCTTGCCGCCGCGCAGTTGAATGGTCGAGAGGAAGTACGTGGCGTCGCGGAGCTTGAGCCCGCGGCCGCCGGGATGCTCCTTCACCAGGCGCAGCGCGGCAGGCACGTCCGGAGCGTCCATGTAGCCGAAGCGGGCCGTGACGTGGATGATCCCCTCCTGGCCGAACCCGAGGTCGTTCACGACGACACGCTCGGCGGCCGGGATGCGCGGCACCGGCTCGGTCTCGACCGACAGGACCACGATCTGGGCGTGGCGAACGTGGTTGCGCTCCATGTTGGCGCGCAACGCGAGCGGTGCGGTCACCAGACCGCGGTTGAGGAACACGGCGGTGCCCGGGACCTGCGCGGCCTTCGGTTCGCCCTCGCGCACCTTCTCCAGGAACGCGCGCAGCGGGCCCTCGCGCCGGGCGCGCTCGGCGGTGACGATCTCGCGGCCGCGCTGCCAGGTCACCATGACGCTGAACGCGGTAACACCGATGACCAGCGGCAGCCACGCGCCGTGCACGAACTTGGTGGTGTTGGCCGCCAGGAACAGCAGGTCGAACGCGAGCAGCAGCCCGCCGCCGGTGAACACCAGCCATTTCGGCGTGCCCCACTGCGTGCGGGCGACGTAGAAGAACAGCAGCGTCACGATGGTTATGGTGCCGACCACGGCCATGCCGTAGGCGTACGCGAGCGCGGCCGAGCTGCGGAACGCGAAAACCAGGGTGAGCACCGAGACCATGAGCAGCCAATTGATCCACGGCACGTAGATCTGTCCGATGTGCTGTTCGGAGGTGTGGGCGATCCGCAGGCGCGGCAGGTAGCCGAGCTTCGACGCTTGGGAGGCCACCGAGTACGCGCCGGTGATGACCGCCTGCGAGGCGATCACGGTCGCGGCCGTGGCGAGCAGGAGCAGCGGCACGCGGCCCCAGCCGGGCGCGAGCAGAAAGAACGGTCCGCTGGTGTTCGAGGGGTCCTCCAGGATCAGCGCGCCCTGGCCCATGTAGTTGAGCAGGAGCGCCGGGAAGACCAGGAAGATCCAGCCGCTGGTGATCGCCTTGCGTCCGAAGTGGCCCATGTCGGCGTAGAGCGCTTCGGCGCCGGTGAAGGTCAGCACGACCGCGGCGAGCGCGAAGAACCCGATGTGGAAATGGCCGGCCAGGAATCCGATCGCGTACGCGGGGGAGAGTGCCTTGAGGATGTCCGGGTGGTGGCCGATCCCACCGATGCCGAGCGCCGCGAGGACGGCGAACCACACGATCATGACCGGTCCGAAGAGGCGGCCGATGGTGGCGGTGCCCTTGCGTTGGAAGACGAACAGGGCCAAGATGATGACGGCCGTGATCGGCACCACCCAGGCGTCCAGTTCCGGTTCGACGACGTTGAGGCCCTCGACGGCCGAAAGAACCGAGATGGCCGGGGTGATCATGCTGTCGCCGAGGAACAGGGCCGCACCGAAGATCCCCAGCCCCGCGAGGGTGAGCGTGGTGCGGCGACCGCGCCCGCGCCCATGGCGGCGGATGAGCGTGATGAGGGCCATGATGCCGCCCTCGCCGTCGTTGTCGGCGCGCATCGCGAGCATGACGTAGAAGACCGTCACGACGATCATCATCGACCAGAAGATGAGGGAGATGAGCCCGAAGACGTTCGCGTCGTTGATCGGCACCGGGTGCGGGTCGGCGGGGTTGAACAGGGTCTGGAGGGCGTAGATCGGGCTGGTGCCGATGTCGCCGAAGACGACGCCGAGCGCGCCGACGACCAAGGCGGCCTTGAGGGACGAATGCGCGGAGGCGGGTTGCGGCCCCGGCGCGGGGTCGGACGGGCTCGCGTCGATCTGGGCGGTCACGACGGTTACTCCTTCTCAGGCGATCGGGCGCCGGCGGTCCGATCCAACCGCTGGACGATATCGCAGCAAAGCGGGTCGCGACCACCGGTGGCGCGATCCGGAGCCGACCGTCACCGGGCTTGACGACGCCAGGGCGGCCGCGGAGTCGCGTCCGAGACCGCTCCGTGGGCTACCCCGCTGGCCGGTGTTCCGCGCGATCCACTCCTGCACGATGAGCAGGTCCAGCGCCGACTCGACGGAGGCATCGCCGCTCCGGGGATCGAGCGGCCTTGAGCTTCGCGAGCAGCCGACCCACTGGCCCGGCCGCGCGCGGCGCGCCGCTCAGCGAAACGCCTCGGCGTGCTCGCGCGCCCAGTCCGCGAAGGTCCGCGCCGGGCGGCCGGTCACCTTCTCGACCGTGTCCGAGCCGCGGGTCGTCCACTCCGGCGGGTTCGCACGCCAGCCCAGCACGTAGTCGATCGTCGGGTCGTCCATGCCCATATTCCGCATGCGATCCCGGCCCTGAACCTGCGTCAACTCCTCATACCGCACCTCGCGGCCGATCGCCGCCGAGATGGCGGCGACCTGGTCGGGCACGGTCAATGCCGCCGGGCCGGTGAGCCGGTACGCCTGGCCCGCGTGCGCGCCGGTGGTGAGCGCGGCCGCGCCGACCGCGGCGATATCGGCCTCGTGCGTGGGCGCGTGCGCGATGAACCCGTACGGCTCGCGCACCGCCCCATCGGATCGAACGTCCTCGGCCCACAACATCGCGTTCGACATGAACTCGCCGGGCTGCAGATGCGTCCACTCCAGGCCGATCGCCTCAACGGCCTCCTCGACCGGGCCCCGGTATCCGTTCCACAGCAGCGTCACCCGCCGCACCCCGGCCTTGAGGGCCGCCGCCGCGATGTCCTGACTGTTCGGCAGCGTCTCGTTCGAACTCCCCAGCGCCGTCAGGAGGTGGAGGCCCGTGACGCCCTCGAGCGCGGCCTCGAAGCTCGCGAGGTCGGTGAGGTCGCCGACCACCGGCTCGACGCCCTTCGGGAACGCGGCCGCCTCGGGATTGCGGGTCAGCGCCCGGACCGGATGCCCCGCCTCGGCGAGCTGCGCGACCAGGTGGCGGCCGACATTGCCCGTGGCACCAGCGACCAGAAAGGTCATGACTGTTCCTCCTCGGATCCGCCGGGGCCGAGGGAGCGGCCCCGCTGCGTGAGCCCAAGGCTAGGAACGCGGCGGCCGCGCGACATCGGACTTGCGACCGGCCGCGCGTACACCGCAGGTCCTAAGACTCCTGCCGCGGCGGCCGAACCGCCTCGACCGCAGGCGATTCGGGGGCGATCGACGCCACCTCGGACTCGGGCAGGGCCACCTCCGGCACAGCGCTGTTGTCCAGCACGTCGCCCCCGCGCAGCGGATCGAGCAAGTGCGCCCGCTCCACCCTCGCCCGCCGATCCATCTCGCCGCTTTCGCGCACCAGGTCCCAATAGGAGTCCACGAAGCTCGGCATGAACTTGCGTGCGTTGTCCTCCCATACGTACGTGAAGTACCGGGTGCGCGGCCAGATCTCCATCCACGAGACCCACTTCTGCCAGATCTCCTCGTCGAGCATGCCGTAGTCGTTCACCTTGTGCGCCTGCTCGAACAGCTCCAGCGCGTACCGGATGTACCGGTAGCTGCGCTGCTCGTCGGAGTCCATCGCATACCAGGCGCCCCAGTCCCGGGCCGCCTGCGCCGCGTCGAGCTCCCGCTTGCGCTCGGGCTCGAGCGGCTCCCAGATCAGGTTGAGCACCTGGTCCTTGTCGGCCGCCTTCAACAGCTCAGTGTGCTGGTTGAGCAGGCCCTGGTACAGCTCGAACTGCCGCAGGCGGCTGTCGTTGCCGAGCGCCTTGGCCTGCAGACGCATCTGGTACCCGAGGAAGGCCAGCGTCACGATGACGCCGACCGCTTGGATCGCGTTCCAATCCACGGCGGACTCCTTTATGGCGGGGGACTCCAGTGTAGGAAGTCGCCGCCAAGCCCTCGCGACTCAGGCGCGGAACGCCTTGAGCGAGTATATGAGCGGCACGCGCGGCCGCCCCGCCTTCGGACGCCACCACCCGTCGGCGCCGCGCTCGAACGCGGCGAACTGGCGGAACACCGTCTTGTCGTGCTCGTGCAGGAACTCCAGCCGCAGCCCCGCCGCGATCAGCGCGGACACCACCTCGCCGATCCCGTGAACCCATTCGGTCGCCGTGTTGTTCACCGTGGGTGCGGACCGGTCGGCGTCGGTGTACGTGCCCGGGGCGTCGCGCACGACTGCCTTGTCCGGGTTGAAATCGCGCACGAACCGCGTGCCGGTCTCGTCGTCGAGCGAGTGCGACAACGGGTGAAACTCGTTCATGTAGAGCCGCCCGCCCGGAGCCAGGAGCGAGGCGATCGTCTTGGCCCACCGGTCGATGTCCGGCAGCCAGTTGATCGAGCCCATGCTGACGTAGACGATGTCGTACCGGCTCTCGGGCAGGGCGCTCGGCGCGTCGTAGACGTCGGCGACCACGAACGCGGCCCGCTCGGGGCCGTACCCCAACGTGCCCGCGAGCTCCCGCGCCCGGCCGATCGCCGACTCCGAGAAGTCGAGCCCGGCCACCCGCGCCGCGCCGCGCCGCAGCCACGTGAGCGTCTCCTGTCCCATGTGGCACTGCAAGTGGACGAGACGCTTACCGGCGACCTCGCCCATCTCGCCGGGCTCGAAGTCCATGAGCACGTCCTCGCCCTTGAGGAACCCGTCGACGTTGTACGAGGCGCTGGCGGCGTGGATGTCGACCCGCTCGTCCCAAAGCGCATGATTCAGTTCACGCCAACCGGTTTGCTCCCCTTGGTTCCCCATGCCGACCAGTTTAAGTCAGTCACGGGGCGGTCGCCGCGTGCGTGCGAACGCGTTGCGGCGGTGCGCCGGACGCGGCCGAGCGCCAGTCGAAGTCGACGGCGACCAGGCCGACGACCATGGTCACGATGGGCCCGACGCCGACGGCGCCGGGCCCGGTCGCGCTGTTAGCGCTTCATGAGGGCGAAGATGCCCCAGCCGAGGTAATCGCGTTGGTAGCGGGTGAAATTCGCCTGCCCGGTGTCGAGCTTGTCCCGCATCTGGTCGGCGAGTTCGTGGCCCGAGTTGGTGTCGAGCCAGCGCCGGATGTTGAGCCAGTGCGCGCCCTCGTACCGGTCCCAGCTGTCCTGGTCGGCCAGCACCATCTCGACCACGTCGTAGCCGAGCGAGCCGAAGTGCTCGAACAGCCCCGGGAGCGTGGACAGCGAGTCCTTGCTCTCGGCGTAGCAGGCCTTGACGGTCGCCTCGTCCGGCGGGTCGAGCCGCCAGTAGCACTCGCCGATGAGCATCAGCCCGCCCGGGCGCAGACTGCGCTCGAGCAGTTCGACGGTCCCGGCGGTGCCGCCGCCGATCCAGGTGGCGCCGATGCAGGCGGCCACGTCTACCGGTTCGCCCGCGACGTGACCGGCGGCGTCACCGTGGACGAACTCGACCCGGTCGGCGACGCCGAGCTCCTCGGCGCGGGCCTTGGCCCTGGCGACGAACGCGGAGCTGATGTCGACGCCCGCGCCGCTGATGGCGTGGTCGCGGGCCCAGGTGCAGAGCATCTCGCCCGAACCGCTCGCGAGGTCGAGCATCGTGGCGCCGGGCGTGAGGCGCAGCGCCCGCCCCAGGTCGGCCAGCTTGCGGCTATCGACCGGGTTGTGGATGCGGTGGCTGCTCTCGGCGATGACGAATGACTGTGGAAGATCCACTGGTGAGGTCCTTTGCATTCGATGAAGTCATGACGGATTCGAAGCGCGGCCGACCGAAGCCGACCGCGTGCGCCTGGACCTTCATGAAATGCACCTCCATTGATTGTGGGCCTTCCGAATCCGCCGAACATACGCCGTGGGGACCCGCCACGTCTACCGGTTTTCCACCGCCTCCGATGCCAGCCTTGATAGCGTTTTCTGCATGAGCGAGCCGATGCCGACCGCCTTCCCGCTGCGACTCCCCGAGATGCCGCTGCACGATCCGTACGTGGTCGCCGACGCCGAGACCGGCCTGTACCACCTCTACACGTCCAACCAGAGCCTGACCGGCGAGAGCGCCGGCGTCGGCACGATGGTCTACCGCTCGCCGAACTTGAGCGACTGGGCCGAGCCGGTGCCGGTGTTCCTCGTCGACGACGAGGACGAGCCGTGGGCGGTCCACGGCGCGTGGGCCCCGGAGGTCCACCGCTGGAACGGCCGCTGGCACCTCTTCACCACGCTGCACGACACCGAAGCGCCCCTGCCGGTTCCGCAGGCGGGGGAGTACGGCACCCCATACCAGGCGCGGAACTACCGCCGCTCCACCATCGTGGCCGTCGCAGACTCCCTGACCGGCCCGTTTCACATGCTCAAACCCGGAGCGCCGATCCTCCCGGCCGAACTCATGACCCTCGACGGGACCTTGTTCACCGACGATGACGGCCGCCCGTGGATGGTCTACGCCAACGAATGGCTCCAGCGCGTCGACGGCACCATTGAGGCGTTCCCACTGACCGACGGGCTGGACGCGGTGGCGGGCGAGGCGGTGATGCTCTTCAAGGGCTCCGACGCCCCGTGGCTCACCCGCGAGCTCCCGGCCGGGGTCCCGCATCAGCTCGCCCCGTACGTCACCGACGGACCCCAGCTCCACCGCGCGCCCGGCGGCGCACTCGTCTGCCTGTGGTCGACCTACGAGAAGAACCGCCTCGTCTCGAACGGCATCGACGGCGACTACGTGCAGACCTGGGCCGTCTCCCGCTCCGGCCGCCTTGAAGGCCCTTGGGAGCAAAGGGAACCGCTGGTCCGCGACGACTCGGGCCACGGGATGCTGTTCACCGCCTTCGACGGCGAGCTCATGCTGGTGCTGCACCGGCCGTTCACCGGTGCGCGCGGCAAGCTCTACGAGATGGACTGGGACGGCGACGACCTCCGCGTCGTCCGCCAGCGCACCGACCTCGACGGCGACTAGGGCGTAAACCGGTTGCGCCCGAGTGCCACCGCGTGTTGACTGCGCCCATGGACACAGCGCAGGTAGCCCGGAAGCTCGGCCTCGGAGAGCTCCGCGGACCGGTCGAAGTACTCAAACCCGATGAGCACAGCCCGGTCTGGAAGGTCACGGCCGACTCGGGCGTCTGGGCGCTGAAGGTCACCAAGCCGCACGGCGACTACTGGCGTGCCGTCGCCGCCCAGTCCGGGAAGCTCGAGCTCGCCGCCTGGAAGGCCGGCATCGGCGTGCCCGAGCCGCTGCACACCGAGCTCGGCGAGGCGGGCCTGTGGCGGCCCGTCGGCGAGGACCGCTACGCGAGGGCCATGCGCTTCATTGAAGGTGAGCACCCGGCGCTGCCGCTCGCGCCGCCGCTCGCGGCCTGGGCCGGTGCCGCCGTCGCCGCGCTCGAGAAGCTGGCGATCCCGGCCGACCCCTCGGTCGACGCCGACCTCGCCGTGATCCCCGAAGCGGAGTGGGACGAATGGTTCGGCCAGGCCCTGGATCTCGGTGTGCTCGATATGGCGCAGGCGAAGGCGTTCAAGGACGCCGCGATGCGCATCAACCCGATGGCCGAGGAGTCCTTGGCGAAGCGGCCCGAGAAGCTCGTCATGCACCGCGACATCACCGCCGTCAACATCATGCTCACCGCCGAGGGCCCGATGCTGCTGGACTTCGACTGGGCCGGACCGCAGGTGCCCTGGTGGGAGATCACCACGGTCGCGCTTTCGCTGGCGGGGCCCGACCTCGGAGTCATGCGGCCCGAGCGGCGCGTGTTCGAGGCCTGCATGACCGGATACGCGGAGTCCGGAGGGCGCATCGGCGCCACGGACGAGTCGGCCTTCACGGGCATCCTGTTCGGGCGCCTGGGGTCCGCCGCTTGGGAACTGTGGATGGCCTGCGGCCACCGCGGCGGCTCCGCTGAGATGCACGCCCAGTTCACGCGCAGCGTGCGCGCCTCGATCGGGGCGCTGACCGACATGATCGAGGCGACGCCGACCTGGGCCACCTGGCTGCGCGGCTGACATCCGCCGCGCCCGCGTCTTCCGTTCGGTTTGGCGTTGCCTCCGGGGATGCGGGGACGAACCAGCGCAGCTGGCATTGAGATATTGGCATGTGGCAACTCCTTGTGGCTCTTTGGCGAGGCACCGCAGGTGGAAACCGAAGTCGGAGACGAACTTCTCTTCACCCGCGGCCGACCAGCCGGGGTGAGCACGGCGTTGAGGAGGCCGGCGGTCAGGGTGGCCCTGCTCATGGGGGTGGTCCCTTCGAAGCGCAAGGCCCGCAAGGTGACAGCTTTTCGGACAGCTACTCCCGGTAGCACCCCAGTGGACGAGTGGAGGGCCGCCGGCCTCTGATCAGCAGCAGCCGTCGTCGCAGGCGTCCTGCTTCGCTTCGGTGCCGACGGCGAGACCGGCTGGGGCGCAGCAGTTCTCGCCCTTCCAGGCTTGGCGGCCCTCACGGACGGCGAGGACGGCGATGACCAGGGCCGCGGCCGGATCGGCCCACCACCAGCCGAAGAAGCTGTTGAGCAGCAGCCCGACGAGCAGCACCGCGGACAGGTACGTGCAGAGCATGGTCTGTTTCGAGTCGGCGACGGCCGAGGCCGAACCGAGTTGGCGTCCGACGCGGCGCTGGGTCAGCGAGAGCGCGGGCATGACCGCGAGCGAGACGGCGGCGAGCACGATCCCGACCGTCGAGTGCTGGGCCGGTTCGGCGCCGAAGAACGCCCGGACCGATTCGACGGAGACGTAGGCGGCCAAGGCGAAGAACGCGATCGCGATCAGGCGCAGCGCCGCCTTCTCGCGGGCCTCGCGCCCCTCGTGGGTCGCGGCGGAGAACTGCCAGGCCACGGCCGCGGCGGAGGCGACCTCGACCAGGGAGTCCAAGCCGAAGCCGATGAGGGCGGTGGAGGAGGCGATGGTGCCCGCCGCGATGGCGATGCCCGCCTCGACGAGGTTGTAGGCGATGGTCGCGGCCACCAGCAGCCGCACCAGGCGCGTCAGGCGTTCGCGGCGGGCCGCGGTGAGCGGCCGCGCGGTGGTGAGGGTCATCGGGGCGGTCATCAGCAGCAGCCCTGTTCCTCGGTGGCGTCGCACGCGGCCGGGTCGACCGCCAGCGCGAGGTTGAGCAGGTCGCCCAAGGCGTGCGCGAGGGCGGGATCGGCCAGCTCGTAGCGGGTACGGCGGCCTTCGGGGACGGCCACGACGAGCCCGCAGCCGCGCAGGCACGCGAGGTGGTTCGACAGGCGCTGGCGCGAGACGCCGAGGAGGTCGGCCAGCTCGGCGGGGTAGCCGGGCGCGTCGCGCAGCGCCAGCATCAGGCGGGCGCGGATGGGGTCGGACAGGGCATGGCCGAAGCGGGCCAGGACCTGCCCGTAAGTCAAGATCTCCATGATGCGAACGGTACACTGATTCGTGTATTCACGCAAACCTGTACCGAGAGAGGCGGTTCCCGCGCCGGAACCGGCGGGCCGGACCGCTAGGGTCGCGGCCATGGACATCGCCCGGTCAATCTTCCTGTTCGTGCTGGCCGCGCTCGCCGAGATCGGCGGCGCCTGGCTGGTCTGGCAAGGCGTGCGCGAGCACCGCGGCATCCTGTGGATCGCGGCCGGGATCATGGCGCTGGGCGCGTACGGTTTCGTCGCGACCTTCCAGCCGGACGCCAACTTCGGCCGCGTGCTCGCCGCGTACGGCGGCATCTTCGTCGCCGGGTCCCTGGCCTGGGGCATGGTCGTCGACGGCTTCCGCCCCGACCGCTGGGACGTCATCGGCGCCGCCATCTGCCTGCTCGGCGTCGCCGTCATCATGTACGCCCCGCGCACCTGAACCGCGCCCGGAAACAGTCGAACCGGCGACCGGCCCTAGGCTGAAGCCGCCCTTTCCCGGTGCCCCGTTGGAGGCCGCCCCGTGACCCAGCACCCGGTACAGCCGACAGAGCAGCGCCTGTCGTGGCCGCGGATCATCCTCTACTTCACCGTGTTCGCCTTGCTCCTTCTCGGGCCGCCGATCTGGCTTGGTGTCTCCATCGTGCGCGGCGTCCAGCTCATGGACGTCAAGGCCGGCGAAGCCGGTGCCGCGGGCACGGTCACAGTCGAGCGCGTGGTCACCGTGGAGAGCGGCCGGGACTGCTACGGCACCTTCATGCCGGATGATGGCGGGACCTCGATCGAAGGCGTCGAGATCAAGATGAAGGGCTTCTGCCGCGAAGGCGATCAGAGCCCCGCCCGGCTCGACGATGCGCTGTGGTTCCAGTGGGAACCGCGCGCTTGGACGCCCGGGGCGCGCTACTCCGAGGCCTGGGCGCCGGTCGCGGTCGCCGCTCTCTTCTCACTGCCCGGTCCCATCGGCGTCCTGGTCTTGCGCAGACACGGACGCAAGGGCCGCTAGCCGACCGCGCGCCTGAGCGAACGTTCAGTACTCCCAGTGGATTCACATGATGCGATGAGCCGTTCGATCGTGGCCTCACCGGCGGGCTTCCAGGTCGGTTTGCCGCCGTCCCAGCCCATGTCGCCCGCGTGACCGATGTCGATGAGCCCGAGCGACTTCCAAAGCGCCCACCCGCGTGCCCGCCGCACCGTCGCCGCGTCGGCCTCGACGTACGCGTCGAAGAACGGACGGTCCGCGCCCGCGGGCAGCAGCAGCCACGCCGCTGCGAGGTCGCACGCCGGGTCGCCCGCGCACATATCGCCGAAGTCGATCACCCCGACCAAGGTGCCCCCGGCGACAACGATGTTCGCAGGGTGGAGGTCGCCGTGCAGCCACATCGGCGGGCCGTCCCATGTCTCCGCCGACAGCGCGTCGGCCCAGATCTTCCGCAGCGAAGCGGCATCGTCATCGGGGAACATCTCATCGAAGCGGCGCTCGATGCCGCCGGCGACCGCGCTGAGCGGCACGCCCCGATCCGACGACCTCGGAGCGTCCTCGGGCGCGGTCTGATGCAGGGCGGAGAGGAAACCGGCCAGCTTGTCCGCCGCATCGACGCCTCGATCGATGGGGGAGAAGTCAGCCGGTACACCTGCGACCCAAGTGGTCACGATCCATGTGTGCGGGAACCGTTCCGACGGTTCGCCGAGGCGGACGGGCGTCGGCACCGGCAGCGGCAGGCCCGGCGCCAGCGCCGACATCCACCGAAGCTCCTTCTCCAGCAGCGCCGGAGCGCGCTCAGTCCGCGGCATCCGCACCGCCAGGTCCTCGCCGAGGCGCCACATCTGGTTGTCCCAGCCGCCGTCCACGAGCCGCAGCTCCAAGCCGGCCAGATCCGGGTGCTGATCGGTCAAGAGCGATCGCACGAGCGCTTCGTCAGTCATCGCCTCAGCCTACCGAGGACACCGATTGCCGCCGTATCAGCCGGTGAAGGACCACGGCCCGAAGCGGCCCCACACCACGAACACCGCGATGAACAGGTAGACCAAGTCGGCCAGCACCGTCTTCCGCTCGCCGCGCCGGAAGCGCATCGTCACGGCCCCGGCGAACAGCAGCGCCACGCAGCTCGCGGTCACCGGCACCATGAACGGCGCGATGTCGAGCAACGCGGGCAGGATGAGGCCGATCGCGGCCAGGAACTCCAGAAAGGCAAGGGTCCGCAGCGCGCCCGGGCTGAAGTCCATGACCCATTCGGCGGCGTGACTCGTCGCGGCCATCTTCTCCCTGGGCACGAACGCTTTCGAAGTGCTGATCAGCAGTACCGTCGCCAGCAGGCCGGCGGCGATCCACAGCGCGATGTTCATAGTCGATCCCTTTCGAGGTTGCGGGGAATTCGGAGGAGCGCGTCCATGGTTGACTCCCTCCGACGTACGTTTTGACATGCCTTCACTGCTCTGACGGACGGCGAAGAGGAAACCAGACCGATGGACGAGAAAAAACTGCTCGCCGAGCGCTTCGAGGCGCATCGGGGCCATCTGCTGGCCGTGGCCTACCGGATCCTCGGCTCGGGCAGCGAAGCCGAAGACGCCGTGCAGGAGACCTGGCTCAAGGCCGCCCGCGCCGACACGAGCGCGGTGGAGAACCTCGGAGGCTGGCTCACCACGGTGGTCGGCCGGGTGTGCCTGGACATGCTGCGCTCGCGCAAATCCCGGCGCGAAGAAGCGCTCGGCAGCGAGGACACCGCCCCCGTGGTGCGGGTCTCACGGCGCGATCCCGAAGAGGAAGCGCTGCTCGAGGACTCGGTCGGCTCGGCGATGCTGGTGGTCCTGGACCGGCTCTCGCCCGCCGAGCGGCTGGCGTTCGTGCTGCATGACATGTTCGCCGTGCCCTTCAACGACATCGCGCCGATCGTCGAGCGCACCCCCGAGACCACGCAGCGGCTCGCCAGCCGCGCGCGGCAGCGAGTGCGCGGAGAGTCCACTGCGCACGAAGGCGACCGGATGCGCCGCTACCGCGCCGTCGAGGCGTTCCTCCAAGCCGCGCGCGACGGCGAGTTCGAAGCGCTGCTGACGATGCTGGATCCGGGCGTGACCTACCGCGTGGACGAGGCCGCCCGACTGCTCGGCGCGGGCAGCGACATGGACGGGGCCCAGGCGCTGGCCGAGCGGCTCAACGGCCGGGCCCAGATGGCGCGCCCGGCGCTGCTCGACGGCGAACCCGGCGTGCTCGTGGCGCTGCGCGGCAGACTCCTACTGGTGCTGACGCTGAGGTTCGAAGGCGACAGGATCGCCGAAATCAACGCGATCGCGGACGAGACGCGTCTGGCCGCAATCGAACTGGCAGTGCCCTAGTCAGTACCCGATGCCACCCGCCGGTCCTTGCCGTCCGTGTCAGTGGAATTTGGGGCACTTCGTTGTGGTGTGGGGGATTGGTCCGTACCAAACCCAAACATAAGTAAGAAGAGCCAAAACTGGCCCGTTCATTCCGCTGCATCCATCCGCGCCAGCGGTCCCAATGCGGTTCACCAGGATTCGATGATGGGCGTGCCGTGCTCCCGCCGCCGCCATTCCGCGGAGATACGGCCGAGCCGCGCCGGGGCGGCGATAGCCCGCACGGTTACGATCCTGCCTTCGCGCACCTCGATGGCCGCGACGCCCACGACCCGGTCCTCGAAGGCGGCGAGCATCGCGGGCGAGCCGTTGACCACGCCCGCGTATATCGCGAAGGAGCCGCCCGCGAACTGCCGCTTCGCCGGCGTCGGTTTGAACCCCGCCCGCACGACGGCGGCGATCCGCTCGGGGGCCGACAGCCGCATCAGCTTGTCGTTCAGGCCCGCGCCGTCGGAGATCGCCGTCGCGTCGTCGGTCAGCAGCGCCACCAGCCGTTCGGTGCGACCCGACGCGGCGGCGTCGACGAACGCCTCGACGATGCGGCGCGCGTCGGCGCTGGCGACCTCGCCGCCCTTGCGCTCGGCGGCGACATGCCTTCGCGCCCTGAGGGCGTGCTGCTGGCTCGCGGACACGCTGATGTCGAGGATCGCCGCGATCTCGGCGTGGCTGTAGGCGAACGCCTCGCGCAGGACGTAAACCGCCCGCTCGACCGGTGGAAGGCGCTCCATGAGCATGAGCACCGCCAGGCTCACCGATTCGCGCTGCTCGACGGTCTCGGCCGGGCCCAGCATCGGGTCGCCGTCGAGGAGCGGTTCGGGCAGCCACGCGCCGACGGCGCGCTCACGGCGCACATGCGCCGACCGGAGCCGGTCGAGTGCCAGGTTGGTGACCACTTTGGTCAACCATGCCTCGGGCACTTCGACGCGCTCGCGGTCGGCGGCCTGCCAGCGCAGGAACGCGTCCTGCACCGTGTCCTCGGCGTCGGCGGCCGACCCGAGCAGACGGTAGGCCAACGAGGCCAGCCGGTTGCGACTGGCCTCGAAGCGTTCCACGGTGGCGTCCATGAGTGCCACCCTAAGCCGCGACCTCCTTGTCGGCACGCTCTGCCGCGGTCGCGGTGGCGGCTCTCGCGGGCCTGGCGCTGGACGCGAGGCGGTGCTTGCGGGCAGGCATCCCCCAGGTCGGGTGGCCGACGCCCACTGCGGAAAGGCGGAGGACGGCGGACTTCACCCGGGCGGCGGTACGGCCGACCATGGCTCCCCGCTTCGACTCGGCCTTGTCGTCGACGAGCTGGAAGATCGCGTCCTTGCGTCCGAGGCTGATGTGGTTGCCGAAGTAGACCAGGGCGGTCTGCTTGACCTTGGCGCCGGTGAGATCGCCGATGATCGCTGACGTGGCCTGCATGCAGGTGTACCCGGCCGAGGCACAGGACATCGGCATCGGCTTCCCGTTCTCCCCGATGACGAACGCGCTGTCGCCCGCGGCGAAGACGTCGGGGTGGGAGACCGACCGCATCGTCCGGTCCACGGTGATCTGTCCATTGTCTTCGACGGCGATCCCGCTCGCGGCGGCGATCGGGTGGACCGCGAAGCCCGCGGTCCACACC
>DATABR010000369.1:0-4031 GCA_036259435.1 Glycomyces sp.
CGCGGCGAGGGCCGCCGACCAGGAGGCCGCCGCGGTCGAAGCCGACGCGAACGGCACCGAGGCGATCGAGGTCGACCCGGGGGCGACGCGGCCTTCCGGATCGGCCGCGGCCAGGGCCGCGCCGGCACCGATCCCGGCCACGCACGCCCCCGGGTCGACCTCGATCGCCTCGGTGCCGTTCGCGTCGGCTTCGACCGCGGCGGCCTCCTGGTCGGCGGCCCTCGCCGCGAGCGCGTCAGCGAGAGAGCCCAGACGCGCACCGTAGTTGAATTCGGCGTTCGCCTCCAGCAGGGCGTCCCAGCCGTCCGCACGCCAACCGTCCCCATCCTCGACCGGGGCAGGCAGCCGCGACTGAGCTTCGCATTGAGCGTCGCGAGGGGCCGCGCCGCCGGCCCGCTCACCGGCACCCAAACTCACCCACCCCGCCTCCGGGCACGTCCACGACCCGATCGTGCGCACACTCATCGCCGCGGTCGCGCCCGCCCCCGCCAATTCCCACAGACGCGGGGTCACCGAAGCGTCGACGTCAGTCCACGCCAAGCCCGGCACGCCCACGATGATCACCCCGGCCGCCTCGTCCTCTTCGGCGGCAGCGGCAGCAGGGGGCATCGCCAACGCCGCGCACACCACGGCCAGCGCGGCCGCAGCCCCGCGCATCCATGTACAGCCCCAGGGCACTCGCACGCCCGCCACCGATGTCATGCCCGCCAGTGTATGGGGTCGGCGCGCCCTCGCCCGGTCCCTCCCGTCAGACCTCGACCACACCCCGTCGCGCCGCCCCTCGCACGAGCCCGGCGAGGGGGTTAGGCTGGGGCAATGCGCACTATCGCCACCGCCAACGTGAACGGCATCCGGGCCGCCGCCAAGAAGGGCATCGTCCCCTGGCTCGAGCAGACCGAAGCAGACGTGGTACTGCTGCAAGAAGTGCGCGCCGACCATACCCAGATCCCCGCCGAGGTACTCGCCGCCGGCGGCTGGCACTGGCACGTCGCCCCCTCACTGACAGCCAAAGGCCGCGCCGGCGTCGCCGTGTTGACCCGCGACGAACCCGAAGACGCACGGACCGGATTCGGGCACGCCGAGTTCGACGGCGCGGGCCGCTACGCCGAGATCGACCTCCCCGGGCTCACCGTCGCCTCCCTGTACCTGCCCTCGGGCGAAACCGACACGCCCCGGCAGGTCGAGAAGGAACGGTTCATGGCCCTCTTCGCCGAATACCTCGCCGCCGCGGCCGCCAAAGCCCGCGCCACCGGCCGCGAACTCCTGGTCTGCGGCGACTGGAACATCGCCCACGCCGAAGTCGACCTGAAAAACTGGAAAGCCAACAAGAAGACCGCCGGATTCTTGCCGAACGAACGCGCCTGGCTGACCGACCTGTACGGGACCGGAGCGTTCGTCGACGTCGTGCGCACCCTCCACCCCGACGTCGCAGGCCCCTACTCGTGGTGGTCCTACCGCGGCCGCGCCTTCGACAACGACGCGGGCTGGCGCATCGACCTCCACGTCGCCACCCAGACGCTGGCCGCCAAAGCCACCAAAGCATGGGTCGACCGCGCCGCCGCGCACGACCAGCGCTGGTCCGACCACGCACCGGTCCTGGTCACCTACGACCACTAAGCCACGCCCAGGACGATTCTCGGACCCCCCGGCTGGCCGACCGGCCAGGTGAGCGGGCACCATTGACCCCCGTGAGCCTCATCGACTACCTTCCCGACTCCGAATCGCCCGAACCCGACGACGTCTACACCGCGTTTGCCGCGTGGGCCGAGGACTCCGGAATCGTCCTCTACGAACACCAAGAAGAGGCCCTGCTCGCGATCTGCACCGGCCAGCACGCGGTCATCAGCACCCCCACCGGGTCGGGCAAGTCGCTCATCGCCGCCGCCGCGCACTTCAACGCCCTCGCCAACCAACGCACCTCCTTCTACACCGCGCCGATCAAAGCACTGGTGTCAGAGAAATTCTTCGAGCTGTGCGAGCAGTTCGGGCACCAGAACGTCGGCATGCTCACCGGCGACGCCGCCGTCAACCCCGACGCACCCCTCATCTGCTGCACCGCCGAAATCCTCGCCAACCTCGCCCTCCGCGAAGGCGCCGCACTCGACTGCGACTCGGTCGTGGCCGACGAGTTCCACTTCTACGCCGAACCCGACCGCGGCTGGGCCTGGCAAGTACCACTTTTGGAACTGCGCCGCGCCCAGTTCACACTCATGTCCGCCACACTCGGCGACACCGAATTCTTCGAAAAAGACCTCACCCGCCGCACCGGCCGCGAGACCGCACTCATCGCCTCGGCGACGCGCCCCGTCCCCCTCCACTACGAATACCGCAAGACCCCGCTGCACGAGACGGTCGAAAACCTCGTCGCCAACAACCGCGCACCCGCCTACATCGTCCACTTCACGCAAGCCGCCGCACTCGACACCGCCCAGTCCCTCTCGAGCCTCAACCTCGTCGACAAGGACGCCAAAACCGCCATCAGCGCCGCCCTGGGCGGGTTCCGGTTCACCACCAAGTTCGGCCAGACCCTCGCCCGCCTCGTCCGCTCCGGCATCGGCGTCCACCACGCCGGAATGCTCCCCAAATACCGACGCCTGGTCGAACGCCTCGCCCAACAAGGCCTGCTCAAGATCATCTGCGGCACCGACACCCTCGGCGTCGGCATCAACGTCCCCATCCGCACCGTCGTCTTCACCGGCCTGGCCAAATACGACGGCCGCCGCACCCGCCGCCTCAGGTCCCGCGAATTCCACCAGATCGCCGGCCGCGCCGGACGAGCCGGCTACGACGTCGAAGGCTTCGTCGTCTGCCAAGCCCCCGAGCACGTCATCGAAAACGAAAAAGCGATGGCCAAGTTCGGACTCGACCCCAAAAAACGCAAGAAAATGGCGAAGAAAAAGCCCCCCGAAGGCTTCGTCGTCTGGTCCGACGAAACCTTCGCCTCCTTGTCGGAAGCGCCACCCGAACCCCTCCAAAGCCGCATGCGCATGAGCCACGCCATGCTCATCAACCTCCTCGCCCGCCCCGGCAACACCTTCGCCCACGTACGCACCCTCATCGAAGACTCCCACGCCGACCGCACCACCCAATTGAAGATGGCCCGCACCGCCCTCACCATCGCCCGAACCCTCCGCGACGCCGGCATCATCGTCATCGACGGCGGCTCGGTCAAACTCACCGTCGACATGCCCGACCACTTCGCCCTCAACCAACCCCTCGCCCCCTTCGCGCTGGCCGCGCTGGAGCTCCTCGACATCGAGTCCGATGAGTACGCGATGGACGTGGTCTCGCTCGTGGAGTCGACGCTGGAGGGGCCGGGGCAGATCCTGGCCGCGCAGCGCAGCAAGGCCAAGGGCGCGGCGATCGAGGCGATGAAGGCCGACGGTTTGGACTACTACGACCGCATGAACCAGCTCGAAGACGCCGAAGTGGACTACCCCAAGCCCCTCGCCGACCTCCTCGAAGACGCCTTCAGCGCCTACCGGACCAGCCACCCGTGGGCCGCCGACTACAGCCTCGAACCCAAATCGATCCTCCGCGAGATCTGGGAGGGCCGCATGACCTTCGGCGAGTACATCGGCCTCTACGGCATCCAACGCGGCGAAGGCCTCCTACTGCGCTACCTCTCCAGCGCCTACAAGGCCCTCATCCAGACCCTCCCCGAAGACACCGGCGGCCCCGAACTCGACGACCTCACCGCCTGGCTCGGCGAGACCATCCGCCAGACCGACTCCTCCCTCATCAACGAATGGGAGCAGCTCACCAACCCCGGCGACGAAGAGGACATCGACACCGGCCGCCCCGCCCGCGCCTTCACCGACAACGAGCGGGCCTTCACCATCGCCGTGCGCAACGCCGCCTTCCGCCACGTCGAATTCGCCGCGAACGACCGCCCCGAAGCCCTCGCCGCCCTCGAGACCGGCTGGCCCGCCTCCAAATGGGACCAGGCCCTGGAGCGGTACTTCGCCGCCCACGACGACAACGGCACCACCGGCGCCGCCCGCGGCGCCGCCTTCCTCGACATCACCAAG
>DATABR010000370.1:0-4711 GCA_036259435.1 Glycomyces sp.
AAGGCGAACGCCGCACGGGGCCGGAGAGCCAGCGCGTTCCCGAGCCGCAGTTCAGAGAGACCCGCGCCGTAGTGGGGTGCGGTGTCGAAGTGGCGGATGCCGCCGGCCCAGGCGGCGTCGACGGTGGCGGTGGCGACGGCGGGGTCGACCGGCTCGTAGAGCCCGGCGAGCGGCGCGCACCCGAGTCCGACGGCGGTGACGGACACCGAGGTGTCGCCAAGGGCGCGGAGCGGAAGCGCGGGCAGGTCAGTGCTCATCGCGCACCTCCGCAGAAGGCGAAGACGCCGCGGCTTCGCGGCGCGCCGAGTCGCGGTGATCCTCGCTCGGGGCTGGTCGCTCTACGGCCACGGGGCCTCCAATGCGCAGATGAGGGGTCGGTTCGTCGGCTGGTCGGACGGCTGGTTCGACGCGGAGCCGCGCCGACGCGACACTATCCTATAGGATATTGGGCATGACAGCGAGACCGTCGAGCGCGGAAACACCATCGAGACCGGAAAAGCGGACGCTCGCGGACGAGGCCTATACCGAGCTGAAATCGCGCATCATGCGTTCCGAACTGGCCCCCGGCGCCAAGCTGAGCATCGACGGGCTCGCCAAGCAGCTCGCGTTCTCGCAGACGCCGATCCGGGAGGCGCTGGCGCGCTTGGAATCCGAGGGATTGCTGGCGCGTCGACCGCTCAGCGGCTACACCGTCGAGCCGCTGCTGTCGGCCGCCGAGTTCGCCGACCTCTTCGAGATCCGGATGGTGCTCGAGCCGATGGCGGCCCGCCGGGCCGCCGAGCGAACCCTTCTCGCGGCGACCGCCGAGAGCGGTCGCGGTGCCGAGGCCGAAGTCGAGGCGTTCGGCGCTGAAACCGCGACGCTGCTGCACGCCGCCCGCACGCCCGATGTTCGGGCCGACAAGCTGCTGTTCACCGAGGCCGATGCCCGGTTCCACAACGCGGTCGCGGCAATGAGCGGCAGTATGCAGCTGTCGAAGGCGATCCGCCGCCTCGACGCCCATCTGCACCTGCACCGCGCGTATATCGAGCCCGAGTCGATCGGTGAGACGGAGGTGGAGCACCTCGCGGTCGCGGACGCTATCATTGCCCAGAAACCGCTTGCCGCCGAAGAGGCGATGCGCCGCCACCTCGAACGCTCCCGGGCGCGCCACGGCGCCGCCTTCGAAGCGGCCCATGCCGCCACGAGCGGCGCGGCCACACCGAAACCGAAGCGAAGCAAGGCGACCCGATGAGCAACGTGCCCTCGAGAACAAGTCGAAGCCGCCGCGAACCCGTAGCGCGCCGAAGCCGCCCCGCGCGGCGCGGATGGCGGCCGATCGCCGAGCTCCGCGACCCGGAGCGAACGGCCACTGGACCGGAATCGAGCCGCCTCTCGGCCGGTGCGCCCCCCGGCTCCGATCGAACGCCAGGCGAGCGATCGCACGTCGGAACCGGGCGTCCGCCAGGCGCGAGGCGCGCCGCACGCGCCCGCTGGCGACACCAACCGCACACCGGAGCCGGGTTTCAGCCCGCCGCCGGACCGGCCGCAGAAGAGAGGTGACCGCATCGTGCCGCGCGTAGGCCTGTTCATCACCTGCGTCAACGACGCCCTTTACCCCCAGACGCCCAAAGCCGTCGTCCAAATCCTTGAACGGCTCGGCTACGACGTCGACTTCCCCGCCGCCCAGACCTGCTGCGGCCAGATGCACGCCAACTCCGGCTACAAGAAGGATGCCGCCGCCCTGGCCCGCTCCTTCGACACCGTCTTCGGCCCCTACGACGCCATCGTCACCCCCTCCGGCTCCTGCGCCGCCATGACCCGCGACCAGTACCCGCACCTCACCGGGAGCGACATCGGCCAGCGCGTGTACGAGCTCTCCGAGTTCCTCCTGGACGTCGCCGGCGTCGAGGACGTCGGCGCCCGCTTTCCCCACACCGTCACCTATCACCCCACCTGCCACGGCACTCGCGCGCTCGGCCTGGGCGACAAGCCGCTTCGCCTCCTGCGTGCCGTCGCCGGGATCGAACTGGTCGATCTGCCCGCCGCCGACCAGTGCTGCGGCTTCGGCGGCACCTTCGCCTTGAAGAACAGCGAGGTCTCCTCGGCGATGCTCGCCGACAAGTGCCGCCACGCGGCCGACACCGGCGCCGAATACCTCGCCGCCGCCGACAACTCGTGCCTCACCCACATCGGCGGCGGCCTCAATCGCATCGATCGCACCGCCCCCGCCGACCGGCGCGGCCCGCGCCCCGTCCACTACGCCGAGATCCTCGCGAGCACCGCATGAGCACCGACGCGCCCGTCCCGCCGAGCAAGGCGATCGTCCCCGCCGCCGCTCTCATCCCCTCCGGCGCGCCGTTCCCCAAGGCCGCCAAGGTCGCCCTCGGCATGCCGCAACTACGTGCGAACCTCGCCCACGCCACCGGCACCATCCGCGCCAAGCGCGCCAAGATGGTCGGCGAACTCGACGACTGGGAGCGCCTGCGCGACACCGCCGCCGCGGTCAAGGCCGACGTGCAGCACCGCCTCCCCGAACTCGCCGTCGAGTTCGAACGCAATGCCACCGCCGCGGGAGCCACCGTCCACTGGGCCCGGGACGCAGGGGAGGCCAACGAGATCGCCGCCCGGATCGTGCGCGGGGCCGGGGCCGAGGAGGTCGTCAAGGTCAAGTCCATGGCGACTCAGGAAATCGAGCTCAACGAGCATTTCGAGGCCGTGGGCCTCAAGGCCTTCGAGACCGACCTGGCCGAGCTCATCGTCCAGCTCGCCGAGGACAAGCCCAGCCACATCCTCGTCCCCGCGATCCATTACAACCGCACCGAGATCCGCGACATCTTCAACCAGCGGATGGGCGACGCCCCCAGTGGACTCACGGACGACCCGGCCGCGCTCGCCGAGGCCGCACGGCTGCACCTGCGCCGCCGCTTTCTGTCGGCGAAGGTCGCGGTCTCGGGCGCGAACTTCGCAGTGGCCGAGACGGGTTCGCTGGTCGTCGTGGAGTCGGAGGGCAACGGCCGCATGTGCCTCACGATGCCCGAGACGCTCATCAGCGTCGTGGGCATCGAGAAGCTCCTGCCGCGCTTCGAAGACCTGGAGGTCTTCATGCAGCTGCTCCCGCGTTCCTCCACAGGGGAACGAATGAACCCGTACACCTCCGTGTGGACCGGCTCCCGCGATGGCGACGGACCGAAGGACGTGCACGTCATCCTGCTCGACAACGGCCGCACCGGCGTCCTCGCCGACAAGGTCGGCCGCCAGGCGCTCTCGTGCATCCGGTGCTCGGCCTGCCTCAACGTGTGCCCGGTGTACGAGCGGACTGGCGGGCACGCGTACGGGCACGTCTACCCGGGGCCGATCGGCGCGATCCTCGCGCCGCAGCTCGAGCCCGGAAAGCACGATGATTTGCCTTACGCCTCAAGCCTGTGCGGGGCCTGCTATGAAGTCTGCCCGGTCAAGATCGACATCCCCGAGGTGCTCGTGCACCTGCGCCAGCAGGGCCCGCACCAGGCGGGCGAGAAGGCGGCGATGGGCGCGGCGAAGGCCCTCATGGCGCGGCCGACCCTCTGGAGAGCCGCGTTGCGAGCCGCGAGAATCGGGTCGATGCCATGGCGGCGCAAGGGTTTCATGCGGCGGCTTCCGTGGCCCGGCTCAAGATGGACGGTGAGCCGGGACATGCCGATGCCGCCGAAAGAGGACTTCCGGGACTGGTGGAAGGAACGGCAGCGGTGAGCGGAACCGAAGCCCGGGACGAGATCCTGGCGAGGATGCGGCGGGCACTCGACGGCGCGGGCGACGCGCCGGAGCCGCCGCGCGAGTACCGGCGTTCACTCGCCGAGGGGACCGATATCGTGGCGATGCTCGTCGACCGCCTCCTCGACTACAAGGCCAACGTGCACCACGGGATCGCCGCGATCCCGGCGGCACTCGGCAACGCGAAACGGGTCGTGGTCCCGGCCGATCTACCGGAGGCGTGGCGGCTCGGCGAGGCCGAGTTCGTCGCGGACGAATCGATGTCCACGCCAGACCTGGACGGCATGGACGCGGTGCTCACCGGCTGCGCCGCAGCCGTCGCCGTGTCGGGCACGATCATGCTCGATGCGGGAGAGGCGCAGGGCCGCAGGGCGATCACGCTCGTGCCCGACCATCATGTGGTCGTAGTGCGCCCCGATCAGATCGTCGGCCACCTCGCCGAAGCGCTCCCGATGCTCGACCCCACCGCCCCGCAGACCTGGATCTCAGGCCCCTCGGCCACGAGCGACATCGAACTCCAACGGGTCGAAGGCGTCCACGGCCCCCGCCGCCTCGACGTGGTGTTCCTCGAATCATGAAAAAAGCGGCGAAAACGCTCGAGCCATCCCAAACCCCCACCCACCCAAAAGGGGACCGACTCTAGGCTTGATTTTTAAGCTTGTGCGCTGGTGAGGTGGCCCCGCGTGAGCATGAGTGAAGCCCTTGCTGTATGTGATTCCTTGTGTCGCAACAAGAATCATCAAGCAAGGGCTTCGCCCGTGTTCAAGCGGGGCCGCCTGACCAGCACCAAAGGTTAAAAATCAAGACTAGGCAGCGTTTGAGAAGTCGGGCTTCCAGTCGAGGATGATTGCGACTTGGATGGTGGCTTTGTATCGGACGGCGAGTTTGTCGTATCTGGTTGCGACCGCGCGGAAGCGTTTGAGGTGGCCGATGGCTCGTTCGACCGCGAGACCGACAAGCAGCGCAACACCGTCGAACG
>DATABR010000371.1:0-3836 GCA_036259435.1 Glycomyces sp.
ACTGCCGGATCCGCGACACAGCTCAGTTCGGCGCGATCGGGCTGGCCGCCGCCTCGGGCGGCAAGGTCGGGATCTGGAACATCACCAGCGAACTGGACCAGGAACTCAACGACGTCCTGTGGAGCGCGTCGCCGGGTGTAAACCCGCATGCGCTGGAACGGATTCCGAACGTCGGCGCGTTCGTCGCGGCCTCCTCGGAGGGCTTCCTGACGGTGTACGGTCCGACGAAGGTCTCGGACCCGTCCACGCTCGAGAAGGTGCAGACGGTCTCGCTCGCCGGCGCCCGCGGGGTCGTGTGGGACCCGAACGACAAGCTGCTGTGGGCCTGCGGGAACAAGGTCGTGCAGGCGTACACGGTGACGGGCACGTACCGGAACGTGCGGCTCAAGGCCTCGAGCAAGAAGGTGGCGCTGTCGGGGCTCGGGCACGACCTGCAGGCGGACTTCTCGAACTCCGGGCGGCTGCTGGTCTCGGACTCCTACGGGGTGTACTCGATCGACAAGTCCACGCTGGCGAAGTCGACGACGTGCTCGGCGGCGGCCGATTTGAGCGGATAGCGGCGGATGCCCAGGACGCGGTTCACGTCCGCGATCCTATGCCGCGCCGGTCAGGACTCGTTCGGGAAGAAGAACAGTACGGGCGTTTCGGCTATTCGCCCGGGGAGCTCGACGGTCCACTGGCGCTCGCCTTGGTAGTCAGTGAATGTCGCGGAGGCGTTGCTTTTGGAAATGAAGCCGTCCGAGTGGAGTGTGGTGCAGTTGGTTTCGTCGGGGCCGATTGCTTCACCACTTTCGAGGTCGATCACCTGCGTGCCGGATTCGGCGCGGATGGTGAAGCCTCCCTTGAAGGCGCCGTGCGGTGCGTAGCCGTCCACGACGCACGCGTAACGCCCGGTGGGGTCCACGCCTACCAGACCTATCGTGAGGGGATCGGTGCCTTGGAGGCCCGGCACTCGGATCGTCTCCAGCACTTGGCCCGTCGCCTCGATGCGGAAGAACTCGGTGACTTCCGCGTCGTGGTAGATCGCCTGCGCCGCGCCGTCTTCGGCCGTGTACCAACGCAGTCGGCAGCCGCGGGGCTCGAGTTCCACTGTGGTGGGAAGCGATCCCGCTTCGGGCGAGTACCACTCGATGGCGCCCCAGGATTCGACCGGCATCGGGAGTGCGTTCGCTGTGTCAGTGGTGTCGTTTCCCCAGACCGGGGCCCGGTGGACCAGGATCGCGGAGCCGTCGGCGAGCCACGCGGGGTCGATGCAGGCGTGGTCGACTGGGTACTCGACGGCTGTGGTGATCTCGCCGGTGTCGAGATCGCCGAACTTGAGTGACGCGTCGGGGTTCCCGCCGGCGACCCATGCGGCGTGTTGTTGGCGCGGGTCGATGCTCAATGAGGCACGCATCACGGTGCCGACATCGCCTTCACCGTCCCAGACGCCGCTGAGGTCGAGCACCGGTTCGATTGTTCCGTCGGCATCGTCCTCGCCGCCGGCTTCGGGGTCCCAACGGTAGAGCTGGTGGTCATCGCCCAAGGCGTAGAAGACGCCGGTTGCAGTGCCGTCGGCCCGGCTGGATACGGCGTCCATGTCGCAGGCGGCCGAGGCGCCGGCCAGCGTGAGCGCCAGTGCCGCTGCGATGCGTGTTCGGTGGCGTCCGGTGCGGTTGCGGTGGGTCTTGGCGCATTGCCGGTCGGCCATGTCGGGCTCCATTCTCGGGTGGGGTTCGCCCACTGCCTCGGGCTGGTACTTGATGCATCTCGGGGCCGGTGATGGTCATTCGTTTGCGGCTGTGGACTCGGATTTCATCGTCTTGTCGGCCTTGTAGGTGCCCGCCTCCTTGTCGGCCATGCCGTGTCGACCGATGAGGTCGAGCCAGATCCGGTTGTTGGCGGAGGAATCGGTGGGGTCGATGTCCTCGGTGCCGAATCGTTCGCGCAGGAGCTTGTAGCCCTCGATGGTCTGGGGCCCGAAGTCGCCGTCGATGACCATGTCCTTGATTCCCGCGAGATCTCTTGCGGCCCATTGGATGATGCTGGTGTCGGTCTGGTATTCCCAGTTCATGGCGACGGCGGTGCGGCCGCGATCGGCGTGGATGTGGTTCCAGTGGGAGCCGTCCGGGTCGTGGTGGCAGTGGAGGACGGTCCCGAAGTGCTTGCGGCAGGTGGCGATCACGGCGAGGTAGCGGCGCCGCAGGTAGAGTCGGCGTTCCTTGCCGTGGACGGCGGCGTCGACGTAATAGCCTGAGCCCCAGTCGAACCTGGTGAAGTCGATGGCCGCGCCGTAGCGGTGGTAGCCGGGTTTGCAGACTTTGGTTCCGGCGATGCCGGTCCACTGGTACGACCGGGGCGTATCGCCGCGGGCGTAGTCCCGGCCGAGTTTGTGGAGGTCGCGGATGACCCGACCGGCTCGCGTGTGGGTCTCCTCGTGCATGGTGAACGAGGTGGTGGAGGGGTGGACGCCGTAGCCGTCGCCGTTGAAGGCGGTGCGGTAGCGCATCTTCAAGGCGTCTTGGTGGAGCCAGTCCCGGGTGATGTCGGGAAGTTCGCAGGTCGAGCGCGCGAATGCTTCGCTGCTGCTGGGGAATGCCATCGCTCCTCCTTCGCTTCGGGTCCGCCGTCAGCTGGTCCCTCTGATGTGGATGGTGGTGCCGTCGGTTTCGAGCCAGGAGCCGCGGCGGCCGGACACGGCGAGGATCTCGCCATGACAGCCGCATCCCGGAGCGCTTTCGGGAGGGGTCTCCAATGGGGCGCCGTCGTGGGTGTAGCGGGTTTCGGTGACCGTGCCGCCTCGGTCGGAGAAGACGCTGACGTGGTCGGCGGTGGCGACGGCTGCCATCGGCCGGCCCGCGCCGGTGAGGACCGCGGTTCGCGTGAGGGCATCGGCTTCGGTGGATTCGGGCGCACTGGTGTTCGCGTTAGCGGTGTGGATGGCCTGGGTGCCGTCGCCATCGGTGACGGCGAGGAAAAGGCCGCGGTCGGTCTCGGTGAGGACGGTGCCGTAGCCCTCGCCGAGGCCGGCGGCGATGGGCTGTTGGGTCCAGGTGCGGCCGTTGTCATTGCTGACGGCGAGGTGGCACCGGGTGATGGCGGCGAGGTGGGGATCGGGGCAGCCTTCGAGGACGACGGCGAGGCGGTTGTCGCCGAACGACGCGATGGCGGTGGCGATGCCGGACCGGATCGTCTCGGGGACCGGGATTTCGGTGTAGGCGGCGGTCGATTCGTGAACGCGCACGAGCGCGGGCCGGGCCTGGTCGGAGGCGGTCTCGACGGCGCCGGTGATCCACAGGGACGCGCCGAGCGCGGCCATCGAGTGCGGGTGGAAATCGGCGGGCAGAGGCGGCGGGAGCGGCGGGCCGAGTTCGGCGCCCGTTTCCGGGTTCTCGGTCGCTTTGAGCAGGCGGAGCGTGTAGTCGGCTTCGGTCGTGGGGTCGGCGGTGAGGACGAGGAGTTCACCGTCCCGTCCGATCCAGCCCGTTGCGGCGGCGCGGATCTGCGGCAGATTGGCTGCGTGAGCGGGCCGCGCGGCGGTGAGACCCGCGGTTCCTGCGGCGAGGAGGGCTGCCGCACCGGTGAGGACGGTGCGGCGTGTCAGGCCCAGTGGTTCGGGAACGGCCATGTGTGCACTATGACCAACCGTGCCGGGTTATTCCGGCGAACGGCGGTTTTTCTTTCCATTGTGCTCTTGCGCTCCTGGGGAATCTGAGCCATAGAAGCGCGGCCAGGAGGGCAAGGATGCCTGGACGATCGCGACCATGGCCATGACGGTGCCGAGGAAGAGCGCGAGCGGGGCGAAGCGGGTGAGGGCTGGCGAGCGCTTCGGCGGCGGGGAAGAGTCAGGCGGACCC
>DATABR010000372.1:0-14582 GCA_036259435.1 Glycomyces sp.
TTGAGGTGCAAGGGAACCACCTGGTAGATACCGATCTGCTACGAAAACAGTTGTCCACCAAGGGGTTCCGTGTCCCCCATTGTCACCTACACCGCCACTCTGCCCGTCGACAGGGCCGCCGCCCAGTGGCTCTCCCGAAAACTCGCAGCCCACCGCCGCGCCATCGGCACCCGCAAAGGCACCCGTCGCCTCAACCTGTGGACACAAGCGGTCTACACCTTGCGCTTCCTCATCGACGGCACCAGGAACAATCAGCCCCGCAACCGAACTCACCTGGGATGAGAAGGGCTCATTGAGGCGGACAGTCTGGAGTGATTTCGAACTCGGGCTTGTCAGGCCAGTGCCAACCGGTGCAGGTGACGGGGCTGCCACTGCACCAGGTGGGGATCATGCCCTGCTGTGGCGGGGTGACACTGAGGCCGGTGGGGTCGGAAAAAGTGACGGGATTGTTGAGGGCATAGGCGCATTTGTTCAGTTGCTGCGGATCGGCGTAGTCGGCGATGGGGTCGACGGAGATGAACCGACCGTAGAGCAGGTCCAATTCTCTGGCGCCGATGGTGGTCAAGCCGGTGGAGTCATTCTCGAGGCCGCCAGACATGGACTTCCTGGCTGTCGCTGACTGCACGAACCGCCACCATCAGCCGTCACGGAAGTCGAAGAACCGGCCTGGCCGCCCCCTACCTCGCCATAGCCGTCCCGAAGGTCGACCGCGAGTGTGATCCGGCTAAGACGAAGCCTCCAAGGTTGTGTTTCGTTGTCTGACAACAAAAGCATGCCCCGGAGGCTTCCTCCCGTCTAGCCCCGGCAAGCCCGAGCCTCAGCACACGTCGGACTTCAAGCTAAGCATCCGATGTTGCTGAAGCGGTCCTTCGTCACGTTGACCACGGACGGGCGGGGGAGCGCGCCGTCGGGTCCGTCGGGCCACTGAGAGGCCGGGGTCTCGGCGCTCGCGCCGTCGACCTCGCCCGGGTGCTGCACGGCCACCAGGATGTGGCGGTCCTGAACGACCGGGCCGCAGGTCTCGGCGCCGACCGGCACCGAGAGGAACTGCTTGGTCAGGCCGCGGGTCCGACCGGTGAGCGAGACGCCGAAGAGGCCGTCGTTGTTGCCCAGGGCGTTGCCGTCGGTGGAGACCCACAGGTTGCCCTGCGGGTCGAAGGCCACGTTGTCCGGGCAGGAGATGGGGCTGACCTGGTCCTTCGGGAAGCCCGAGAAGTACGTGCTCGGGTCCTCGGGGTCGCCGCACACGAGCAGCAGCTTCCAGCCGAACTTGGTGGCGGTGACGTCGCCGTGCTTCTCCTCGAGTTCGAGGACCTGCCCGTGCTTGTTGCTGTTGCGCGGGTTCGCCTCGTCCGCGGCGGCCTTCCCGGCGGTGCCGCGCTGGCTGTTGTTGGTGAGGGCCGCGTAGACCTTGCCGGTCTTCGGGTTCGGCTCGACGTCCTCGGGGCGGTCCATCTTGGTCGCGCCGACCTTGTCGCCGGCCTGGCGGGTGAAGACGTACACCTCCTCGGCGGTCATGCCGTCCACGAAGGACTCGTCGCCGCTGGCGATCTTGACCCACTCGCCCCAGCCGTCGAACGCGCCGTCCTCGGGCAAAGCGCCGGTGCCGTCGATCTCGTCGGCGCTGTCGCCGGTGAACTTGGCGACGTAGAGGGTGCCTTCGTCGAGGAGGGTGCGGTTGTGCTCGCGGGCGCGGCGGCTGTTGCCGTCTTTCATCTTGTTCTTGGAGACGAACTTGTACATGTAGTCGAAGCGCTCGTCGTCGCCCATGTACACCACGACGCGGCCGTGGCGGTCGACGCGCGGCCCGGCGCCCTCGTGCTTGAAGCGGCCCAGGGCGGTGCGCTTGCGCGGCGTCCAGTCGGGGTCGTAGGGGTCGAGCTCGACGACCCAACCGAAGCGGTTGGGCTCGTTGGGCTCCTGCATCAGGTCGAAACGCTTGTCGTACTGCTCCCACTTGCGCTCGGACGCGCCGCCGGAGAGGCCGTAGCGGGCCAGGCGGGCCTTGGCGACCGGGTCGGTCACGGAGTCGGCGTTCGCGAAGTACTGGTTGAAGTTCTCCTCGCCGGAGAGGATCGTGCCCCAGGGAGTGACGCCGCCGGCGCAGTTGTTCAGGGTGCCGAGAGCCAGCGTGCCGTCGGGGTCGGCGCCGGTCTTGACGAGGTCGCTGCCGGCTGCCGGTCCGGAGAGGACGAACTCGCTGGTGGCGGTGATGCGGCGGTTGAGTTCGTGGCCCACGACGGGGGTGAGCTCGCCGCTGCGGCGGTCTTCGTCGAGCACCACGACCGACAGGCCGTGCGAGGCCCAGGCGACCTGGACCTGCTCGCGGGTGGGGGCGGCCGAGTCGTAGCCGTAGAACATCATCTCTTCGCTGGTGTACTCGTGGTTGGCCACGAGCACCTTGCGGCGCCGCTCGCCGGGAAGGTCGAGCAGGGCGAGGAAGTCGCAGTTGTAGCCGAACTGGCCGGCCGCGTCCTCGGGGGTGAGGGCCTCGGGGTCGAATGCCTCGACGCCCTCGAGGATCGGGTCGCCCCAGCGGATCACGATCTGCTGCTCGTAGCCGTCGGGGATGACGACGGCGTCCTCGGTGTTGGGCTCGACGGCGTCGAAGCGCAGGCCGCGCGGGACCCGGCCGCGGCCCTCCCAATCGTCGCCGTCCTCCGCGGCGGCCGGGGCGCCGAGCGCCCCCGCGGCGCCGGCGCCGACCGTGACCACCGCGCCGGCCTTGAACAGCGAGCGGCGGGAGACGGCCTGGGCGATCAGGTCGCCGAGGTAGGGGTTGTCCGAGGTGTTCGGGACCGGGTGGCTGCAGGCGTCGCCGCAGCGGTAGAGGCAGGTCAGGGCCGAGCGACCACCGATGTGGTCGTTCAGGAGCGGCAGTTTCAGCCGCTTGGCGGCGTCACGAGCATTCATTTGGGACTCCTATGGCAGTACGTCCGGAACAGGATCGCCGATGCGCGGATCGGGGTGGCGGACCGACGCGTTCCGATTCCGGAGGCTATGTGGCGCGGGTACCCCGTTCCCCAACCATAAGTGAACAAAAGGTAAAGGAGCGCTCTCGGAAACCCCGGGATCCGTCCAGAACGGTGCAGGTCGCCTCAGCGTCCGCTACCACCGGCGCCGAGCTCCGCGTCGCGATGGGTTTCGGACCACCGCCCTGGTGCTGGTGCCCGGACCGTGGGGTTCCTCAGCATGGGATCTCTGTACCGGTAAATTGACACGGCGGGTAACCTGACCGAAAACCTTTTCCGTCCCGTTCGCCGGACCCCGCATCCCGGCCTCCCCCAGCGCCAGAAGGAACCGCCATGCCCGCTCCGCACCGGACCTCCCTGCCCATCGCCGATGTACTGATCGCCGACGCGTTCTGGTCGCCGCGCCGCGCGACCGTGCGCACTCGGACGATCCCGCACCAGGAGGAGCGGCTGCGCGAGGGCGGCCAGTTCGAGGCGCTGCTGCTCAAGCCACGCAGCCACGACGGCGACGAGCGCGAGATGTTCCCGATCTTCTGGGAGTCCGACGTCGCCAAATGGATCGAAGCGGCCAGCTACGTGCTCGCGAGGGAGGACGACCCGGAACTCGATGCGGCCCTTGACCGGGCGATCGCGCTGCTCGCCGGGGCGCAGCAGGAGGACGGGTACCTCAACAACTACTTCACCGCCGTCAAACCCGGGAAGCGCTTCACCGATCTGCGGGACGCCCACGAGCTGTACTGCGCGGGCCATCTCATCGAAGCCGGTGTGGCCCATTACGAGGCGACCGGCAAGACCTCCCTGCTCGACATCGTGCGCCGCTACGCCGATCTCATCGACCGCGAGTTCGGCTCCGGCGGCTCCTGCGAGGGCGGCTACTGCGGGCACCAGGAGATCGAGCTCGCTCTTGTGAAGCTCTTCCGCGCCACCGGCGAGCGTCGCTACCTCGACCTCTCGCTGCGCCTCACCGACAACCGCGGCAAGTCCCCGTTCTACTTCGACGTCGAGGCCGAGCGTCGCGGCGACGCGGGGTACTTCGGCGGCAACGGCCCGATCGTCCGCAGCGACAAGCGGTCTCGCGAGTACGGCCAGACCCATGCGCCCGTGCGCGAGCAGGCCACCGCCGTGGGGCACTCGGTGCGTGCGATGTACCAGTACACCGCGATGGCCGACCTGGCCCTGGAGCTGGGCGACGATGGCCTCAAGGAGGCGTGCGAGCGCCTGTGGGACGACCTCGTCTCGACCAAGCTCTACGTCACCGGCGGCATCGGCTCGGACCCGTCCATCGAGGGCTTCGGGAAGGCGTTCGACCTGCCCGACCGCACCGGCTACGCCGAGACCTGCGCCGCGATCGGCCTGGTCTTCTGGGCCCACCGCATGATGCTGCTGACCGGCGAGGCGAAATACGTCGACGTGCTCGAACGCGCGCTGTACAACGGCGTGCTCTCGGGGGCCTCGGCCGACGGCACCAAGTACTTCTACGGCAACCCGCTCGCCAGCGACGGCACCGTCGAGCGCAGCGACTGGTTCGACTGCGCCTGCTGCCCGCCGAACCTGGCCCGGCTGCTGACCTCGCTGGAGCAGTACGTGTACGTGGCCGACGCCGACGGCCTCGCGGTCAACCTCTTCGTCTGTGGCACGGCCGAGTTCGACCATGCGGGGAACCGCGTGAAGATCGAGCAGACGAGCGACTACCCCTGGGAGGGCGCGATCGGCTTCGCCTTCGACCTCGAAGCGCCCCTGGCGATGACGCTGCGGCTGCGCCTGCCCGAGTGGACGACGGGCGCGGCCTCGATCGCCGTGAACGGCACGACCCTGCCGTACACGACCGACCGTGGTTACGCCGTGCTCGCCCGCACCTGGGCCCCCGGCGACCGCGTCGAACTCACCCTCCCGATGGCCCCGGTCCTGGTCCGCGCCGACGCCCGAGTCGAGTCCGCCCACGGCAAGGTCGCGATCCAGCGCGGCCCGATCGTCCACTGCGTCGAAGAGGTCGACAACGTTGCCCCCGTGCCGCACCTGGTGGTCGCCCGCAGCGGCGACCTGCGCACCGAACACGCCGACGGCCACGACCAGATCATCGCCGACGGCCTCGTGGACGAACCCGCCGACGGCGGCCTCTACCGCACCGAAGCCCCGGCCCCCAAGCGCACCGAGATCCGCACGGTTCCGTACTACGCCTGGGCCAACCGCGGCAAGAGCACGATGGCCGTCTGGGTCCGCGAGACCCCGTAGGTCGTTCGGCCTCGTCGTGTCGGTGCCGTGTGGCAGCCTGGCCGCATGGCATACGACGAGGTGTTGGCCGAACGGGTCCGGGAGGTCATGGACAACCGGCCGTACGTGACCGAGAAGCAGATGTTCGGCGGTCTCGCGTGGCTCGCCCACGGCAACATGGCCGCCGCCGCGCTCGGCGAGGGCGGCGCGATGGTGCGCGTCCCCAAGGAGGAATACGAGGACCTGCTCCAGGAGCCGGGCGCGATCGAGATGGTCATGAAGGACCGCCCGATGCGCGGCTGGATCAAGCTCGACGAGGCCACCTGCGCCGACGACGACCGCCTGCGGCCCTGGATCGAACGCGGCCTGGCCTACGCCGAAACCCTGCCGCCCAAGTGACCAAGCCCTGCACCGACACCGGTGGAAAGATTCCGAATCGAGCGGAACCTTTCCGCCCCTGCGGGCCTCTTCTCTACAGCACCTGCTGAGAGAAGACGCCCGTGAACCCGCGAGGCGAAGCCGCCGAACCGATACCGAAGTCGCCGCGGCCGAGCCGAAAGTCGGCCGACCGTGTTGCAGCCGCCGCCCGCGTGCGACAGGCTGGTGCGATGGACGCTCCGCTCTCCGACGGCACGGTCACGCTCGTGCCACTGGGCCCGGCCGACTTCGAGGCGCACTTCGCGGGCGAGGACGAGGAGCTGGTGCGCTGGCTCAGCGGCGGCCCCACGACACCCGAGGGCCTGCGCGACTACCTCGAGCTCTGCCAGCGCTGGTGGACGCAAGGCGGGCCGTTCCACAACTTCGGCATCCGCGTCGGCGCGGCGCTCGACCTCGCCGGGACCGTGGACGTCCAGATCGGCCAGTACTACCTGCGCGCAGGCCAGGCCAACCTCGCCTACGGCCTGTACCCGCAATGGCGCGGCCGGGGGCTGGCGACCCGCGCAGTCCACCTGGCATGCCGCCACGCCGCACTCCTCGGCTGCGCGGAGGCGGTCATCCGCTGCGAGCCCGAGAACACCCGCTCGGCGGCCGTCGCCACCCGCGCCGGATTCGCGTTCCGCCAGCGCCGCAGCGAACCCGACGGCACGGTCCTCGACTGGTACGCCCGGGACCTGAGAGTCGGCTCGCGACGGTGACACCGGGTCCGCGATCGTGCAGAATCGAGGCATGATCACCGTCCGCCCCATCGCGCTCGGCGACGCCGAGGCGATCGCGGCGCTGCGCCGCGACAGCCGCGACCACCTCGCGCCCTGGGAACCCGAGAGGGGCGAGCCGTCCTTCACCGCCCAGGGCGTGCGCGAGACGATCGAGGCCTCGCTGGAGAAGGCCGAGGCCGGAACGAACCTGTCCTACGTCATCGAGGACGGCGGCAGGATCGTCGGCGGCATCGTGCTCAACACGATCGTGCGCGGCCCCTACTTCCGCTCGTGCAGCCTCGGCTACTGGGTCGCCCGCTCGGAGACCGGGCGTGGCGTCGCGACCGAGGCGGTGCGCCTCGCCAAGCACATCGCCTTCGAGGAACTCGGGCTCTTCCGCGTCCAGGCCGAAACCCTCGTCGACAACCACGCGTCCCAGAAGGTGCTGGCGCGCAACGGCTTCGAACCCATCGGCATCGCCCCCGCCTACCTCAAGATCGCCGGGAAATGGCAGGACCACCTGCTCTTCCAGGTCCTCAACCCCGAAATGGACTGACGTGGACATCAAAGCGAACTACCCCGAGATCGGCGCCACCCGCACCGGCCCGCTCCCGACCGGCTACCGCCACCTCGAGCGCACCGCCGACCTCGACACGCCCCTCGCCGAGGCCGCCGAACTCCTCCTGACCTGGGGCCTCCAGGAACGCTGCGGCCTGCGCCCCGAAGCCGCCGCCCCGCGCGCCGCCCTCGGCGTCGAGTTCACCCTCCATTATCTCGGTCTGCGCCTGCCCTGCCAGGTCGTCTGGGCCGAGGAGACGCCCGAACGCGTCGGCTTCGGCTACGGCACGCTCCCCGGCCACCAGGAACGCGGCGAGGCCGCCTTCCTCCTCGAAGCCGTGGACGGCCGCACCCGCTTCACCCTGCGCTCCTTCTCCGTTCCCGGTACGCTCCTCAGCCGCCTCGGCACCCCCGTCGTCCGCCACCTCCAAGCCCGCGCCACCGACCGCTACCTCACTGTCATGCGCGAGGCCTGCGCCCGAGCCTGACCGGCAATTCCCCGAATCCCGGCCCCGCCGCCGCGCCGACCCGTAGATTGCGGGCATCCCAGCGAGCATCGGAGGCGGACATGGACATCGCACTGCTCGGCGTCGGCCATCTCGGCGAAGCCGTCCTGGCGGGCCTCATCGACTCGGGGTGGCCTCCCGCGCAGATCTGGGCCACGGCCCTGCCCGCCGAGCGTGCCGCCGCGCTGGCCGAGGCGTACGGCATCGAGGCCGGTACCGACAATCCGGCCGCGGTCGCCGAAGCCGACATAGTGCTCGTGGCGGTGCCGCCCGGCGCGATCGGCCCGCTGCTCACCGAGATCGCGCCCGCCCTCGATCCTGAGGCGACCGTCGTCTCCCTCGCCGCGGGCGTCCCGCTCGCGGCGCTCGCCGAGCGGCTTCCCAAGGGCGTCACCGCCGTGCGCGCCATGACCAACATCGCCGCCCGCGCCCGCCAGGCCGCCACCGCGCTCGCCGCGCCGGAGGGCACCGACCTCACCGAGCTCGAGGACCTGTTCGACCGCATCGGGGTCACCGTCACCGCCGACGAGTCCCGCATGGACCTGATCACCGCCGTGGGCGGTTCGGGTCCCGCGTTCCTCTACTATGTGGCCGACGCCATGACCACCGCCGCCGTCGAGGGCGGCATGGACCCGGACGCCGCCCGGGTCCTGGTCGACCAGATGCTCCTGGGCGCCTGCCTGCACCTCCAGGCCTCCGCCGAGCCGCCTGCCGAACTGCTGCAACGCATCGCGACCCCCGGCGGCACCACTCGCGCCGCGCTCGATTCGCTCGACGAGACGGACACCGACTTCGCGATCAAGGCGGCCGTGGCCGCCGCGACCGAACGCAGCCGGGAGATGTCGGAACGCTGAGCGGCCCTGCGCGGCCTCGCTCACCTTGCGGGCCCGGAGAAGTCGTAGTCGACGTACGGGGCGATCATCGGGTAGATCAGGTCCATGCGCACGGCTTGGTTCGGGCAGCCTCCGAAGTGGTGCATGCCGACGACCCTCCCGGTCTCGCGGCTGATCACCGGGGAACCTGAGGAGCCCCCCTCGGTGTCGCACAGGTACGCGAAGTCCGAGGCCCAGCCGCGCCCGGGAGCATCGGGATCGCTCACCATGCATTGCGTGCCGAGCCCGGCGGGCTCGGACGTACTGGTCGAGGCGATCCGCAGCGGCTTCCCGCCCGAGTGCTGGGGAATATAGATCTTCTCGTGCTCACGTACCGGTTCGCGGCTGATCTCCAGCGCGGGCAGGTGCGCGATCTTCGCCGGGTCGGCCACGGTGAACAGCGTGAAGTCGTGGGTGAAGTCGCTGGCCAGGACACTCGCGCCCGATATCTTGAGCGGTTGCAGGACGATCCCGCCGCTGCATTCGGCGCACTCGTAGCCGAACTGCACCTCGGTCGACCGGGATTGCGCGGCGGTGCTGAGGCAGTGCTCGTTGGTGAGCATCCGATCGTGCCCGGCGAACCAGCCAGTGCAATAGGACTCGCCCTCGATGATCAGGCGCGCGACCGAACGACTGGCGGCGTACGCGACCGGGTCGGTCTCCTTGTAGCAGACGGCGTTCTGCGAATCGTCCTGGCCGCAGATGCTTTCCTGCCCTGTTGCGCTCGGACGGCTCGCCAGCTCGGCCTCGTTCAGGCCCCGCGAGTACTCGGCGACGCGGGCCGTCGCGGTCGTGCCGTCGGCGACGTCGTTGAGCGTTACCGCAGCGGTCTCGCCTTCGATGGACAGTGTCCACAACCCTCCGTCCGCGACCTCCGCGGCATCGTGCACATGGGACTCAGTGCCGTCCGGGCTCGCGACGGTGACCGTGTCGCGCTCGCCGAGCGCCACACCGTCGAGGCGCACCTTGATGAAGACCGCCTCCGCGTGCCGCATCGTCCGCGTCTCACCCGCCGCGAGTTCGAGGCCGACCGGCACGCGCTCGGCGATCTGGTCGGACCGGTACTCGGGCGTCTCGGACGCGGCGGCCGGTGCCGAGGTGAGCAGGGCCGCTGCGGTGACGGCTGCGGCGGTCAGAGCTAGGCGTCGTCTCGGGTGCAACGTCTTTCGTCCTCTCGGTGGAATGCGCGCTGATGCGCGGCGGCGGCTCGGTGGCGCGCTGCCGGGCGATGCCCTGCGGTCAGTAGTCGATGCGGTCCTTGTCCCAGTTCATGTCGTCCATCCAGCCGCTGACGGCCCCGACGGCGAACAAGACGATGAGGAGGATGAAGGCGACGACCGAAATCCAGCCGAGGATGATGCCGGCGGTGGCGAGGCCGCCGCCGGAGTTGTTGCGGGACTTGATCTGGCTCTTGGCGACGTACCCGAAGATGAGCCCGAGGATGCCGAGGGGACCGCACAGCCCGACGAGCGCGACCACGAAGGACGCGATCGCCAGGCCGTTCATCTCCCGGGGCACTCCGACGGCCGCGCCCGGCTGTCCGTGTTCCTGCGTCATGACGCCCTCCAATCCAGACGGTTGCGTGAGCGCAGTCTACGGACGGCCAGTACCGCTTTGAGGCCTTTCCAACGAATCAGGCCTGACGCCGGTCCGGTTACAGTCGGAGGCACCGGACACCGCATGTTCGACCTCGGCGACCGCTCGCACGCCCGGGCCGTCGGCCACGCCGACTCGCCCGCAACTGCCTTCCCGCCGAAAGGAACCGCCGCGATCGGCTCCTGCGGACCCGACCTATAGCGCCGTGGCGTCGGGCGTGCCGCTCACGGCGATCTGGGCGTCCATCGCTCCACCTCCGGTGCCGGTTCTCCCCGACCGGCGCCACCGCGGGGGTGCACGTTTCGGCGGGCGAAAGCGCTGGTCACCACCGCATCCGGGACGGTCTCGGGAGCCCCGCGAAAAAAATTTCGGCGGACGCGATGAATTCGGCATGGCCCGAGCGTCTCTACGGGCATACTCCGGAACACATTCGACCAAGGAGATCCGACATGAGTGCCAACGAGACCACCGAGAACGGCTTCACCTACAAGCTCACCGCCGAGGCCGACGCCCCCGTGGCGGCCGTCTGGACCGCGTGGACCGAGACCGGCCCCTACGAGGCCTGGAGTTACTCCAAACCCGGCTCGGTCGAACTCGACCCCACGCCGAACGGCCGCTACGCCGCCACGGTCGTCACCCCCGACGGCCAGGAGTTCCCGATCACCGGCCGGTACATCGAAGTGGACGCGCCCGAGGTGCTCGTCATGGGCATGGACACGCCCGACGGCGGCGAAGAGGTCATGCGCCTCGACCTGGACGACCTCGGGCAGGGCCGCACCCGACTCACCATCACCCAGACCTGCACCACCAAGGAGGAGCACGACATGGCCAAGGAGGGCAGCCAGATGTTGCTGGACTCCTGCGTCGCGTACCTCGCCAAGGCCTGAATCCCGCGGAGACGCCGGGCCGGACCGCCAGGGTCCGGTCCCGACGCGCCTAAACGCGAGTGCGTGCTCCTAGCCGGTCGGTTAGGCTGGCGGACCGCCGAGGAAGGAGCCCGCCATGAGCGGCCGTGAGCACCACTACGAAGTCACCGTCCGCTGGACCGGCAACACCGGCAAGGGCACCGCCCGCTACCTCGACTACGGGCGCGACCACGATGTCTCCGCGCCCGGAAAGCCCCTCATCCACGCCAGCGCCGACCCCGCCTTCCTCGGCCGGCCGGAGCGGTGGAACCCCGAGGACCTGCTGGTCGCCTCGCTCGCCCAGTGCCACATGCTCACCTACCTGGCGCTGTGCGCGCGCGACCGCATCGTCGTGACCGCCTACGAGGACACCGCCGCCGGCACGATGACCGAGGCGGCGGGCAACAGCGGCCGCATGACCGAAGTCGTGCTCGAACCGGTCGTCACCATCACCGACCCCGAGAAACGCGACCGCGCAATGGCGCTGCACCACGACGCGAATCAGGCCTGCTTCATCGCGAACTCGGTCAACTTCCCGGTCCTGCACCGTCCATCGGTCCACATCGGATAAGGGTCGACTCACCCCGTCGGCGCGCACGGAACCGTTGCAGGAAGCCTGAACTCACCTTCGACATCCGCATTGAAGCTCGGCTCGGTGCTGTCGCCCGGATCGAGCGCGCCGTTGAAAAGAACATCGCCATAGCGCTCGCCCTCGATGTGGTACAGCCCCCAGGTCGAAGTCACGCTCAGATTCCGGATCCCGATGAGCACCTCCCAACCGCTGATCGACTCAGCGCCGGAGTTGGCGACCGTGACGATCACCGAGACCGCATCCCCCGCCTCGCTGTCGAGCGTCAGCGACGCCGTGCACGCCGGTCCGCTGGCCGCGGCTTCGGTAGTCACGGCGGGCTCGCTCGGAGCGGCCGCCTGCGTTGTCCGATCCTCCGCGGCCGCACTGGAGGCGACTGCGGGGGAGGGCGTTGTGGAGGCGCTGGCGACAGGACTGTCGGGCTCGCCGGCGGCGTCCGGGACGGTGACGGTCGTGCGGCCCTCGATCGAGGCGAAACTGGGGTCCTCGTCGTCCCAGAGGGTGCTGAACTGCCAGAGCGCGACGGCCGAGGCGAGCGCGGCGACGACGATGAGGGCCAGCAGGAGGCGGCCGTGGAGGCGCCCGCGCAGCGTCGCGCGGTCCATCCATGGGCGCATGGTGCACTCCTCCAACGCGAACGGTTGACGCAGGGGTGGACGTTTCCGGGGGAGGGCCCTGGTGTCCACGATGAAGCGTACAAGGCCGGTCCGTCCAGCCGAAACGTCCTGAGCGATCCGCATGTGCCGCTTTCGCCCCGGCGCCTGACACGCGCCGCCGCTGCGCGGTCGAATCCGCGAGACGCCACAAGCCGGGTCGCGTTCCCTCTTGTCCGAGAATCGCCTCGCCCCGCCGACCCCGCACTCGACTGCCTCCCTCCCGAGCGAGCCCGGAACCGCTGAACCGCATCCGGAACCGGTGTAGATTCGGGCGGAGGCACAGGCCGTTCCGAGCCTCTGGCAGCGGCGATCGCCGGAGCCTCCCGGCCACCACCGAAGGGAAGCCCATGCGCGCCGTCGTCGTCACCGATTTCTTCGTTGAGCCCAGCGTCATCGACCTGCCCGTTCCCGCGCCGGGGCCGGGTGAGGTCCTCGTCCACGTCGCCGCCGCAGGGGTCAACCCCTTCGACGGGAAGGTCATCGAAGGGGCGATGCGCGACTCGGTCCACCACGAGTTTCCGCTGGTGCTCGGCTCCGATGGTGCGGGCACGGTGGAAAGCGTCGGCGAAGGGGTCGAGTTCGAGCCCGGCGACCGCGTGTTCGGGCAGTTCATGGACATCGAGCGCGGCCGCGGTTCGTATGCCGAGTACGCGATCAGCAAGGCCGCCAAGCTCGCCCGCATGCCGGCCGACCTCCCGTTCGACATCGCCGCCGCGCTGCCCACCGCCTGTGCCGCCGCCTACGACTTCGTGGAGGGCACGGGGATCGGCCCCGGCCAGACCCTGCTCGTCAACGGCGCGTCGGGCGGTGTCGGCCAGGCCGCCGTGCAGCTCGCCGCCGCTCAAGGCGTGCGCGTAATCGGGACCACCGACCCCTCCACCGCTGCCTATCTGCACGAGCTCGGCGTGGCCGAGACCGTGGACTTCACCGCCGGTCCTGCCGCCGATCAGGTCCGCGTGGCGCATCCCGGCGGCATCGACGCCATTGTGGACCTCATTTCCGGTCCCGGCGACATCGAGCCGATGGTCTCGCTCCTCAAGCCGAACGGCGTCATCGTCTCCTCGAACGGGGCGGTCGATCTGGAAGTGCTCGCCTCGCGCGGGCTCCGGGGGGCGAACCTCTACGCGAACGCCAGGCCCGCGACGCTCGCCTTTCTCGCCGAATCGGTGGCACACGGCCAACTCCGTATCCGCATCGACTTCAAGGTGCCGCTCGAAGACGCCGCACAAGCCTTGGCGCGCTTGATGGAAGGAAAGGCGCGCGGCAAGACCGTGCTCACTGTCGCAGTCCCATAGGGATGGTTCTGATCCACTTGGAGTCCTTTAAGTCCTGACCCGGGTCGTCACTCGATTGCTTTGCGCATATTCAACCAATTTGCAGTGAGAGTTGACGAAAGGCGTCATTCGTGGTTATCGTGGCCGTGCTATTGCATCGATTTTCGATGCGGTGGGTGACGGATCGCGTACTTCCCGGCATGGTCGCGCGGCCGTCGCGCCGCTGCGCCCTCGTGGCCCGGCGGTCCCGTGAAGGAACGACCGCACTCCAGGAGCGAGCATGCGCACACGAATCCGCACGCGAAAGACCAGGACCGCTGCTCTATTCGCAGGCCTGACGGCCTCAGTCGGCCTCGCCACCGCCACGGCCCTCGTGCCGGCCCCCATCGGCAACGCCGATGAAGGCGACGCCGACATCTCCCAGGGCGGATACCGGATGGAAGCCCTCGGCCGCGGCGTCAGCGTCGTCCCGACGGCCGAGGGCAACCTCGTCGGCTGGCGGCTCCTCGGCACGGACGCCGCCGACACCGCCTTCAACGTCTACCGCGACGGCGAACTGCTCAACGAATCCCCGCTCACCGGCGCCACGAACTTCCTCGACGCGAGTGGCGACGGCGCCTACACGGTCGAGGCGGTCGGCGCCGAACCCGAAGCCGCCGAAGCGGTCTTCGATGAATCCGGCGCGCTCGACATCCCGCTGGACGTCCCCTCCGGAGGCGACGGCTACACCTACGAGGCCAACGACATGAGCGTGGGTGACCTCGACGGCGACGGGCGGTACGAGTACCTCGTCAAATGGAACCCGACCAACGCCAAAGACAACGCCCAAGCCGGCGTCACCGGCAACGTCTACATCGACGCCTACACCCTCGAAGGCGACCGGCTCTGGCGGATCGACCTGGGCCCCAACATCAGGGCCGGCGCGCACTACACGCAGTTCCAGGTCTACGACTACGACGGCGACGGCAAGGCCGAGGTCGCCATGAAGACCGCGGACGCCACTGTAGACGGCGCCGGTGCCGTGATCGGCGACGCGAACGCCGATCACCGCAACTCCAGCGGCTACATCCTCGAAGGCCCCGAATTCCTCACCGTCTTCGACGGCGCGACCGGCACGGCGATCGACACCATCGATTACAACCCGCCGCGGGGGAACATCGGCGACTGGGGCGACGACTACGGCAACCGCGCCGACCGCTTCCTCGCGGGGACCGCCTATCTCGACGGCGAGACGCCGTCGATGATCTTCGCCCGCGGCTACTACACCCGCTCGGTGATCTGGGCGGTCGACTTCGACGGCCAGAGCC
>DATABR010000373.1:0-8174 GCA_036259435.1 Glycomyces sp.
GACATTGCGCGCCCGCCGGAATCCCCGATACATGAAAAGGGCCCCGCCGGGAGGCGGGGCCCTTTCTCATGTCGCTACTTGCGGCCGGACTCGATCTCGTCGCGTCGTTCGGCGACGCCGTTCTCTGACGGCTCTTCGATCGACTTGAAGAAGCCCTTCTCGGCCGGCTCGAGTGCGCCGATGCGGTTCATCTTCTTCGGCACCACCCAGCCGTTGTACTCCAGCTCGGTGTGGCCGTGCTCGTCGGGCTCGGCCAGCGGCTGGTGCACCTCGTAGAAGCGGCCGTTCGGGTCGCGCATCAAGATGCCCGTCTCCAGGCCGTGCGCCAGCACCTCGCGGTCGTGCTGCTGCAGGCCCAGGCAGATCCGGTAAGTCACGTAGTACGCGATGATCGGCAGGACCACGATGCCGATGCGCCCGCCCCAGGTCATCGCGTTCAGGCTGATGTTGAACTTTTCGGCGACCACGTCGTTGCCGCCGGAGATCACGCCGATGATCCAGAAGACCACGACCATCACGCCAAGGCTGGTACGGCCCGCGTTGTCGCGCGGACGCTGCAGCAGGTTGTGGTGCCCGCGGTCCTTCCTGAACCGCCGCTCCAGCGCCGGATACAGCAGCGGCAGCACGATCGAGAGCCCCATGCCCGCGATCGCCGGCCAGAACACCGCCGGCAGCGTGAAGTACGGCGGTATCCGCAGCTCCCACGCCGGGAACAGGCGGATGAGGCCGTCCAGGTACATGACGTAGAAGTCGGGCTGCGAAGCCGAGGACACGACCGAGACATCGTACGGGCCGAACAGCCAGATCGGGTTGATCTGGAACAGGCCCGCCATCGCGGCGATCACGCCCCAGATGAACAGCATGAAGCCGACCTGCTTCATGACATAGTTCGGGAACATCCGGAATCCGACCACGTTGTGCTCGGTGCGCCCCGGTCCAGGCCACTGCGTGTGCTTCTGCGCGAACACGAGGCCGATGTGGACCGTGATGAGTGCCAGCAGGATCAGCGGGAAAACGAACACGTGGAAGATGTAGAGCATCGAGATCACGTCGGTGCCGGGGAACTGGCCCCGGAACAACGCCGCCGAGGCCCACGGGCCGATGAACGGCACCGCCTCGGTCATGCCCTCCATGATGCGCAGGCCGGTGCCGGACAGGCCGTCGTCGGGCAGCGAGTAGCCGAAGAAGCCCTCGAAGAAGCCGACCCAGAACATCACGATGCCGATCATCCAGTTCGTCTCGCGCGGCGCGCGGAACGCGCCGGTGAAGAAGATCCGGAGCATGTGGACCAGGATCGACGCCATGAACAGCAGCGTCGCCCAGTGGTGCATCTGGCGCATGATCAGGCCGCCGCGCACCTCGAAGGACAGATCCAGCGAGGAGGCGTACGCCTGCGACATCTCGACGCCTTGCAGCGGCACGTACGCGCCGTTGTAGGTCACCTCGACCATCGTCGGCTCGAAGAACAGCGCCAGGAACGTGCCCGACAGCAGGAGCAGGATGAACGAGAACAGCGCGATCTCGCCCAACAGGAAGGACCAGTGGTCCGGAAAGACCTTGTTGAACAGGATGCGGGTCGGGCCCGCGAGCTTGAAGCGGTCGTCGAGCTCGCCGCCCGCCTTCGTCAGCAGGCTGTCACTCGAGCCTTTGCGGCGTTTCACTTCTCATCCTCCTCGGGGAGGGACGGGCGGTTCCAGAACGCCGGCCCCGGGGGCACCAGGAAGTCCGAGGTGGCGATGAAGTAGCCCTCCTCGTCGACGTCCGTCGGCAGGATCGGCAGGTGCCGAGTGGCCGGGCCGAAGACCGGGGCGGCGTTGTCCACCACGTTGAACTGCGACTGGTGGCATGGGCACAGCAGGCGCTGGGTCTGCTGCTCGTACAGGCTGGTCGGGCAGCCGACGTGCGTGCAGATCTTCGAGTATGCCACGAAGTTGCCCCACAGAGCGTTCACGTCCTGGTACATCGGGTACAGGTTCCCGCGCAGGATCTCCATGTCGGCCTCGCGCAGATGGATCAGGAGCACCGGCGAGGTCGGGTACTGGTTGGTCGCACCGTGGTCGATCGCCGGGTAGACGGTGATCTGGCCGCCGACCGAGACCATGTCGGGGCGCACCAGGGCGCCATCCTTCATCATGAAGCGGACCGGCTCGCCGTTGTTGTGCTTCTCGGCGTTCCAGGCGGTCACGGTGAGCATGTCGCCCGGGTCCTTGAGCAGCGCGCCCAGCGGGGCCACAGCGGCCAGGCCGAGCGGCGCGGCGCCCAGGAGGGCGGCCTTCACCAGGAACGGGCGGCGTTTGAGGCCCATGTCCTCGACTATGGTGTCCACGGTGGACTCGGCGACGCGCCGGTCGTCCGGGGAGGAGCCGCCGTCGTGGCGGTCCTGCACCAGCTCCTCGATCGGGAGCAGCTTCTTCGCCCAGGTGAGCACGCCGACGGCGAAGAGCAGCAGCGAGAGGCCGAGCGTCGCGCCGAGCACCGGCGTGTACCAGGTCTGCGGGTCGCGCCAGGTGGCCGCGCCCTCGTACTCCCACGGCCACCAGATGAAGGCCGCCACGAACGCGGTCGCGAACAGGCCGGAGAACAGGAACATGCCGCCGACGATGCGCTCCATGCGCTTCTCGGCCTTCGTCCCCGGCGTGGCGAAGCGCGGCTCGTAGTGAATGATCTCGATGTCGTCGCGCCGCAGGCCCTCTTTGTAGACCTCGAAGCGGCTGAGCTTCGGGTCGCTCAGGTCGACCGGCTCCACATCATCGCTGTGGTGGGCACTGCCGTTGTGGGCACTCACGATTTACCTGCAATCCAGAGCGTGGTCAGCAGGAGCGCGGTCATGCCGACCAGGAAGATGGCCAGGCCCTCGGTGGCCGGGCCGTAACGACCGAGGGTGAACACCCCGCCCGGGTCCTTGTCCTCGTTCACGAGGTACTGGACGTAGGCGATGATGTCCGCCTTCTGCTCAGGGGTGAGTTCGTTGTCGGCGAACACCGGCATGTTCTGCGGGCCGGTGAGCATCGCCTGGTACAGCTCCTCGTCGCTGACCCCGTCCAGGGCCGGCGCGTGCGCGCCCGAGGAGAGGGCGCCGCCGCCGCCGGCGTAGCCGTGGCAGGAGGAGCAGTTCACGCGGTAGAGCTCGCCGCCCTCGCCGACGTTCGCGTCCTCCACGAGCGCCGCCAAGTCGTCGGGCACCTGGGAGCCGCCGCCGAGGTACTCGATGTACGCCCCCAGCCACGCGGCCTCTTCTTCGTTGAAGACCGGGTACTTCGACTCGGGAGCCTGCGCGCCCTGGGCGGCCATCGGCATGCGGCCGGTGTTCACCTGGAACTCGACCGCCGCGGACCCCACACCGATGAGGCTCGGGCCGCGTCCTTCGACGCCCTCGCCGTTATCGCCGTGACAGGTAATGCAGCTGGTGTCGTAGAGCTCCTGGCCCTTGACCGCCTCGGAGTCGATCACGTTGGCGTCATCGGACTCCTGGGCGTAAAGGCCCGGGGAGAACACCGAGTAGAGCCCTCCGACGATGACCAGTGCGCCGGTGAACCTGGCCAGCGCGCCGAGGCGCTTGCGCCAGCCTCGCCGGCGTTTCGCTGATGCAGCCACGGTTGTTGCCTCACCTTTATCTAGCTCTCGGACCGGACCGGGCCCTGTGCGGTCCCGGCTCGGCCGGCGGCCACCACCGGGCGGCGGCCGTCGCGTTTCTCGGTTGCGGCTCCGGCTCGTGGCCGGGGCCTGTGTTGCTGTGGGCCGGTATAGAAGAGAACCGGCCGAGGTGGATCAGTACTGGGCCATCGGAAGGAAGTAGATCACGGCGAACAGCGCGATCCAGACCACGTCGACGAAGTGCCAGTAGTAGGACACCACGATGGACGCGGTGGCCTGCGCGGGCGTGAAGCGGCCCATCGTCGTGCGGATGAGGTAGACGATGAACGCCACCAGGCCGCCGGTCACGTGCAGGCCGTGGAAGCCGGTGGTCAGGTAGAACATCGTCCAGTAGCCGTCGGCCGAGATCGAGTGGCCTTCGCCGACGAGGTTGCGGTACTCGTTGACCTGGCCGAGCACGAAGACCAGCCCCATGATGAAGGTGATCGCGAACCAGCGCCGCAGGCCGTAGACGTCGCCCCGCTCGGCGGCGAAGACGCCCAGCTGGCAGGTGATCGAGGAGGCCACCAGGATCACGGTGAAGACGAGCGCGTACGGGATCTCGAGGTGCTCGTAACCGTCCTGGTACATCGTGGGCGCGGCGGCCTGGATGGAGAAGTACATCGCGAACAGGCCCGCAAAGAACATCAGTTCGCTGCTCAACCACACGATGGTGCCGACACTGACGACATTGGGCCGCGTCAGTGAGTGGATTCGGCTGGGGTCGATAGTTGCTTCGGCGGCAGTCACGCGCACATTATTACGGTCGGGCGGGTCCCAGCTGCGCATGGGGTGTCTTTTTCGCGCGTGTCGGCGGTAGTAGGCTCCCAGACTTCTCACACCGTGTGCCCAGGTCATTCGCGGTTCGCCCAATGTGGGCGCGACATCGCGCGGAAGTGGCGGCGCCGGTCTTCCCATTTCAGTGTGGCCGGTTTAATATGCGAGGCGTGACTACCTCAACGGCTGAGTACGCTGTCCTGCTTTACAGTCATCGACCCGCGGTCATCGAACAGATGCGCTCGGCTATCGGCGAGGCGCCGGTCGAGGGGGTGAAGATCGAGTTCGCGGTCGCCGGCGAGTACGACGAGGCGGTGGCGCTCATCGACAAGTTCGCCATCGACCTGGTGCTGCTCGACGGCGAGGCGCAGCCCGCTGGCGGCCTCGGGATCGCCCGGCAGCTGCGCGACGAATTCGACGAGCCCCCGATCCTGTCGGTGGTCGTGGCGCGGGCCGCCGACCGGTGGCTGGCGGCGTGGTCGCGGGCGGACGCGGTGCTCATGCACCCGCTCAACCCCGTGACCACCGGGCAGACGGTAGTAGACTTGCTGGTCAACCGTGCAGAAGGTGCGGCACCGGCGCAGCGCGCCGCCTGATCTCCCCCTTACAGGAGTCCATATGTCTAGTGCGACCTGGCCCGATGTCCTCGCCCGCCTCTCGCAGGGCGACCACCTCGACGACGCCAGCGCGGACTGGGCGATGGCCGAGATCATCGCGGGCAACGCCGATCCGGCCCAATTGGCCGCGTTCGCGGTGTTGCTGCGCTCAAAGGGTGAGACGCCCGAGGAGATCGGCGCGATCGCGGGCCGGATGCTCGCGGAGACCACGCGCTTGGACCTGTCGGACCTGGGCGTCGCGATCGACATCGTGGGCACCGGTGGTGACGGCTCGAACTCGGTGAACATCTCGACGATGGCGGCGATCGTGGTCGCCGCCGCGGGGGTGCCGGTCATCAAGCACGGGAACCGGTCGGCGTCCTCTACGGTCGGCTCGGCCGATCTGCTGGAGGAGCTGGGCGTCGACTTGGCGGCCACGGCCGAGCGGGTCGAGGCGTCGGTGCGAGAGGTGGGCATCGGGTTCTGCTTCGCGCGGACGTTCCACCCCGGGATGCGCCACGCGGGTCCGATCCGGGCCGCGCTGGGGATTCCGACGGTGTTCAACCTGCTGGGTCCGTTGACGAATCCGGGTCAGCCGGCGGCGGGCCTGATCGGCTGCGCGGATCCGGTGAAGGCGCCGCTGATGGCGCAGGTGTTCGCGGCGCGCGGCGCTTCGGTGTTCGTGGTGCGCGGCGACGACGGGTTGGACGAGATCTCGACGTCGTCGACGACGTCGGAGTGGATCGCCTCGGGCGGCCGGGTGTCGCAGGGTTCGATCGACGTCAAGGAGTGGGGCCTGGTGAACGCCGGCCCCGAGGCGCTCAAGGGCGGGGATCTGGAGTTCAACTCGAGGGTCGCGCGCGAGGTGTTCGCGGGCGCGGCGGGCCCGGTGCGGGACGCGGTGCTCATCAACGCGGCGGCGGCGCTGGCCTCGCGCCAGGGTCTGGTCGACGGCGTGGACCTGCACGACGTGTCGATCCGCCGGGGCTTGATCGCCGCGAACCTGGAACTGGCGTCGAAGGCGATCGACGAGGGCTCGGCGACCGCGCTGGTCGAGCGCTGGGCCGAGTTCAGCAAGGCCTGACGTGAGGGGTTTTCCTCCGAAAGCGGGAGCTGACACGCCGATGCAATGTCGGACCTGCTTCGTAGGGTTAAACCAAGGGGTCCCCCGGGCGGACATTTCGCTTATGTCCGACATGGAGTATTACGCTGAAGGGCGAGTCGCATGAGCGGCTCGCCCTTCGGCATTGCTAGTCGGGGCCGCAGGGGTGCGAGTGGCGCGTCCCCCACTTCGCGGCGTGGAAGTCCGACCGGATGCGAGGAGAGCGGGAGGCGCGATGCGCTTCCCGCCCTCCGCGTGCTGGCGCTAGGTGTACTTCTTCAGTTCGTCCTCGGAGGCGAGGGAGCTCGGTTTCGATTGGGGCATTTCGGTCCTGATGAGGACGCAGCCGCATTCCTCGCAGCGGAGGACTTCGTCGATCGGGGCGGACTTGATCGGGATCATGTCGGCCGGGGACTTCTCGATCCGGCACGAGCCGCAGCGGCGGCCCACGAGTTCGGCGGCGGCGATCGGCTGGCGGGCGTGGATGCGTTCGTACAGCTCCACGAGTCGGTCGGGGATGTTGATGGCGAGCGCTTCGCGAGTCGAGGAGGCCTCGGCGACCTCGGTGTCGATCTCGCCGATCTGGCGTCCGCGGTCGGCCTCGGCGTCGACGTAGACCTGGCGCGACTCCTCGACCTGGCGGCGAGTCTCGTTCAACTCGGTTTCGAGCGCTTCGCGGCGCTCCATCAGCTCGATCTCGCCGTCCTCGAGCGTCGCCTGGCGGCGGGCGAGGGACTCGAGTTCGCTCTGGAGCCCTTCGAGCTCCTTCGCGGAGGCCGAGCCGGAGGCCATGCGAGTGCGGTCGTTCTCGGCCCGCTTGGTGACCAGCTCGACTTCGCGTTCGACGCGTTCGATGTCGCGGTCGAGGTCGGCGAGGTCGCCGCTGAGGTTCGCGGCCTTGTCTCCGAGGGCGCGCATGCGCTGGGCCGCGGAGGCGAAGGACGGGTCGGCGTCGAGCTTCTTGCGGCGCTGCTCCAGCTGAGTGAGCTGGGTGTCGACCGCCTGGAGTTCGAGCAGTCGACGCTGATCGAAGAGGTCGGCTTTCAACTCAGTTCACCCCGGGTTTCTGGTGGATGGTCCACGGATCGGTGTCGAGGTCGGAGACGAGGACCTCGTCGACCAGACGGGACAGTTGCTCGGCAACGATATCCAGCCACGGTCGCTCGGTGGCCCAGTGGGCGGCGTCGATGAGTGCCGGGCCGCTCCGGGCGAGGTGCTCGCTGGCCGGGTGGTGGCGCAGATCGGCGGTGAGGTAGGCGTTCGCGCCGGCCGCGGCGGCGTCGGCGAGGTAGGAGTCGCCCGCGCCGCCGCAGACGGCGACGGTGCTGATCTGGCGTTCCGGATCCCCGCCGGCGCGCACGCCCGAGACGGTGTCCGGGAGGGCCTTGGCGGCGCGTTCGAGCAGCGAGGCGAGCGAGAGCGGCTGGGGCAGGCGGCCGATGCGGCCGATGCCGCGGCCGGAGCCGCGGTGCTCGGCGCCGTCGAGGGGGCGCAGGGGCCGGAGGTCGACGAGGCCGAGCCGGTCGGCCAGCGCGTCGGACACGCCGGGGTTGGCGACGTCGGCGTTGGTGTGGGCGACGTAGAGGCCCATGCCGGATTCGATGAGGGTGTGGACGAGGTCGCCCTTGTAGTCGCCGGCGGGGTCGAGGGTGGAGACGCCGCGCAGGAGGAGGGGGTGGTGGGCGACGATGAGATCGCAGTCGGCTTCGATGGCCTCGATGACGGTGGCGGGCACGACGTCCACGACGCAGAGGACCCTGCGGACGGAGTTGCCGCCGCGGCCGCAGACGAGCCCCACCCGGTCCCAGTCCTCGGCCCAGCTGCGCGGGTAGCGGTCGTCGAGTGCAGCGGTGATCTCGCTGAGCGTGCGCATCCTTGGAGTGTATTGACGCCCGAGGGCGAACGGGACCCGGAGTCGCGGCGAACGACTCGCCGCGAGACGCGAGACGCGAGACGCGAGACGCGAGACGCGAGACGCGAGACGCGAGACGCGAGACGCGAGACGCGAGACGCGAGACGCGAGACGCGAGACGCGAGACGCGAGACGCGAGACGCGAGACGCGGCG
>DATABR010000374.1:0-7726 GCA_036259435.1 Glycomyces sp.
ACTTCGGGTTCGTCGATGCCGTCGACCAGCACGGTGGTCGCGCCCGGGACGAGATCGGCGGCCTCCAGGAGCCCGGACATGCGCCGGCTCTGGAGCGAGCGGTAGCAGGCGCGCGCGGCTTCGCTGGTGCCGCAGTCGATCAGGATGCCCCGCGGCCCGGCCGGGAGCGGCCTGAGCCGGTGGTCGGCGGTGGTTCTTCCGTTGCTCACGAGAATGCCTCCACGTCGATGCCTCGGTCGTCCAATGCGGCCCTGATGGACGCGGCGACCGCGACCGCGTCCCGGCCGTCCCCGTGCACGCAGATCGACTCGGCCGCAACAGGGGTGGGAGTGCCGTCGATCGCCGTCACCGTCCCGGCCTGCGCCAGGGAGATCGCCTGCGCTACCGCCGCCTCGGGCGCGAGCAGCGCCCCGGGCGTGCCGCGCGGCACCAAGTGCCCGTCGCCGAGGTACGCGCGGTCGGCGAAGGCCTCGCCGACGACCCGCATCCCGGCGTCGGTGGCGAGCAGGTCGAGCGCGCTCCCGCGCTGGGTGAGCACCGTGTCCACGCCCGCCAAGAGGGCCCCCTCGATCACGGCCGCGGCCTGGGCCGGGTCGCGTCCAGCCCGATGGTAAAGCGCCCCATGCGGTTTCACATACGACACCGTGGTGCCCGCGGCTTCGGCGAAAACGCGCAGCGCCCCGATCTGGTAGGCGACTTCGGCGGCGAGTTCGGCAGGGGGCACGTCGATCTCGCGCCGCCCGAATCCGGCGAGGTCCCGATAGGACACTTGCGCGCCGATGCGCACTCGCTCGAGGGCGGCCAGGGCGGTGACGCGGCGCAGTGTGACCGGGTCTCCGGCGTGGAAACCGCACGCGACATTCGCGCTCGTCACGATCCGCAGCAGCGCGTCATCGTCCGTGAGCTCCCAGCGACCGAAACCCTCCCCAAGGTCCGCGTTGAGGTCCATGCGTAAACGGTACCGGAGTGCGAGGTATTCGGGCGCTTCGGGAACGGGGAGTGAAATTCCGCGCACGGGCAGGGGAGGGAACCGAAGCCGTGAACGGGCCGCGCAGCATGCGGTGGACAGACGGTGATTCGGTCAGTACGCTCGAAACCACACCATGGCAAACGCTCTCCGCACTGCTGTGCGCCGCTATGTTGCAAACACCCCGACGGGCCCGGCCACCTTGGCCGCCGACTCCTTTGGAGGAACCATGACGACCGGTCCGACCCCGAGCCCCGAGGACTTCCGCGCCCCGGCCCCGCTGTTCGCCGACCCGGTCTACGACGGGCCCACCGACCCCACCGTCGTCTTCGACCCCGACTCGGGCCTGTGGCACTTGTTCTACACGCAGCGCAGGGCCGACCAGCCCGGCGCGGGCGTCGCCTGGGTCCACGGCACCGACATCGGCTACGCCACCAGCTCCGACGGTCGCGAATGGACGTACGCGGGCGCCGCGGGCGGCCTCGGGGCCGGTGACGGCGACACCTGGTGGGCCCCGGAGATCCTGCGACACGACGGCCTGTGGCACATGTACGTCACCTATCTCCAGGGCGTGCGCGAGGACTGGACCGGCCCGGCCGACATCCGCCACTACACTTCCAGCGACCTGAAGGACTGGGACTACCACGCCACGCTCGGCGTCGACTCCGGGCGCGCCATCGACGCCACCGTCCACCGCCTCCCGAACGGCAAGTGGCGCATGTGGTTCAAGGACGAGCGCCGCGAGAGCCGTATCCACGCCGCCGACTCCGAGGACCTGTTCGCCTGGACCCCGGCCGGTCCCGCCGTCACGGACCAGGCTCAGGAGGGCCCGACCGTGTTCGCGCTCGGCGGCGTGTACTGGATGGTCACCGACGGCTGGTCCGGGCTGCTCGTCCACCGCTCGACCGACCTCGAACACTGGCACCGCCAGCCGTTTCCGCTGCTCGCCGGGCCCGGCAAACGCGCGTTCGACGAGGCCCTCGGCCACCACGCGATGGCCCTCACGCAGGGCCCCGACGAGGGCTACCTGTACTACTTCACGCATCCGGGCGGCGGTCGCCGCTCGACCGTGCAGGTCGCCCGCCTGCACGTGAGGGACGGCTGGCTGCGCTGCGACCGCGACGAGCCCTTCGACTACCGCCCCGACCCCGCCAAGACCCCGTCCTTCCGCGGCGGCACCGCCTGAAAGCCCGCGGCGATCGGTTTGCGGCCCCGGGGGAGTGACGAAGGTTCGGCGCGGTCATCGACCCGAGACCGTCACGACAGCGGGCCGGGACGGCGCTGCTGGACGGCGGTGTCGCTGAGCAGGGCCTGGATCTCGGACGTGCTGAAGTCGTCGTCCGCGCGGGGGTCCTCGCCGGGAATGCCGCCGTTGCGCACGTCCATGACCGATTGGAAGCTGTTGACGCGCAGCCGGGGAATGCAGTGCGGATGCGTCTCGACGATCCAGCTGATCATGTGCTGGCGCAGTCGGCAGCGCAGGGTCCATTGGGCGGAGGGGTCCGGGGCGGACACGGTCATCCGCAACCGCATGTAGGGGCCGGTCGAGTCGATCACGTCGATGCCGGACGCGCGGCCGTCCCACAAGGGGCTGCCCTCCAGGAAGCGTCGCATCTCGTCGCAGGCGGCGTCGACCGGCAGGCGCCAGTCGACGTCCATGCTCACCGTGCCGAGCACCTGGGGGCTGTCGCGGGTCCAGTTGACATACGCGTGGTTCTTGAAGTAGGAGGTCGGCAGCACCAGACGCCGCTCATCCCAGATCCGCATCACTACATAGGACAGCGTGATCTCCTCTATCTGGCCCCACTCGCCCTCGATGACGACGACGTCCTCCAGGCGTAGGGCGTCGCCGAAAGCCAGGGACATGCCCGCGAACAGGTTCGCCAGCATCGTCTGGGCCGCAAGGGAGACGACGATGGCGGCGACGCCGGCCGCGCCGAGCATGGTGGTGCCCAGGGCCCGCAGCTCGGGGATGTTGAACAGCACCAGGCCGACCGCGACCATCCACACCCCGGCAGAGATGAGCCGGTACATGACGATGATCTGGGTGCGCTGCTTGCGTCCGTCCACATCGCTCTGATTAAGGGAGCCCCAACGCTCCTGGATCGGGTCCTTGGCGACGCTGAGAAGGTTCGAGATGAGCCAAGCGCCGGAGGCGACGGTGCCGAACAGCAGTGACTGGCTGAGGTTCGAGTTCCAGCCGTCCGCGCCTGCGCCCCAACCGGACTCGCTCTGCTGGACGAGCAGCAGGATCTGAACGCCGCCGGTGGCGGCCATGAACTGGGCTGGGCGCAGGGCCTTGCCGATCAGCTGCGACCACCGCTCGGAGGCATGCCGGAGCAAGAGCCACTTGACCAGCAGCCGGGCCATACTGACTACCAGGGCGCCAGTGAAGGCCACCCCGAGAATGATCATCCAGGGGTCGAGATGCGACATGCGCTCAAGGCTATCGGCACGACCGGCACCGCACACGACGCAGCCTTGCGCCTGCGCCCGGTGCTCGGGCGGCCCGAGCATCGCTCCGGCCGCGTCGTGGGCGGGCTAGAAGAGTCCGGCGACGGCCGCGACGACGAACAGGACCAGGATCACCAAGACCCCGATCGCGATGTACAGGAACAGCTCCGGGGCCATCGCGAACAGGATCAGCGAGACCACGGCGGCGATCGCCACGGCGACACCCGCGATCTTCCACTTCCGCGGACCTGGCTCCATGCCGTCGCGCAGCTGCTGGTTCACCTTCGACAGCGGCGGCCGCATGACGGCCGTCTCCTCGGCGGCCACGTCGGGGAAGCCCGGCGGCGGCAGCTGCTGGAGGTCCGAGATCAGGATGTCGAGCTCGGAGTACTTCTTGGCCTGCATGGCGGCGTCGACGCGGTCCTGGTACTCGGCCATGTCCAGGCGGCCCTCCTCGACCGCCTGCCGCAGCCGCTCCATGACGAGCTGCCGGTCGTTCTCTGAGGCGCGCATCTGATCGCGGTCCATATACTCGGCCCTTCCAATGACGGATGCTCCGTCAAGGATGCCAGGGCACATCAACACGCGGCCAGACACTTCCCGAACCGGTGCGAAACTGGGACTATGGGTCGGTGAGCGAGCGTGAGCAACTGATCGTCGGCGTCGGGTCCGGGGCCGAGGCCGCCGACATGGTGCTCAACATCGGCCCCCAGCATCCGTCCACGCACGGCGTACTGCGCCTGCGGCTGCGAGTGGACGGCGAGCGCGTCACCGAGTGCGAGCCGATCATCGGCTACATGCACCGGGGCGCCGAAAAGCTGTTCGAGGTGCGCGACTTCCGGCAGATCATGCTGCTGGCGAACCGGCACGACTGGCTCTCGGCGTTCTCCTCCGAGCTCGGCGTGGCTCTCGCGGCCGAGCGGCTCGCGGGAATCGAGGCGCCCGAGCGCGCGGTGTGGCTGCGCATGGCACTCGCGGAGATGAACCGGGTGCTCAACCACCTGATGTTCCTCGGCTCGTATCCGCTGGAGATCGGGGCGATCACGCCGATGTTCTACGCGTTCACCGAACGCGAGCGGCTGCAGGCGGTCATGGAGGAGGCCAGCGGCGGGCGCATCCACTACATGTACAACTGCGTCGGCGGGCTCAAGGCCGATGTGCCGTCCGGCTGGGAGGACCGGGCCCGCCGGGCGCTCGACGAGGTCGAGACGGGCATGATGCGGCTCGACAAGCTCTTGCGCCACAACGAGATCTTCGCGGCCCGCACGAAAGGCGTCGGTGTGCTGGATGCGGCCGCGGCCGCCGCGTACGGGGTCACCGGGCCGGTCGCGCGTGCGAGCGGGCTCGACTTCGACCTGCGCCGCGACGAGCCGTACCTCGCATACGGCGAGTTGGACGTGCCGGTGGTGGTGCGCGACGAAGGGGACTGCTACGCGCGGTTCATCTGCCTGCTCGACCAGGTCGCCGTGTCGATCGACCTCGCCCGGGCCTGCCTCGACCGCGCCGCCCGGGTCGAGGGCCCGGTCAACGTGAAACTCCCCAAGATCTTCAAGCCGCCGGTGGGCGAGACGTACGTGTGGACCGAGAACCCGTTGGGCGCCAACGGCTATTACCTGGTGAGCCGGGGCGAGAAGACCCCGTGGCGGCTGAAGCTGCGCACCGCCTCCTACGCGAACGTCCAAGCCCTGTCGACGCTCATGACCGGCTGCCTCATCCCGGACATGATCGCGATCCTCGGCTCGATGTTCTTCGTGGTGGGCGACATCGACAAGTGAGCGACTCAGACGACGAACACGTTGTAGACCACGACGAAGCCCACGAAGACGACGGTGACGTTCGTGCCGAGGACGCCCGCGGAACTCCTTCAGAGGCGACGTGAAGGGCCGCTCACGCTAACGCGTCCGTGCCTGGACCGAGTTCGCCGCTAGACGCAGCCGCCGGTGGTCTCGTGAACGCGGAAAGGCCTGGCCTCCACCGGCTCGGTCCAGCTCGACAGGGTCTCGCCGCCGGGGCAGTCGACCGAGCCGTACGCCCAGGCCGCGGATGCGCCGCCCGGCGGAGACGGCGCGAACGACCCGACCGGCTCCTCGAGAGGTCGGCAGCCCGTGACCGCCTGCACCGCAATCGGTTCAGACCAGCGTCCACCCGGGGGATCGGCGCTCGGCGCGGTCACACGCACGTTCACGAAGTCCCCGGTCGTGCCCGACCACGACGCCCCGTCCGGCCCGCTCACCAAAGCGCGCAACGCGAACCGTTCAGCCAGCGCCTCCACCTGAGTCGCCGTAGCACCCGACACCTGGAGGGTGCGCTCGAGCGACAGGCCCGGCCGCACCGGCGTCACCTCGCACTCCTCGACGCCGAGCGGCCCGACCGCCAGCACCGCTGCATTCGTGAAGACCGCCGCGGCCTCCCCGACCACCGAGTCCATCACCGTGCGGGCCGCAGCCGCGTCCACCTGTTCGCGCACGGTCGCCCCCGACGCCGCGAAGGCGACCGCCACCAGCGCCACCGCCCACACCACGACCGCGACGCGCAGGCGGCGGCGCCACACCGCCGAGAGGTTCGAGAACACGCCTGACAGTCTGCCCTACGCCTTCCGCGAGATGCCGGTCACAATCTGCGATCGGGTGTCACACTCTTGAACCATGTCCCGTCCTCCTGACATGAACGAACCGGAAGCGCACACCGCCGAGGAGACCGCCGCCGCCCACAGCGGCACCGCCGCGACAGCGCCCCAGAGCGCCGAAGACCGCGCCCTGGCCGAGTTCGCGGCCCTCAGACCCCGCCTCGTCGGTGTCGCCTACGGCCTCCTCGGCTCCCTCGCCGAAGCCGAAGACGTCGTCCAAGACGCCTGGATCAGACTCCAGCGCAGCCACATCGACCAAATCGACGACCTCACCGGCTGGCTCGTCACCACCACCTCCCGCCTCGCCCTCGACGTGCTCCGCTCCGCCCGCTCCCGCCGCGAGGCCTACGTCGGCCCCTGGCTCCCCGAGCCCGTCGAGACCGCCCCCGACCCGGCCGATTCGGTGAGTCTCGCCGATTCCATGTCCTGGGCCATGCTCGTGGTCCTGGAGACCCTGAACCCCGCCGAACGCGCCGCCTTCGTCCTCCACGACGTCTTCGGCCTCACCTTCGACGAAGTCGGCGAAGCCCTCGGCCGCAGCCCCGCCGGCTGCCGCAAACTCGCCAGCCGCGCCCGCGAACACGTCGAACGCCGCAAACCCCGGTTCGAAGTCGACCCCGCCGCCCACCGCGCCGTCGTCGAAGCCTTCTCGAAGGCCACCCGCTCCGGCGACCTCGACGGCCTGCTCGAAATGCTCGACCCCGAAGCGGTCCTCGTCTCCGACGGCGGCGGCGTCGTCCGCGCCGCCCGCAACCCGATCGAAGGCGCCGACAAGGTCGCCCGCTTCCTCGTCGGCGTCACCGCGAAGCACCACGAGTGGCACCACCAGCCGATCTACATCAACGGCAACCCGGCCCTCATCACCGTCCAAGGCGGCCTCGTCGATGGCGTCATCGCCCTCGGCATCGAGAACGGCCGCATCACCAAGGTCGACATGATCCGCAATCCCATGAAATTCAACGGCCTGCACACCGGCCGGGCCGACCAATAGGAAAGGAACACGCCATGGAGCCCCGGCTCGCCTTCGCCGAGACCGAGTTCGCCAAGCAGTACTACAAGCACATGCTCGCCAGCGAGAAGCTCTTCCACACCGCCTCGCCCGTCCCGTTCGCGACCATGGAGTTGGTCAAGCTGCGCGCCAGCCAGATCAACGGCTGCGGCTTCTGCGTCGACATGCACTACAAGGACGCCGTCCACGCCGGAGAGGACCCCGAACGGCTCAACCTGGTCACCGTCTGGCGCGAGGCCCCCGCCTTCACCGAGCCCGAACGCGCCGCGCTCGCGCTGGCCGAGGAGTCGGCCCGCATCGCCGACAACCCGCACGGCGTCACTGACGAAACCTGGGAGTCGGTGCGCAAGCACTATGACGACGAGCAGATCGCCGCCCTGGTGGCGATGTGCGCGCAGATCAACGCCTGGAACCGCATCAACGTCACCCTGCGCACCCCGGCCGGTTTCTACGACCCGGTCACGAAGACCGCCCGCTACAAGAAGCAATAACGAAAAACCTGCCAGACGCCCTGCTCCGTACCGGCCGCAGGGCCGCACGGTAAGAGGCAGTAACGAAAGCACCCGGCAGACGACGGTCGCCCACCCTGCTAGCGGGAGCGACCGCGTCGAGCCGGCAACCGAAACATCAGACGCCACATCGTGAAGCGGCGTGCACTGGGGTGGGTGGG
>DATABR010000375.1:0-14963 GCA_036259435.1 Glycomyces sp.
CCCCGCCGCTCGAAGCGTTTGTCAGCAGACCTTGCGGACCGCGCCGTCGCTGGCCGGAGTGGCCATTGCGGCGTACGCCTGGAGGGCGCGGGAGACCACGCGGTCGCGGCTCACCGGGGTGAACGGGCGCTCGCGCTTCTCCTGGGCCACACGGCGTTCCGCGAGGGTGGCGTCGTCGACCTTCAGCTCCAGCTTGCGGGCCGGTATGTCGATCTCGATGATGTCGCCGTCCTCGACCAGAGCGATCAGGCCCTCGCCCGCCGCTTCGGGACTCACGTGCCCGATCGACAGGCCCGAGGTGCCGCCCGAGAAGCGGCCGTCGGTGATGAGCGCGCACTTGCGGCCCAGCCCGCGGCCCTTGAGGAACGAGGTCGGGTACAGCATCTCCTGCATGCCCGGGCCGCCCTTGGGGCCTTCGTAGCGGATGACGACGACCTCGCCTTCGACCACGGACTTGTCGAGGATGCCCTGCACGGCGTCGTCCTGCGACTCGAAGACGTGCGCGGGACCGGTGAACTGCAGGTTCTCCTCGGGCACGCCCGCGGTCTTGACCACGCAACCGTCGACGGCGAGGTTGCCGAAGAGAACGGCCAGGCCGCCGTCCTCGGTGTAGGCGTGCTCCACGCTGCGGATGCAGCCGTCCTCGGCGTCGGTGTCGAGGCTCGCCCAGCGGTTCGAGGTGGAGAACGCCTGCGTGGTGCGCACGTTGCCGGGCGCGGCGTGGTACAGCTCGATCGCTTCGGGCGCAGGGGCTTCGGCGCGAATGTCCCACTTGCCGAGCCACTGCGCCATCGTGGGCGAGTGGATGGCGCGGACACCGTCGTTGAGCAGACCGCCGCGGTACAGCTCGCCGAGGATCGCGGGGATGCCGCCGGCGCGGTGCACGTCCTCCATGTGGTACTTCGGTGAGTTCGGGGCCACCTTCGACAGGCAGGGGACGCGGCGCGAGACCGCGTCGATGTCGGCCACGTTGAAGTCCAGCTCGGCCTCGCGGGCGGCCGCGAGAAGGTGCAGGATCGTGTTGGTGGACCCGCCCATCGCCACGTCGAGGGCCATGGCGTTCTCGAAGGCCTCGCGAGTGGCGATGTTGCGCGGCAGGGCGGACTCGTCGTCCTGCTCGTAGTAGCGGAGGGCCAGGTCCATCACCACGCGCCCGGCCTCTTGGAAGAGGGCCTTGCGGGCGGTGTGGGTGGCGAGGGTGGAGCCGTTGCCCGGCAGCGAGAGGCCCATGGCCTCGGTCAGGCAGTTCATCGAGTTGGCGGTGAACATGCCCGAGCAGGAGCCGCAGGTCGGGCAGGCGTCCTGCTCCATCTTCAGCAGCTGCGCGTCGGAGACGTCGTCGTTCGCCGCGGCGACCATCGGGTCGATGAGGTCGAGCTTGTGGGTGACGATCCCGTCCTTGTCGACGGTCTTGCCGGCCTCCATCGGGCCGCCGGAGACGAAGACGACCGGGATGTTCAGGCGCAGGGCGGCCATGAGCATGCCCGGGGTGATCTTGTCGCAGTTGGAGATGCACACCAGCGCGTCGGCGCAGTGCGCGTTGACCATGTACTCGACGGAGTCGGCGATGATCTCGCGGCTGGGCAGCGAGTAGAGCATGCCGCCGTGGCCCATGGCGATGCCGTCGTCGACGGCGATGGTGTGGAACTCCTTGGAGACGCCGCCGGCCTCGGCGATGGACTCGGCGACGATCTCGCCCATGTCCTTGAGGTGCACGTGGCCGGGCACGAACTGGGTGTAGGAGTTGGCGATGGCCACGATCGGCTTGCCGAAATCGGAGTCGGTCATGCCGGTGGCGCGCCACAGCGCGCGGGCGCCGGCCATCTGGCGGCCATGAGTGGAAGTGCGTGAACGAAGCGCTGGCATGGATCAAGTCTGCCACGTTCCAGATAATGGAAACAGGCGACCGATCCTTAGGACACGCTAAGGCTTCAGGCGGTGGGCGATCCGGGAAAGTCCCGACGTTCCGGATTCGTACTGCGCAATGGGGCCCCGATTCCCAAAATAGGCATCGGGTGTGACAACGCGACTTCGCGATTAATACTCGCGGATCATGACGCCGAACACGGACTGGGCCGGGCAGGGGCCGTGGCGGCGGGAATCGTCGCCGACGGGGTTGTCGCTCAAGAGGAAGTAGTGCCCGGCCGGGACCGGCTCATCGGAACCCGGCATGGGCTCGCCCGGCCCGGCCGCGACGCGCTTGACCCACCACGGAGCCTTGGCGCGCTTGGCCTCGGCCCAGCCGAGCTGCGGGTCGGGTGCGGCGACCACCACGACATCGCCGGTGGCGATCCGGCGCGTGCGCTTGGCGAGGACCTCCATACCCTCGCGCAGCGTCGGCTCCATCGAGGCGCCCTCGACCTTGACCAGCGCCCAGCGCCGCCGCAGCTGGCGCACCGATTCGACCATCAGGGCGAACACGGCCACGAGCGCCAGCGCGGAGAGCCACTCAGAAGAGGTCATCGATGCCGCCCTCGTCGGATTCCTCCGGCCGCTTCTTGCGGAAGCGCTCGAACACCGAGAACGAGGTCAGGCCCAATGCGGCCATCACGACGAGCACCCCGTAAGCCAGGCCGACGATCACCACGACGACCGCGACGACGTTGAGGCTCACGAACCCTTGGTGGACGCCGTCGACATTGTCGACGTTCGTGGGATCCATGCCCGGCCCCTACGGCAGGTCGTTGATGATGTCGGTGATCGAGCGGCGCCTGCCGGTGTAGAACGGGATCTCTTCGCGCACATAGAGCCTGGCGCGCGAGGCGCGCAGTTCGCGCATGAGGTCCACGATCCGGTGAAGCTCGTCGGCTTCGAAGGCGAGGATCCACTCGTAGTCGCCGAGCGCGAAGGAGGCCACGGTGTTCGCTCGCACGTCCGCGTAGCCGCGGGCCATCTGGCCGTGCTCGCGCAGCAGGTCGCGGCGCTCCTCGTCGGGCAGCAGGTACCAGTCGTAGGACCGCACGAACGGGTAGACGCTCACGTAGTTCTTCGGCTCCTCGTCTGCGAGGAAGGCCGGGATGTGGCTGCGGTTGAACTCGGCGGGCCGGTGCAGGGCCATGTTCGACCACACCGGGGCGAGGTGGCGGCCGAGTGCCGATCGGCGGATGTCGGCGTAGGCCTTCTGGAGCTGGTCGGAGGTTTCGGCGTGCCACCAGATCATGAGGTCGGCGTCGGCGCGCAGCCCGGACAGGTCGTAGGTGCCGCGCACCGTGACGCCCTGGTCGGCGCAGTGCTTGGCGAAGAACGCCTCCATGTCGCTGGCGAGGTCCTGGCGGATCGAGGGCATGTGCTCCTCGACGCGGAACACCGACCACAGGGTGTAGCGGATGGTGTCGTTCAGGTCCTTGATGCGCTGCGCGTTCGGGTTGTTCGACTGCTGCTCACTCACGTTGCGGCCCTTCTAGTTCGAGTCGTTCGGCTGCGCCGCCGGTGGACGGTTCGCGAGCTTCACCGAGGTTGCGATGCTATCCGCCGCCCGTTGCCCGGAGGCGATGCAGGCGGCGATGCCGACGCCGTCGACGGCCGCGCCGGCGATCGCGATGCCGCGGTGTCCGGCCAGCGCCTCGCGGGCGGCGGCGATGCGGGCGTCGTGCCCGGGCGTGTACTGCGGGAGCGCGCCGCCCCAGCGGTCGACGCGCTGTTCGACGGGTTCGGGCAGGCGTTGCCCGAGGTGCTCGCCGAGTTCGCGCAGGGCGGTCTTGGCGAGGGTGACGTCGTCGTACTGGAGCAGGGCCTCCTCGCCGAGGCGGCCCATGGAGACGCGCACGATCTGGCGGCGGCGGCCCAGGTGCGGCCATTTCTTGCTGGCGAAGGTGGCGGCCTTGACGGTCTTGCCCTCGGAGGCGGGGGTGAGGAATCCGGAGCGCTCGGGCAGGTCGACCTGGTCGAAGGCGAAGGCGGCCAAGGCGACCGAGGCGTAGGCGACGCCCGAGAGGGCGGCGGCGGCCTGGGGTTCGACGGCGCGGAGCAGGTCGGCCGCGGGCTTGGCGGGGACGGCGATGATCACGGCGTCGGCGGTGAGCTTGATCGGGTCGGGCGCGGGCCCGGCGATGATCTCCCAGCCGTAGGGGGTTTGGCGCAGTTCGCGGACGGTCATGCCGAGTCGGATCTCGGCGCGAGCGGTAGCCGAGGTGGCGGAGACGAGACTGCTCAGGCCGCCGTCCACGGTGGCGAACACGGGCTTTCGCGGGCCGCTGGTCGCGGGCCGCTTGATTTCGTTGACCGCATCCGTCAGGCGCGCATGGCGTTCCAGCGCCGCCGCCAGTTGCGGCATGACGGCGCGGACTGAGAGGCGGTCCACGTCTCCGGCGTAGACGCCGCCGAGCATGGGCGCGACGAGACGGTCGAGGATTTCGTCGCCGAGGCGGGCGCGCACGAGGGCGCCCACGGACATGTCCGCGCCGGGTTCGAGGATCGGCAGGCCGTTGTCGGGGCGCTCCTTGGCGTTGGCGACCGCCGCCACGTCGGCGGGGTCGCCTGGGATGCCCATCATGTGCCCGGCCGGGAAGTCGAGCAGTTCGCCGCCGATGCTCAAGGCGGGCTTCAAAGCCGAGGGGTAGACGATCGAGTCGCCGAGGCCGACCGCGCGGACCAGCTCGATCGCCTCGGGCCGTGCGGCCAGGAGCGATTCGGCGCCGGTCTCCACGGGCCTGCCGGCCAAGTCGACGGTCTTGATCTTGCCGCCCAGGCGCATCGCCTGCTCGGCGACGATGATCTCGTCGTCCGGGCCGAGCTGCTCGCGTAGGCGGTGTGCGGCGGCGAGGCCGGTGATGCCGCCGCCGACGATGAGGACCCGGGTCCGGCCCGGCGTGCCCGTGACGCGGGCCGGAGTCATCGGGCTCATCGCGCGGAGACCTCGTGCACGCGGTCGACGACCAGTTTCAGTTTCCCGGGATCGGAGTCGGGCAGCACGCCGTGGCCGAGGTTGAAGATGTGGCCCTTGGCGGCCTTGCCGGCGTCGAGCACGGCGTCGGTCGCGGCGATGAGCGCCTCGTCGTCGGCGAGGATGAGCGCGGGGTCGAGGTTGCCTTGGAGGACCTTCTCGGGCAGGCGCTTCGCGGCCTGGTCGAGCGGGATGCGGAAGTCGATGCCGCTGACTTCGGCGCCGGTCTCGGTCATCGCTTCGAGGAGGTGTCCGGTGCCGACGCCGAAGTGGACGCGGGGCACGGCGTTCGCCACTCCGGCGAGCGCGGCGGTCGAGTGCGGGAGCGCGAAGCGGCGGTAGTCGGCCTCGGAGAGGGCCCCGGCCCAGGAGTCGAAGAGCTGCACGGCTTTCGCCCCGGCTTCGACCTGGACGCGCAGGAATTCGCCGCAGATCGCGGCGAGGCGCGAGGCGATGCCGTGCCAGACCTCGGGCTGGGAGTGCATGAGCGCCTTGGTCTTCGCGTGGTCGCGGGAGGGCCCGCCCTCGATGAGGTAGGAGGCGAGGGTGAACGGGGCCCCGGCGAAGCCGATGAGCGGGGTGTCGCCGAGTTCCTTGGCGAGCAGGCCGATCGCCTCGGTGATGTAGGGGACGTCGCACGGGTCGAGGTTGCGCAGGCGCTTGACGTCGGCCTCGGTGCGGAAGGGCTCGGCGACGACGGGGCCGACGCCGGGCACGATCTCGATGTCGACGCCGATCGCGGCGAGGGGGACGACGATGTCGGAGAAGAAGACCGCGGCGTCCACGCTGTAGCGGCGCACCGGCTGCATCGTGATCTCGCAGACCATCTCCGGGGTCCGGCAGGCCTCGAGCATCGAGGTGCCCGCGCGGGCGACCTTGTACTCGGGCAGGGAGCGCCCGGCCTGGCGCATGAACCAGACGGGGGTTCGGCTGGGCTCCTCGCCGCGGCAAACCGCTAGGAACGGGGATGCATTCGAGGAAGCTGCTGCGTTGGACACGTTGCCATCTTTTCACGCCGATCGGGCGGCCGCTCGCAGCGGCGAGTGCGATGTGGCCCGCAATCGGGCGGCGGCGTGCCGTTGCGATGTGCCCCGCATCCGCGCACGCGGTGTGGCGGAGCACCCTCGGAGGCGCCGTCCATCATGGAGACCAAATAGGATGATTTGGCCACTATCGGGTGTAAAACGGTCTCAGGCCCGGCGGGGCAGTAGCGCGGGCAGGTTACCTGGCCGTACGGTGAACGGGTGACCGATCCCCAGCCCGAGCCTGAAGCCGAACTCCTCACCGAGCCGCGTGAGGGCATGCCGCCGCTCATCCAGACCTCCGCCGAACTGGCCGAGGCCGCCGAACGACTCGAGGCAGGGTCAGGTCCCATCGCCATCGACACCGAGCGGGCCTCGGGCTTCCGCTATTCGGGCCGGGCGTACCTCATCCAGCTGCGCCGGGCGGGCGCCGGATCGATGCTGGTGGATCCCATCCCGATCGAGGACATCGCGCCGCTGCGCCGGGCTTTGACGGGGCCGGAGTGGATCCTGCACGCGGCGAGCCAGGACCTGCCGTGCCTGGAGGAGCTGGAACTGCGGCCGACGCGGCTGTTCGACACCGAACTGGCGGCGCGGCTGTGCGACTTCGAGAAGGTCGGGCTCGCCTCGATCACCGAGCAGCTGCTCGGCCACCGGCTGGAGAAGCAGCACTCGGCGGCCGACTGGTCCTCACGCCCGCTCCCCCACGACTGGCTCGTCTACGCCGCACTCGACGTCGAGCTCTTGATCGAACTGCGGGGCAAGCTCGCCGCCGAACTCGCCAAGCAGGGCAAGGCCGAATGGGCCGAGGCCGAGTTCGAGCACGTGCGACTCGCCGGTCCGCCCAAGCCCCGCAAGGAGCCGTGGCGGCGCACCTCCGGCATCCACAAGGTGCGCGGCGCCAAGGCCCTCGGCCGGGTGCGCGCGGTGTGGGAGGCTCGAGACGTCTTGGCCCGCAAGCTCGACCGCGCTCCAGGCAAAGTGCTGCCCGACGCGGCGATCGTGGAAGCAGCGACCTCCGACCCGACCGACTTCGCCGAGATGATGAGCCTGCCGGGCTTCCGGCGGCGCGGCGGGCGCACGAACGCGCGGCTGTGGCTCACGGCCCTGGCCGAGGCCCGGACCGTGCCGAGTGACCAGCTGCCGTCCACGACCCCGCCGCAAGAGGGCCCGCCCGCGACCCACCGCTGGGCCGACCGCGACCCGGTCGCGGCCGAACGCCTCGCGGCCGCCCGCGAAGTCGTCGCCAAGGTCGCGGGCGAGCACCGCCTCCCTCCGGAGAACCTCATCGCCCCCGCCCTCGTGCGCGGCCTGGCATGGGAACCGCCGAAGAAGGTCACCGAAAAGCACATCCGAACCGTGCTGTTCGAGGGTGGCGCCCGAGAATGGCAGATCGACCTGTTGGCAGAAGGCCTCACCGAAGCCCTCAAAGCCTGAGTCGCCGCATCTGCGCCCGTGCATGTCCGGCCCGCTTCCGGCGGGCCGTTTTGCCTGTTCGCCACCTGCGATTACGCAATATTCCGCGGGCTGTTGGCCCTAGGCTGGGTGGGGCCGTGACTTCAGGTTTACTAGCGAGTAACATCGGCTGTGACGTTGCATACCCAAAGGAGGGGCTGGCGTGAACGACACCATCCGCGATGTCGTCTTCGTCGACGGGGTACGTACTCCGTTCGGCAAGGCGGGGAAACTCTTCGAAGAGACCCGAGCCGACGACATGATCATCCGCTGCATCAGGTCGCTGCTGCGCCGCAACCCGGGGCTGCCGCCTGAGCGGGTCGACGAAGTGGCCCTCGCGGCCACGACGCAGATCGGCGACCAGGGCCTCACATTGGGCCGCACGGCCGCGCTGCTCGCAGGGCTGCCAAAATCCGTACCCGGCTACTCGATCGACCGCATGTGCGCGGGCGCGATGACCGCGGTGACCAGCGTGTCCTCCGCGATCGCCGCCCGCCAGTACGACATCGCCATCGCCGGGGGCGTCGAGTCGATGTCGAACCACCCCATGGGCGAAGGCGTCGACCCCAACCCGCGCATCATCGCGGAGAAGCTGGTCGACCCCGACGCGCTGCAGATGGGCTTCACCGCCGAGAACCTGCACGACCTCTACCCGTCGATCACCAAGGAGCGCGCCGACGCCTACGCCGTGGGCACCCAGCAGCGGTACGCCGCCGCCGTGGAGCGCCTCTCGGCCGACATGACCACGATGGCCGCCCGCTCGGCCGACGACGGCTGGACCGTCGCCACTGCTGACGAGCTGCCGCGCCCGGGGACCACGCTGGAAGGGCTCGCGAGCCTGCGCACGCCCTTCCGCCCCCATGGCCGCGTCACCGCCGGCACCTCCGCGCCGCTCACCGACGGCGCCACCGCGTGCGTGCTGGCCGACGCCGAGACGGCCGCCGAACTGGGACTGCCCGTGGCCATGACCATGGTCGGCTTCGCCTTCGCGGGCGTCGACCCCGAGACCATGGGCGCCGGGCCGATCCCCGCCACCGAGAAGGCCCTCGCTCGCGCAGGGCTTTCGATCGAGGACATCGGCCTGTTCGAGATCAACGAGGCCTTCGCCGTGCAGGTGCTGGCCTTCCTGGACCACTTCAAGATCGCCGACGACGACCCGCGCGTGAACCCGTGGGGCGGCGCGATCGCCATAGGCCACCCGCTGGCCTCATCGGGCGTGCGCCTCATGACGCAGCTCGCCCGCGAGTTCGCCGCGCACCCCGAGGTGCGCTACGGCATCACCACCATGTGCGTCGGCCTCGGCCAGGGCGGCACGGTCATCTGGGAGAACCCGAACTTCAAGGGGGCGAACTAATGTACGCGACGCCGCTCGACCTTCCCGACTTCGACGAAGAGGTCGTCACCGAGGCCCACGTGCGCTACCTCGAGCCCCGCGGGCTCGGCGGCAAGGCCGCGCTCATCACCCTCGACAACGGCTACGACCACACCAAGCCCAGCTCCTTCGGGCCCGGCGGGCTCAAGAACCTGTGGCGCGCACTGGACGAGGTCGAGGCCGCCGAGGACGTCAAGCTCATCGCCGTCACCGGGAAGCCGTTCATCTTCCTGGCAGGTGCCGACATCAAGCTCATGCCGCTCTTGAAGACCCGCGAGCAGGGCCTGGCGCTCGCCCAGGCCGGGCACGCGGTCTACAAGCGGCTCAAGGACTCCACAGTCCCGACCTTCGCGTTCATCAACGGCACCGCGCTCGGCGGCGGCTTCGAGCTCGCGCTCCACTGCCACTACCGCACCATCGCCGCCAGCGCGATCGGCCTCGGCCTCCCCGAGGTCTCGATCGGGCTCATCCCCGGTTGGGGCGGCTCGCAGATCCTGCCGAACCTCATCGGGGTCGAGAAGGCCGCGCAGGTCATCGTCGGCAACCCGCTGAACCAGAACAAGATGCTGCGCGGCACCGACCTGGTGCCGCTGGGCATCGCGGACGCGCAGTTCGAGGCCGCCGACTTCCTGGAGGAGTCGCTCGACTGGGCGGTCGCAGTGGTGACCGGCGAGACCGCCGTGGAGCGCCCCGAGGTCGACCGGTCCGCGTGGCCGGCGGTGATCGCGGGTGCGCGGGCGCTGGTGGACGAGAAGGTCCACAACGCCTCCGCCGCCGCTGTGCGGGCGCTGGACCTGCTGGAACTGGCGCAGACGGCCAGTTTCGAGGAAGGCTCGCTCGCCGAGGACGAGGCGCTCGCCGACCTCGAGGCGGGGCCGCAGTTCCAGGCCAGCATCTACGCGTTCAACCTGGTTCGCGCGCTGGGCAAGCGCCCTGAGGGCGCGCCGAGCCCGGGGCTGGCCAAGGACATCGGCAAGGTCGGCGTGGTCGGGGCCGGGCTCATGGCCGGGCAGATCGCGCTCATGTTCGCGCGGCGCCTCGAGGTGCCGGTCGTGATGACCGACCTGGACGAGGACCGGGCGCAGAAGGGCCTGGCGTACGTGCGGGCCGAGATCGACAAGCTCGAGGCTAAGGGCCGGGCGTCGAAGCTCAAGGCCGCGAAGCTGCGGGCGCTCGTGTCGGCCAGCTCGGACAAGTCGGTGTACGCCGACTGCGACCTGGTGATCGAGGCGGTCTTCGAGGAGCTGAAGGTCAAGCAGGCGGTGTTCGCCGAGGTCGAGTCGATCGTCTCGGAGGAGTGCCTGCTGGTCACCAACACCTCGGGGCTGTCGATCACGGCGATGGGCTCGAAGCTGGCGCACCCTGAGCGCCTGGTGGGGATGCACTTCTTCAACCCGGTGGCGGTGATGCCGCTGGTGGAGGTCATCGCGACCGACAAGACCGACAACGAGACGCTGGCGACGGCGTACGCGGTGGCGAAGAAGCTGAAGAAGACCGCGGTGGGCTCGGCCGACCGGCCGGCGTTCATCGTGAACCGGCTGCTGGGCCGGATGCTCGCGGAGGTCACGGGGGCGGTGGACGCGGGCACGCCCGTCGAGGTCGCCGATGTGGCGCTCGACGAGCTGGGGCTGCCGATGCGGCCGTTCGCGCTGCTGGAGCTCGTGGGCCTCCAGGTTGCCTGGCACCTGTGCCTGCACCTGAACGAGGACCTGGGGCCGCGGTTCCCGGCGTCGGAGAACCTGCGGCGCATGGCCGAGGCCGACTTCCCCGTGTTCGACGCCGCGGCGAAGGGCACGGGGCGGCTCACCGGGGAGGCGAAGGGCCTGATCGAGCTGGGCGGCGAGCCGTCGTCGGCCGAGGAGGTCAAGCAGCGGGTGCTGCGAGGCCTGGCCGAGGAGATCCGGTTCATGCTCGACGAGGGCGTGGTGCCCTCGCCGAAGCAGGTCGACCTGGCGATGATCATGGGCGCGGGCTTCCCGTTCTGGCTGGGCGGGCTGTCGCCGTACCTGGACCGCGTGGGGATTTCGACCCAGGTGTCCGGAAAGCCGTTCTCCGATGCACCCTGAATGAGCGCGGTCACATTATCTTTGCGCCGAGCCCGGCCCGCCCGAAAGGATGAGGCCGGGCTCGTCCCGTGTCCGGAGGGGATCCGGCGGCAGCGAGGATGTGCTCGCACACACAGGACGATAGGGGCGGTTCCAGGCATTTGCCACGGGGCTAACTTACTGGCGAGGAACTTCGCTCAGGATTTGGCAAGCGCTGATCCAACTGCGGCTGACCTGCGGTTTTTCGTTCCTACGGTTGTCCGGTGCAGTATCGCAGCAGCATCAAAGGCGTGACCGGCAGGGTCCGGAGCGCCGCGGCCGCTCTCACACAGCGGCTGAGCAATCTCGTCACATCGCCCCAGGAGCACCACTCCGTCATTCGTTTCCGCGACGTCGGCATCGGCCTGGGCAATTTGGTGGCGAAGGCTGAAGAGCAGCGCCACATCCGCCGCCTCTGCGAGGCCGGCAGCGCAGCCGTTCAGCGCTTGAGCAATGTCGTCGCAGAGCCCCACGAGCATCACAGTGCCCGCCGCCTCGCCGTCATCGGCATCGCGGCCGCCGTCTTTACCGGCACCGGCGCGAGCGCCGCGTGGGCCATCAGCCACACCGACGCGCCGGCCACTCCGGAGGTCGCCGCCGCCGAGGACGCTCCCGAGAAGACCGAGCAGCAGACCGCCGCGGCCACCGACGGGGCCGAAGCGCCCACTCCGGAAAAGGCCGCCGCCGAGGAGACCACCGAAGCGGAAGCCGCCGAGGCAGAGGCAGCCGAAGCGGAAGCCGCTGAAGCAGAGGCAGCCGAGGAAGAGGCAGCCGGACCGGTCGACATCGACGTCAGCGACATTGACGACGAGCAGGAGGCCAACGCCGTCACCATCATCGAGACCGGCAAGGAGCTCGGCATCGACAGGGAGGGCTGGGCAGTCGCCCTCGCCACCGGGATGCAGGAGGCGAAGCTGTACAACGCCGCCTCCACGGTGGTCCCCGAGAGCTTCGAGTACACCGACTCCGACTTCAGCGGCTCCGACCACGACTCGGTCGGCGTCTTCCAGCAGCGCGTCTCGATCTGGGGCTCGGTCGAGGAGCTCATGGACGTCCCGACCTCCGCGGGCAAGTTCTACAACGCCCTCGAGGACGTCGACGGCTGGGAGAACATGCCGATCTCCGAAGCGGCGCAGTCCGTCCAGATATCGGCCTTCCCGGACGCCTACGCCCAATGGGAGGGCCTGGCCTGGGACATCATCGACGCCTATGAGGCGGCGAGCTAAGAACTTCACTCCTCCTCCCGACGGAACGGGGTCCCGCTGCTGCGAGCGGGGCCCCGTTCCATCTGTGCCCGAAGCAGACGCGAACCGTTTAGAGGAATCCACGAAATATCGGCGGTGTTTCGGGCAAAGCAGGTCTGAGCCTTGTCCAGCCCCGACAAGTCCGGTCCTTTTTATCCGATTCGGAGTTTGACACGGCTTCGACACTGTCCGTATGGAACAGCCCTTCACCGCGCCGCCCGCGCCCGAGAGCCCGCCGCGCCACGCCGAACCGCCCTATCCCCCGCCGCCCGAATCCGGTCGCGCCGCCAGCGCCGAGCGGCGCGCCGAGGTCACCACCAAGTCCGTCCAGATCGTGCTGCTGTGCCTCGGCGGCCTACTCTTGACGGCGGGCATCATCGTCTTCACCGCCGTGGCCTGGCGCCAGCTCGGCGACGGCGGGCGCCTCACGATCCTCGCCGGGGCCACCGGCCTGCTGCTGGCGACGCCGTTGGCGCTCACCAGATTCCGGCTCTGGGCCACCGCCGAGACCTTGGCGGCCACCGCCGTGCTCGCACTGTGGTGCTCGGCCCTGGCCGGGTACTACCTGTACCTGCCCAGCGGCACCGCCATCACCGCCCTCGCGGTCGCCCGCTGGACCGTGCTCGTGCTCATCGCGGTGATCCTCTACCGGATCGCCGCCCGCGTCAGTGCTCCCGGTTGGGCACTGCTCCCGCTGGCCGCCGCGGGGACCGCGTTCGCCGCCTTCGGCGACACGGTCGAGGCCGCCCTCCATATGGGAGCGGTCGGCGCGGTGCTCGCCGCCGCGGCCTGGACGATCAAGGCCGCGCCCACCCGCCACACCGCCTCCGACCAGTGGTCGGCCCGCGTGCTGCTGGCCTCGGGCATCATCATCGTCTTCCTCGCGGGCCTGCGGGCCGCCTTCGGCCTTGACGCGGCGCTCCTGCCCGCCGTGGCCGCGACCGCGTGCCTGCTCGCCGCCGCCGGACTGCTGGCGACCTCGCACGCCCACGCCGCCATTGCTTCCCGTGCGGCCGTGATCATCCTCGGCGTTGCCACCGCCGCGCTCACCGTCACCGCCTGGGTGCTGGCGGTCCGCTCCGAGGAGCCCCTGCTGGCCGTGCCCGGCTTCGGACTCGCGGCCGCCGCCGTGGTCATGTTCGCGGCCTGGACCGACACGAACGCGGAGCACTTCGACTGGCTGCCCTCGACGTCCGCCGCGACCGTGGTCGTCGCTTCCGTCGCCACCTTCGGCGCGGTCGTGACCGACGCGTTCGAACTGACCGCGTATTTCGGGGCGGCGGCGCTCGCGCTCGCGGCCTCCGCGATCTTCCCTGCCCCGCTGTCGCAGGCGCTGCGCAGCGCCGCCGCCGCGGTCGGCGCGATCGTCCTCGCCTGGTGCGCCGCCCTCGGCCTCTCGGCCCTCCCGGTCGCGTTCGGGGCCGAACCGAATTCGCTGCTGCGCTGGGAGATCCCCGCGATCGCCGCCGCCAGCGCCATCGGTGTGGCCGTAGTCCGCAACGGCTGGCGGCACGACTTCCTCGCCCTCGTGGTCACGATCGCCGCGCTCGGCGCGGGCGGCCTGCTGGACCGCCCGTGGGCCCCGGCCGCGTCACTCGCGCTGGGCACCGCTGCCGCCTTGGCGGTGGCGTTCGCTTCGGCCGGGCCGCGCCGTCGGGTCGCCGGTTGGGTCTTGGGATACGTCGGGTTGGCGGTCACCGCCGTCGCCGTCGGGTACGAGCCGGCCACGGACGGGTTCGCGCTCGAACCGGCGTTCCTGGTCGCCGCAACCGTGTGCGCCGCGCTCCTCGCCGTCGCGCACCTGACCGGCGCTGCGCTCACGGCGCGCATCGGCGCCCACGCCTCCATCGCGTGGTACGTCGGCGCTCTCACGATCGCGGGCCACGACGACGGCATGAACCTGTACGCGCCGTTGGGCTTCCTGGCCTATGCGATCGCACTCGCGGTCGCGGCCTTGGCGACCGAACGCGGCCGCATCGGCCACGTGCTCGCCTCCTGCGGCGCGGCCACGGCCGCCCAACTGCTGCTGACCGCCTACGCGGGTGCGTCCGCTGTCGAGTACTACACGGTGCCGCCCGCGGCGTTGCTGCTCGGCGTCGGGCTGTGGCTCCTGCGCCGCAACCCGGAGACCGGCTCGTGGGCCGCGCTGGCCCCCGCCGTCGCGGTCGGATTCGGGCCCTCACTGGCCCTGGCGCTCGGCCCCGACGGCGAACCGCTGCGGCGCATCGCGGTCGGCGCAGTCGCCCTTGCGCTCCTACTGCTCGCCGCCAACCGGCGCTGGCAGGCCCCGCTCGTGCTCACCACGCTGGTGCTGACCGTCTTGGCGGTCAACGAGATCGCGCTCGCGTGGAGTCTGGTGCCCAAGTGGGCGCCGCTGGCGCTGGGCGGCGCGATCCTCATCACCGCCGGCGCCACTCTCGAGCAGCGCCGACGGGACCTCGCACGACTGAGCCGCTCGGTCAAGGCCATGCGCTGACAGAGCAGTGGTGAAGGCCCGGTCGACCTGGTGTCGGCCGGGTCTTTCGCTGTGCGGCGTATTGCAATAGGCCCGATCCGTTGCGACGCTGCTCGGTGGTGAGGCGGTGCGGTTGAGCGACTGCACCGTTTAGAGGAATCCTGCAAGATTTCAGTGCCGATTCGCCGTCACAGTGAGCGGTCGGTTGTACATCGTGCACAAATCTTGTCCGTTTTGTCGGAACGACGATTTGACAGGCCCAGCACACTGAGCGCATGACTACGTACAACTGCCCCCGCTGCGGCAGCCCCTCCACGGCCGAGCGGTGCCCCCACTGCGGTCGCGGGTGGTCGGGTGCTCCAGCAGGCGCTGGCGCTCCCAGGAGTCGAGGGGCACGCGGGAACAGATCGACCAAGCGAGATCGGCGGGCGCGACCGGGAGCGGTTCCC
>DATABR010000376.1:0-3327 GCA_036259435.1 Glycomyces sp.
CGCCGAGCGCGACCCCGCGAACATCCCGTGGGCCGAGGTCGGGGCCGAGGTCGTCATCGAGTCAACCGGCTTCTTCACCGACGGCACCAAGGCCGCCGCGCACCTGGGCGAGACCGTCAAGAAGGTCATCATCTCCGCTCCGGCGAAGAACGACGACATCACGATCGTGATGGGTGTCAACCAGGACAAGTACGACGCCGAAAAGCACAACATCATCTCGAACGCCTCGTGCACCACCAACTGCCTGGCGCCGATGGCCAAGGTCATCAACGACTCGATCGGCATCGAAAAGGGCCTGATGACCACCATCCACGCCTACACGCAGGACCAGAACCTGCAGGACGGCCCGCACAAGGACCCGCGCCGCGCCCGCGCCGCCGCGCTGAACGTCGTGCCCACCACGACCGGCGCCGCCAAGGCCGTCGGCCTGGTGCTGCCCGAGCTCAACGGCAAGCTCGACGGCTACTCGCTGCGCGTCCCGATCCCGACCGGCTCGATCACCGACCTCACCTTCGAGGCCTCCCGCGAGGTCACCGCCGAGGAGGTCAACCAGGCCCTCAAGGCCGCCGCCGACGGACCGCTCAAGGGCATCCTGGCCTACACCGAGGACCCGATCGTCTCCAAGGACATCGAGACCGACCCGCACTCGTGCATCATCGACGGCAAGCTGACCAAGGCCATCGGCAATCAGGTCAAGGTCTTCGGCTGGTACGACAACGAGTGGGGCTTCTCCAACCGCCTGGTCGACCTCGTCAAGCTGGTCGGCTGACGGTCTGATGAAGACACTCGACGAACTCCTGAAGGAGGGCGTCAACGGTCGGCGCGTCCTCGTACGCGCCGACCTCAACGTTCCTCTGGACGGCAAGAACATCACCGACGACGGCCGCATCCGCGCCGTCGCGCCCACCGTCAAGGCGCTCGCCGAGGCCGGCGCCCGCGTCGTGGCGTGCTCGCACCTGGGCCGCCCCAAGGGCGAACCGGACCCGGCGTTCTCGCTGACCCCCGTGGCCCAGCGGTTGGGCGAGGTCCTGGGCCGCGAGGTCGCCTTCGCGGCCGACACCGTCGGCGGGAACGCCGAGACCAAGGCCGTCGCCCAAGGCGACGGCGACGTGCTGCTGCTGGAGAACCTGCGCTTCAACAAGGGCGAGACCAGCAAGGACGACACCGAGCGCGCCGAGTTCGCCGGCCAGCTGGCCGCCTTCGGCGACATCTACGTCGACGACGCCTTCGGCGCGGTCCACCGCAAGCACGCCTCGGTCTACGACGTGGCGAAGCTCCTCCCGCGCTACGCGGGCTGGCTGATCGCCAAAGAGGTCGACGTCCTCTCCAAGCTCACCGGCGACCCCGAGCGCCCTTATGTGGTGGTGCTCGGCGGCGCCAAGGTCTCCGACAAGCTCGCCGTCATCTCCAATCTGCTCGGCAAGGTCGACACCCTCGTCATCGGCGGCGGCATGGCCTTCACCTTCCTCGCCGCTCAAGGCCACGAGGTCGGCAACTCGCTGTTGGAGAAGGACCAGATCGATACCTGCAAGAACTACCTCGCCGAAGCCGAGAAGCTCGGCGTGGAGCTCCTGCTGCCGACCGACGTCGTCACCGCGGCCGAATTCGCCGCCGACGCCGAGCCGCTCGAAGTGGCCGCCGACGCGATCCCCGAAGGCCGCATGGGCCTCGACATCGGGCCCGCCTCGGCCGCGCTGTTCGCCGAGCGGATCGCCGCGGCCGGGACCGTGTTCTGGAACGGCCCGATGGGCGTGTTCGAGTTCCCCAACTACGCCGCCGGCACCAAGACCGTCGCGCAGGCGCTGGTGGACTCAGAGGCGTTCAGCGTGGTCGGCGGCGGCGACTCCGCCGCCGCGGTCCGCTCCCTCGGCCTGCCCGAGGACGGCTTCGGTCACATCTCGACCGGCGGAGGGGCGAGCCTCGAATACCTCGAGGGCAAGACCCTGCCCGGCCTGGACGCACTGGAGAAGTGACCATGGCCCGCACCCGTCGCCCCGCCCGCCGGGCGCCGCTTCGCGACGCCCTCTCCCCAGACCGGAGTAAACGCAGTGACTAATACGCGCAAGCCGCTCATCGCCGGCAACTGGAAGATGAACCTCAACCACCTCGAAGCGATCGCACTGGTGCAGAAGCTGGCCTTCAGCCTCACCCGCGAGCAGCTCGAAGCGGTCGAGACCGTCGTCCTCCCGCCGTTCGTCGACATCCGCAGCGTGCAGACGCTGGTCGACGGCGACAGGCTCACCATCGGCTTCGGCGCCCAGGATCTGTCGGCGCACCCGTCGGGCGCCTACACCGGCGAGATCGCCGGCTCCATGCTGGCCAAGCTCGGCTGCTCCTATGTGGCCGTGGGCCACTCGGAGCGTCGGCAGTACCACGAAGAGGGCGACGAGCTGGTGGCCGCCAAGGTCCGCCAGGCGCTCAACAACGGCATCAGCCCGATCCTGTGCGTCGGAGAGGCGCTGGACGTCCGCGAGGCGGGCGACCACGTGCCGCATACCGTCAGCCAGCTGATCGCGGCCGTCGACGGCCTCACCGAGGAAGAGCTCGCCAAGGTCGTCGTGGCCTACGAGCCCGTCTGGGCCATCGGGACCGGCCGCACGGCCACGCCCGAGGACGCCCAGGAGGTCATCGGTGCACTGCGCCTGGCTCTGGGCGAGAAGTTCGGCGCGGTCGCCGAGCGGGTCCGGATCCTGTACGGCGGTTCGGTGAAGTCGGTGAACATCGCGCAGATCATGGGCAAGCCCGACATCGACGGCGCCCTGGTCGGCGGCGCGAGCCTCGACGCCGACGAGTTCGCCAAGATCGTTCGTTTCCCCGAACACGCGTAAGCACGACGCGATAACGCCCGCGGTGCACTAGCCGGGGCCGCAGACAGGGCCGCCGTACAGCGTCGTACGGCGGCTCCTCGCGTCTTAGGATCTTGAGCGCAGGCAAGATCGCGGGCCAACTATGAATGAAGGCGGGCAGATTTAGGGGGTTTCCCCCGCTGCGCTAGACTCGGGCCTGGCCCGCGCCCCATAACGGGTCAGATTTGCTGAGAGGACACCCGATCACCGATGATGACGGTTCTGAGTTACGCCCTGATGATCATCCTGCTGGTTTCCAGCGCGGTCCTGATCCTCATGGTGCTGCTGCACAAGGGCAAGGGCGGCGGTCTGTCGAGCATGTTCGGCGGCGGCATGTCCTCCGTGGCCTCGGGTTCGTCGGTAGCGGAGAAGAACCTCACCCGCATCACGATCGGCGTCGGGGTCATCTGGTTCGCCAGCATCGTGGCCTTCGGCCTCCTCCTGCGCACCCTCGTCTAGCACCGACACAGACCTCCTGCGG
>DATABR010000377.1:0-8007 GCA_036259435.1 Glycomyces sp.
CAACAGCACCGATTTCGAGAATCTGACGGCACCCGACTGGGGCGCCGCGCTGGCCGAGATCGAGCCGGTGCTCGCCGACCGCCTGCCGGAGGCCGAACCCGTGCCGATCCCCGAGTACTCGGGCGACGACTGCGCCGGCCACGTCGACACCGAGACTGAAGAGGTCGACTGCTCGTGGGCGCTGACGAGGCCCGAAGAGCAACGGTGCCCGTTCTGGGAATCGGCGGCAGACGTCACCTCGGAGTCCGAGAGGGAAGCGATCATCGACGAGATCCGCGACGACCCCAGGTGTGACGAGGACCTCGACAGCGCCGGTTCCCAGCTCTACGACGTGCCCGCCTCGACTGATCCGAGGGTCGTGGCGGCCTTCACCGGTTTCGAGGGCGCGGAACTCGACGAAGCCGTGTCGTTCCTCGAGGACGGCGGCGTGCTCGTGGCCGACCCGTGGGCCGTCACCGACGAGGGCACCGTGCTGTTCGAGCGCGAGGTCAACATCTGGAAGGAGAACGGCGAAGGCGAGGAACGAGTCGGCGGAGCACACTTCGTGGAGCTGCCGGCCATGGCCGTCGACAAGAAGCTGCTCGCGTCCAACCAGGTCCTCCTCAGTCCCGCGGCGGTCGAGCGGATGGAGCTCGTCGAGTCGGACTGGCAGCGCCAGTACTTGCTGGCCACCTCCGGTGAAATCGACGGCGCCACGATCGAGGCGCTTACCGGCGACCTCGACCGGGACGTGGCGGACGGGACGGTCTACGCCAGCTTCATCCGGACCGACTACGTGGACCGGGGGACGTTCTACATGGTCCTGGCGGCGACCGGGCTGTGCGCGCTCATCGCGCTCGGCGCCACCGCCGTGTCGACCGGGCTCATCATCGCCGAGCAGCGGCGCGACATGACCACGCTCGGCGCGGTCGGTGCCGCGCCCGGCCTGCGCAAGCGGTTCGCGATGTGGCAGACGGTGATGATCGCTGCCTTCGGCGCCGGCCTCGGAACCCTCGCGGGCACGCTCGGGTACGCGCTGATTCGCGAGGCACTCAACCAGCCGCTCATGTTCAGCTACCCGTTCCCGCCGCTCTACGGCTGGGAGCTGCCGTGGGCGGCCATCGGGATCACGGTCCTGGCGGTGCCGCTCATCGCCGCGGTCGGGGCGCTCCTGTTCACTCGGGCGAGGCTCCCGAGCGAGCGGCGACTGACGTAACTCTCCTAGGAAAGAGGCAGGGCTCCGGCGCGAGTGCGCCGGGGCCCTGCGTTCGCTTGCGGAGGCGGCACCGGCTCAACCCCTCCAAGACATCGGCATCTCTCAGACCGGCGCCGCCCCGCTCCAGGTGAAGGAGCCGGTGCCACTCAGAGTTTGCTCTCGGGGGTGCCGGCCGGGACGCCGTTGGAGGGCAAGGTGAGGACCTCGAAGCCGTCGTCGGTGACGAGCAGGGTGTGCTCGAACTGTGCGGACCACTTGCGGTCGCGGGTGACGGCCGTCCAGCCGTCCTCCCACATCTCGTGGTCGGCGACGCCGAGGTTGATCATCGGCTCGATCGTGAAGGTCATGCCGGTCTCGATCGCGACTTCGAGACCGGGGTTGTCGTAGTGCGGCACGTACAGCCCCGAGTGGAAGGCGGTGCCGATGCCGTGGCCGGTGAACTGGCGGACCACGCCGTAGTCGAAGCGCTTGGCGTAGGCCTCGATGACCTTGCCGACGACATTGAGTTGGCGGCCGGGCTTGACGGCCTTGATGCCGCGCCACGTGGCCGTCCAGGTGCGCTCGACCAGGTCGCGGGCCTCCTGGGAGACGTCACCGGCGAGGAAGGTGGCGTTGCAGTCGCCGTGGACGCCGCCGATGAACGCGGTGATGTCGATGTTGACGATGTCGCCGTCCTGCACCACCGTGGAGTCGGGGATGCCGTGGCAGATGACCTCGTTGAGCGAGGTGCAGCAGGACTTGGGATAGCCGCGGTAGCCGAGAGTCGAGGGGTAGGCGCCGAGGTCGCACAGGTACTCGTGGACGACACGGTCCAGCTCGTCGGTGGCGACGCCGGGGACGACGGCCTTGCCGACCTCCACGAGCGCGTCGGCGGCGATGCGGCCGGCGATGCGCATCCGCTCGATCGTCTCGGTGTCCTTGACCTCGCTGCCGCTGAACGGGGAGGGCGCGGGCTTCCCGACGTACTCGGGCCGGGCGATGGATTCGGGGACGCTCCGGCGAGGGCTCTGCCTGCCTGGGCTCAGCGCGGGACGGGAACTCATCGCACCAGCCTAGCCCGCGCGACGGACGGGACCTGGGGGACGGCTGCGGCTCCGTTACCGAGACGACGCCGAAAAAGGGGCGCCGCCGGGGCGAAAACCTCTTGCGTTCCCGGTCCGTTCGCAGCATGCTGAGGACACCGGTTTGGAGACGAATCACCAGGCCGGGACCCCGCGAGGCCTCTCCTACTGAGCCGACGCGGGGCGCTGCTCCCGCGGCAGTTCCGCCCTCCCGGCGCCAAACGGGTCGGCGGTGTACGACACCTCCCGCGGTCGAGCGCCCCGCCTGTCCAACCCAGGCGGCGTGCAGTCGCCCCGCGTCGGCTCACCACACGATTCCCGAAGCGCACGAAGACCCGCAGGCCTTCGAACAGCGCTGTGGGCCTTGCGAAAACTCGAGGTTAGGCGGCTTCGAGCTCCTTGGTGGGCTCCTGCGCGTCAGACTCTGCCGCCGCGGTCCTGGCGTCGCCTGTGCCGACCTCCTGCGCGAGCCGCTCCCAGAGCATGCCGCCGGAATGGGCCACAGCGCCGATGATCGAGGGCACGAACGGCAGCACCCAGTCGGCGAGGAAGCCCTCGTGCGGCATGTTGAGCACGAGCATGGCCGAACCCGCGCACAGCAGGCCCTGGAGGGTGCCGCGCCAGGCGGCGCGGGTGCCGTCGATGACGGCCTCGCGGCGCTCGGCGGCCGGGTCGTGGAATTCGGAGAGCCCGGCGGCGTCACGTCGACCAAGGTAGACGCCGACGACCGCTTGGACGGCGGTGCCTGCGACGACCGCGGCGATGAGGCTGTTCTTGGTGACGACGTAGAGCAGGACGAACAGCAGGCCGCCGCCGATCAGCGTGAGCGCGCCCCTGATCCAGTCGATCTTCTCGCCGGGGTACCAGTAGTACTTGGTGACGCCCTCGGAAATCTGTCGTTCGATCTTCCCCATGCCGGTCGCTCCCCTTTCGCGGTCGCAGCCGAGCCGGCCGCGCTTGCACGCACGGAAGTCATTATGCGGGGACCCGCACGGCCGTCAGGCCCGATCCCCCGAGTCACGATTATGGAATTTTACACATCAAGAGCGAAATGCCGGGTTTTCGGTCGTTGGGGTGTGGCCTCAACAGCGCCTGTACACCAGGGTAGGGAAGCGGCCGTCGATCGCGAGTCGGCGATCCGACAGTCAGTGGACCTCGACGACCGGACCGGTGAGGCCCTGGAGTTCCTCGGGCAGTTCCGCGCCCATCGCTTCGGCGAGGCGCACGGCCTCCTCGATGAGGGTCTCCACGATCTGCGATTCCGGCACGGTGCGGATGACTTCGCCTTTGACGAAGATCTGGCCCTTGCCGTTGCCGCTCGCGACGCCCAGGTCGGCCTCGCGGGCCTCGCCGGGGCCGTTGACGACGCAGCCCATGACGGCCACGCGCAGTGGCACGGGCAGGCCCTCGAGCCCGGCGGTCACCTGCTCGGCGAGCGTGTAGACGTCGACCTGCGCGCGCCCGCACGAGGGGCACGAGACGATCTCCAGGCCGCGTTCCTTGAGCCCCATGGACTCCAGGATCTGGTTGCCGACCTTGACCTCCTCGACCGGCGGGGCCGAGAGGGAGACGCGGATGGTGTCGCCGATGCCTTCGGCGAGCAGCGCGCCGAAGGCGGCGGCCGACTTGATGGTGCCCTGGAAGGCGGGCCCGGCCTCCGTGACGCCCAAGTGCAGCGGGTAGTCGCACTGCTGGGACAGGAGGCGGTAGGCCTTGATCATGACGACCGGGTCGTTGTGCTTGACCGAGATCTTGATGTCGCGGAAGTCGTGCTCCTCGAACAGCGAGGCTTCCCAGAGCGCGGATTCGACCAGCGCCTCGGGGGTGGCCTTGCCGTACTTGGCGAGCAGGCGCTTGTCGAGGGACCCGGCGTTGACGCCGATGCGGATCGGCGTCCCGGCCTCCTTGGCGGCCTTGGCGATCTCTCCCACGCGGTCGTCGAACTGCTTGATGTTGCCGGGGTTGACGCGCACGGCGGCGCACCCGGCGTCGATCGCGGCGAAGACGTACTTCGGCTGGAAGTGGATGTCGGCGATGACCGGGATCTGCGACTGCTTGGCGATGACCTTGAGCGCGTCGGCGTCGTCCTGGGTGGGACACGCGACGCGGACGATCTGGCAGCCGGTGGCGGTGAGTTCGGCGATCTGCTGCAGCGTCGCGCCGATGTCCGAGGTCCGGGTGGTGGTCATGGACTGGACGCTGATGGGCGCGCCACCGCCCACGAGCACGCCGCCGACGTTCAGCTGTCGCGTGGGGCGGCGGGGTGCGAGCGGTTCGATCTCGTGCTCGTGGCGCTTGGTGGGGATACCGAGGTTCACTGCGGTCATGTGGCTAGTTTCCACCTTGATTCGCGGGTTAGTTGAAGATAGTGATCGGGTTGACGATGTCGGCGGTGATCGTCAGCAGCATGAAGCCGCCCAGGAGGACTATCACAGCGTAAGTCAGCGGCATGAGCTTCAGGTAGTCAACACGCCCCGGGTCGGGCTTGCCGCGGCGCGCCGCGACCCATGAGCGTGCCTTCTCGTACCAGGCGATGGCGATGTGTCCGCCGTCCATCGGCAGGAGGGGCAGCAGGTTGAAGATGCCGATGAAGTAGTTCAGGACGACCAGGAGCATGAAGAACATGGCCCACTGGTCGTACTGGACCATTTCGCCGCCGAGGCGGGAGGCGCCCACGACGCTGACGGGTGAGTCGTCGCTGCGTTCGCCGCCCATGATCGCGTCCCACAGCGGCGGGATCTTGGAGGGCAGCTGGCCGAGGGCGATGAAGGTCTCTTTGAACATGTCGCCGGTGAAGGAGAAGGTCTCGCCGATGCCGTCGATCGGGCCGGTCGTCATGGTCGGGCTGACGGCGGGATCGGTGTAGACGAAGACGCCGAGGCGGGCGACGGTCTCGGTGCCGCCGTCCTCGGTCTGGGCGGTGGCGGCGTAGGGGGTGACCTCGACGGTCCGCTCGGTGCCGCCGTTCGCGACGGTCACGGCGACCGGCTCGCCGGGGGTCAGGTCGGAGACGGTGGCGACGAGCGAGTCCCAGTCGGTGACGGGGCTCTCGCCGACGGCGGTGATCTCGTCGCCGTTCGCGATCCCGGCGGCGGCGGCCGGGCCGGCGATCTGGCCTTCGGGGCAGTCGCCCGCGGCCGCACCGGTGTCGGTGGAGGCGACGCATTCGGCGACGGCGACCTTCGCGTGCTCCTGCGACTCGGTCACCTGGTCGGCGTAGGCCGGGTTGGCGACGACGCCGACGAAGGAGACGAGGATCCACAGGGCGATGAAGCCGATGACGAAGTGGGTGATCGAACCGGCCGCCAGCACGAGGGTGCGCTGCCACAGGGGCTTGCGCCAGAAGACGCGGGGCCGGTCCTTCTCCTCGACCTCCTCCTCTTCTTCGAGGGGTGTCATGCCGGTGATCTTGACGAAGCCGCCGAGCGGGATGCCCTTGACGCCGTATTCGGTCTCGCCCTTGCGGAACGACCACAGCGTGGGACCGAAGCCCACGAAGAAGCGGGTGACCTTGATGCCGAAGGCCTTCGCCGTCAGCATGTGCCCGGCCTCGTGCAGGCTCACAGATATGAGGATCGCCAGGGCGAAAAGAACGATCCCGGTGATGTAGGCCAGCAAGTCTGTCTCCTTCTAACGCTCGGTCGCGTCCAACACTAGCCGTCGGGCGCTCGACCGCGCCCAGCTCTCCGCCTCGAGTACGTCTGCGACACTTCCGGGTCGCCCACTGTGCCCGGAAAAACCGCCGGGGGCGGCGTCGAGGACAGCGTCGATGGTGTCGACGATGCCGAGGAACGGGAGCCGCCCGTCGCGGAAGGCGGCGACGGCCTCTTCGTTGGCCGCGTTGTAGACGGCGGGCATGAGGCCGCCGGCCCGGCCGGCGTCCTTGGCGAGGGCGACCGCGGGGAAGGCGGTCGCGTCGAGCGGCTCGAAGTGCCAGTCGGCGCCCTGTGTCCAGTCGACGGGCTTGGCCGCGCCGGGGAGGCGGTCGGGCCAGGCGAGGGCGTGGCCGATGGGCAGGCGCATGTCGGGCGGGGAGGCCTGGGCGATGGTGGAGCCGTCGGTGAACTCGACCATGGAGTGGATGACCGATTGGGGGTGGACGACCACGTCGATGCGGTCGTAGTCGACGCCGAAGAGCTCGTGGGCATCGATGACCTCGAGGGCCTTGTTGACCATGGTCGCGGAGTTGATGGTGACGACGGGCCCCATGGCCCAGGTGGGGTGGGCGAGGGCCTGCTCGACGGTGACTTCGGCGAGCTGGTCGCGGGTCTTGCCGCGGAACGGCCCGCCGGAGGCGGTGAGCACGAGTCTGGCGACGCGTTCCATCGTGCCCGAGCGCAGGCATTGGGCGAGCGCGGAGTGCTCGGAGTCGACCGGCACGAGCTGGCCGGGCTGCGCGACGTCGCGCACGAGCGGGCCGCCGGCGACGAGGGACTCTTTGTTGGCAAGGGCCACTTGGCGTCCGGCCTTGAGGGCGGCGAGGGTCGGTTCGAGGCCGATGGAGCCGTTGATGCCGTTCAGGACCATGGGGCCAGGGAACGCGGGCCGTGCTCCGGTTCGAGCGGTGGCGGGCGACGAGTGGGCCCCCTGCCAGGTGGCGATCTCGGTCATGGCGCCTCGCCCGGCGAGGAGCTTCGGCATTCTGAAGCCGCCTGAGTCCCAGCCCTGTTCCTTGGCGGCGGCGAAGAGGCGCAGCTGGACGGCCTCGAGCGCGGTGGCGTCGGCGACGGCGACGGCCTCGACGCCGAGGGCCACGGCCTGCTCGGCGAGCAGGTCGGGATTGGCCCCGCCCGCGCCGATCGCGGTGACGCGAAAGCGGTCGGGATTGGCACGGACGATGTCGATGGCCTGGGTGCCGATGGAGCCGGTGGACCCCAGGAGCACGATCTCGCGTTGATCTGTCACGGCATCATTATCCCCACGTGGCCTTCGGAGTGGAAATCTGACAAGGTGCGCGAGGAGCTCATACGCAAGCGGAGCGCAGCGGAGCAGTACTTGTGACGAGGGAACCGCAGCTCAGATTTTCTCTCAGGAGGCCTGTCCTACCCCCGCGGTGCGCAACCGCCTACCTGAAAACGACGGTCTTCGTGCCGTTCAAGAGGATGCGGTCGTCCAGGTGAGCCGCGAGGCCGCGGGCCAGGCAGGTGGATTCGAGGTCGCGTCCCGCGGCCACGAGGTCGTCGATGTTCAGGGCGTGGTCGACGCGGGCGACCTCCTGGTCGATGATCGGGCCCTCATCGAGGTCGGAGGTGACGTAGTGGCAGGTCGCGCCTATGAGCTTGACGCCGCGGGCGTGCGCCTGGTGGTAGGGCTTGGCGCCCTTGAAGCTCGGCAGGAACGAGTGGTGGATGTTGAGGATCTTCCCCGGAAGCTTGGCGCAGAAGTCCGAGGAGAGGATCTGCATGTAGCGGGCCAGCACGACGGTGTCGATGCGCTCGGACTCGATGAGGTCGAGGATCTGCTGCTCTTGGACAGCCTTGCCCTGGGGCCCGACGGGCAGGTGGTGGAAGGGCACGCCGGAGGAGGCGGCGAGGTCGGCCCAGTCGGGGTGGTTGGAGACCACGGCGGCGGCCTCGCCGTGCAGGGCGCCGATGCGGAAGCGGTACAGCAGGTCGTTGAGGCAATGGCCCTGTTTGGAGGCCATGATGAGCACGCGGCGCTTGACGGCGCGGTCGTGGAGCTGCCAGTCCATGTCGAACTCGCGGGCGATCTCGGTGAAGCCGACGGCCAGTTCGTCGCGCTTGGCGGCGG
>DATABR010000378.1:0-15338 GCA_036259435.1 Glycomyces sp.
GACGCTTCGGAACCCGGCTGTTTCTTGCAGACTTCGGGTGGAATTCCAGACGCTTCTGTCGGTCCGTTGACGGAAAAATCCACGCCTCATAGCGTCCTCATCATTTCCACGACGACCGGCGTTCACGCGATGGTGCGACGCACGCACGAAGAGCAGGTGCTGGCTGCGCTCCGTACGGGCGGGGCGCTGAGCCGCGCCGACCTCGCCAAGCGCGTCGGGTTCTCGCGGACCACCTCTCCGAGGTCACGGCGACCCTCCTCGATCGAGGAGCGATCGTCGTGGTCGACACCGATGCCGCACACCGGCGCGGCAGCGGCCGCCCCGCCGAGCGACTCGCGCTTCGGCGAGGGCGGCGACGACGGTGGACTTGCCGACGCCCGAGGCGCCCGTGAGGAGCACGCGCAGCATCATCGCAGGCTGCCCGGCCTGACAGCACCCGCCGCACCGCGCCGATCGGAAGACCTGACCGGCCGCTGCCGCCGGGTTCGCGTTCCAGGTCGGGTAGTCGACGAGGTCGGCTGCCGGGAGGTTACCGGAGCGGGCGTCGAGGAAGACGAGGTCCGCGTCGCGTTCTCCCAGGACAGGGCCTCCAGTAGCCTGCCGCCCCGGTTGCGTCGGGGCACCACGAACCGGACTCCGGACTGAGCGGTGCCGTCACAGCTGCCGGAGCCCCGCCGGGCCGTCTGTCACGTCTGCCGACCAGTCGGGTCAGACGGTCGCGCCGCGCGATCGGCGGGTCGGCGAACACCGGTGCGCATACAGCACCCTGCCGCGGGGAATACCTCTTGATCCACCGGCCGGGCTCCTCGTGCCCGACCGCTGCCCTTCTGTCCCGGGACACAGCACGGAGGATGAGGCGACATGGCTTCAGCAATCACTGAAGGCGAGGCGGCGGACTTCATCGGTCGGACCAGCTTCACCACCGGTCCCTCGCGGCGCGTCGGCCTCGAACTCGAGTGGCTGGTCGACCCTCGCGACGACGCGACAACCGCATGGGACCTGCCCCATGGCAGCAAGGTGACGCGCGAGGCGGGCGGCCAGGTGGAACTCAGCTCCCTCCCCGCGGACGACCTCGCCTCGTGCATCGCGGCGGTCGAAACCGACCAGGCCGCACTGACGGCGGCCCTCGCCGAACGGGGCCAGACCGTCGTCGGTGTCGGCTTCGACGGCAACCGCGACCCGGTGCGGCTCGTCGACGACCAGCGGTATCGGGCGATGGAGGCCTACTACGACCGGACGGGGCCGTGGGGCCGCATGGTCATGTGCGGCACCGCCTCCATCCAGATCAACCTCGACTCCGGCGACGAGGACGTGGGCCCCACCGGGCTGCGGCGCCGCTGGGACCTCGTCCACCGCCTCGGCCCGGTCCTGGTGGCCGCGTTCGCGAACTCGCCGATCCTGGACGGGCGCGCCAGCGGCTGGAAGTCCACCCGCCTGGCCCTCTGGTCCAAGCTCGTCCCCGACTGGGGCCGCCCGATCTCCGACGAAGGCGACCTGCGGTCCGCCTTCGCCCGGTACGTGCTCGATTCCGAGGTCATGTGCCGCCGCTGCGACCCGCCCGGGTCGTGGACGGCCCCGCCCGGCCTGACCCTGCGTTCGTGGATCCGGGACGGTCTCGACGGCACCGGGCCCACGCTGGAGGACGTCGAATACCACAAGACGACCCTGTTCCCGCCCGTGCGGCCGCGCGGCTGGCTCGAGCTGCGGATGATCGACCAGCAGGAGGGCGACGGCTGGATGGTGCCCGCCGTGCTCGCCGTGACCCTCGCGGACGACCCGACCGCCGCCGATGCCGCGTACGCCGCCACCGCCGCCCTGTGCGGCGACCGGACCCAGCCGTTCGCATCGGTCTGGGAGCGGGCCGCCCGCATCGGCGTCGCCGACCCGGTGCTCAACGCGGTCGTCCGCGAATGCTTCGCCATCGCCGCGAAGGCGCTGCGCCGCACAGAGGCGCCGCCGCGGCTGCAAGCCGTGCTGGCCGCGTTCCGGGAACGGTACGTCGACGCCGGCCGCTGTCCGGCGGACGACCGGCTCGACCGCCTCCGCACCGGCGCGTCGGCACCGCAGACCGAAGCGGCGCCATCGCTCTCCCAGGAGGCCCCGGGCCGGCTCTGACCAATTCGGACGAAGCCCCCCGCGGTGGCCCGCGAACCGCGGCGCTCGGCATGGTCCAGACCCGGCGCGTGCTGGAGATCATCGACCGCACCCGCGACGCCGGACAATCGGTGGTACGAGTCAGCCACAGCACCGTTCGGCACCGCACCCGCTGCCCGAGGGCGCCTGCGACACTGCCGTAGTAGACCGCTGTGGTCAGTCCCGCCGTCGGGCGGAGCTCGGGGCGGCCAGGCGGTATGCAAAAGGCGCCGATCCTAAGATCGACGCCCTTCCACATTGCCTGGCCGCAGGCATTATCGAGACCTATGGGAATCCATTTCCCCAGGTGGCGGCCTGGACCGCCCAGTTGGCACCGCGCCTCGGCAGCGCCGTGGACTCGGCTGCGTCAGCGTTCAACCGCCACCGTGATCGTCCCGGTATGGGCGCCCAGGGCGTTTGTCGCTGTCACCGTCACGTCGGAGCTTTGCGCCTTCCGAGGTGTCCCGCTGATGACGCCGCTGTCGGGGTCGATGTCCAGCCCGCGCGGCAGCCCTTCGGCCTCGAACGCCGCCGATGTCGCGGTCGGGACCCGGTATTCGAAGGGCTCGTTGGCTTTCACCTCCACGGTCGCCTCGGCGAACCAAGGCGTCACCGCGACCTGGTCGAAGACCGCAGTGCTCAACGACGTCGGATTCCCCGATACGACTGCCAGTCCGATGTTGCAGGGCGCGTCGCCGAAGCCGCGGATCTCCTCCGGAGTGCCGATCGCCGTCCAAGTCAGGCCGTCGCTGGAGCGGGCCGCGCTGAACGCCGCGCCTTCTCGCTTCAGCTGCAGCCAGATCGGTGCCACGGTGCCAGACGGGCCGTCAGTCGTATTCGGACGGAAGGCGACCCGCGGGCGCCTGACGAACCGAACCGTGCCGTCCCCGCCGAGCACGACGGCGGCCATCTGGTCGAACGGGTTGAGCGACTTGCCGATGATCAGCCCGGCGCGACCGTTCCCGGCAGCGCCCCGCCAATCGGCGACGCGGGCGATGATCACGCCGTCGTCCTGCAACGGAGCGAAGGCGTAGTGCACGGTCATGCCCTGATTGATGACGTTGAGGTCGGATCCCGCGCCGCGGACGGTGAACGCCCCAGTCTCAGCGTCGTATCCGGTGAAGCCGGGCACCCGGATCGCGGCGACGCCCCGATTCCCGAGCGTCCGTTCGTCGCGCACGAGATCGCCGATGTCGCGGTAGCGCCATGGCGCTGGAGGAGCTGTCCCGACGGCGATCGAAAGGGTTGCGGTGGCGTTCGCGGTCGCGTTGGCCGCATGCACCTCGGCCGCGAACTCGCCAGCGAAGTCCGGGGTGCCGGATATGAGGCCGGACACGCGGTCGATGCAGAGCCCCTCGGGGAGTCCGCTCGCGGCGAAGTCGGCCGGATCGCCGCTTGCGCGCACCAGATGCTCGAACGGCACGCCGACGTTCGCGTACGCGACGGCCGCGCTGGTGATCTGTGGCGCAGGCGGTGTTGGCATCACCGCGCGGACCTCCGCTGAGGGCCGGCCCTCCCCGCCTGCGTTCACCGGGCACACCACGTAGCGGTACTCGGTTCCGGGTGTGCCGGTGACATCGGCGTATCGCGCCTCGACGCCGAACCCGATCGGGCGGACGTCTTCTGCGATGGCGCTGTAGGGCCCGCCGTTCGCCTCGGCGCGTTTGACGGTGTACCGCCCTGAGAGGTCGGCACCGCTCCAGGCGAGCTCCACGGCGCCGACGCCGGACGAGGCCCGCACCTCGCCGACGCGCGCCGCCGGGGCGTTTGCCGACCAGCCTGGCGCGCTCACGTTGTCGAACACCGCTGAAGTCGTCTCGGCATGCTCTTCACCGATGCCGAGCGCTGAGCAGACGGCAAGCCCGACATGCAGGTCGCGGTCGAACTTCAGCTTGGAAGAGCCGACCTTCTTCCATTCGCGTCCATCCGGGGAGATCCAGCCGGTGAATGTGGTTCCCTTGCGCCTGAGGCGGACCCAGTACGGTTCGCGCCACCGGTAGCCGTCGCTCGCCGCCTCCACATAGGGCGCGGGAAGCGGCGTCGCGGACTCTGGGAGGGAACCCAAATTCGAGATGGGGAAGCCGGCGTTGACGGTGATCGCCTCCTGCTGCGTGGGCGGCACCAGTGTGCTCCCGGTGCCGCTCGTGCCCGATCCGGCGGAGGCCCGCGTCGTCCAGACGCCGCTCCACGTGTGCAGCGGCAGGCCCTGGATGAGCATCGAGGCGTGCGCGGCCTCCGCCGCGAGTGACTCCCGCATCATCAGGCCGACCTTCGCGTACTGCGAGCTCACCGGGTGGCAGACCCGGGCGGTGATCTCGCCGTCGCCGGTCAGCCGCAGGTACGTGAAACGGAACTCGTCGCTCGTCGCGGCGATGTCCTTCCCCCCGGCCTCGATCTGGAACGACTGGCCGTCGAAGCCCGCCGCGCCGCCGGGCCCGGCTCCGGCCCCTCCGACATCGATGCTCTCCCATGGCGAGGGCAAACCTGCGCTGACGGCGATGCCGAGCGAGTCGGGGCCTTCGCCGACCGCGTTCGAGGCGGCGACGGCGTAGACGTACGTCGCTCCGGGCTCGACGTGCTCGTCGGTGTACGACGTGGCGGTGACGCCGGTCGCGATCGTCTCGAAGTCGCCGTCGACGGTCGCGCGTTTGACGCAGTAACCGCTGGCCGGTGCCATGCTGGACGGCTCCACCGAGACCGCCCAGCGCACCGTGATCCCGGATGCCGAGCCGTCCGCCGTGAGACCCGCCGGCGCGGGCGGCGGCGACTGCGGCGCGGCCGCGTCGACCGGAGGACGCGCGAACGTGAAAGTGCCCCAAGAGGGGTGGTCGTCGTTGCCGCCTTCGATGATCCGCTCGCCGCCGCGGCCGCGGAAGACGACCCGTTCGGTGTACGGGGCCTCCAGCCCCATCCGGCTCACAAAGTGGGCGTAGGCCAGCTCGTGGATGGGCCGGTACTGGCCCCGGTTGTTCGCCGAGACGACGGTCTTGAGGTACTTCCCGGTCCGGTCGAGGTCGGGTGTGAACGGCACGGTCTCGCCGAGGTTGTAGCGCGCGATGTACTCGTAGCCTGCGAGGATGCGGCCGCTCGCGTACCCGTAGAGGTCGACTCCCTGATTCCAGGCGATCTCGGCGGTGTCGGTCAGGAGGCCGATCGCGAGCTGCGCGTAGGCCTGGCTGCGTCCACTCTCCTGGCCCTGGCCGGTCTCGTCGACCACGATGTTCGTGATCGAGCCGTTTCCGGCCCCGCCCACGGCATAGCGGACCGCGTCCTCGAACATCACCCGGTCGTCGCAGAACACGGCGATCGCGATGATCAGCTGCAAGGCGGCCACGTCCCAGTTGCCGTTCGCGAACAGTGCGTAACCCGAGACCGATGGGTACCAGACAGTCTTGAAAGAGGCCTCGCACTTGGCGATGTCCTCATCAGACCAGCTGCCGTAGCCGCTGTGCCGCAGGATCTCCGCGGCGTTCACCAGTTTGAAGCCCTGGAGTCCGGCCCCGAGCTGGCCGTCGGCGCCGGTGATGATCTCAAGGCTCGACGACCATGCGTTGAGGATGTCGCGGGCCTTGTCCGCGTGCCGCTCGTCGCCGGTAACCGCCCACATGAGCGCATTCTGGTAGGCGGCCCCGGCGTCCTCGGCCGCCTCGCTCGTGTGGTCGGTCGGGCCGCGGCCCCAAGACGTGATCTGGCCGGTGTTGCGGATCGTATAGCCGTAGGACGACCTGCGGTTCGAGGCCATGGCCTCGAACCCGGCGTAGACCGGCTCCTCCTGGCCTGCAACGGCAGTGCGCATGCGCTCCAAGTCCGCGCCGCTGTGCAGCAGCCCGGGGTGCGCGAACCCCGCTTCCGCGCGTGGGAGGTCGGGAAAGGCGGGTTGCACCGCCGGCGCGGCCTGGCCCGGGTGGGCCGGGAACGCGTTCGCCGCGGTCACGGCGATGAGCGTCCCGGCCGCGCCCCGCAGGAATATGCGGCGGCTTGGATGATGCTTCGTCATCGATGCTCCTTGTGCTCGTAGGGGGCTTCAGCGCACCAACCTTGGTGGTGGGCGCAGTCGACGTACACCTGATGCGGTTCGAGGTGATGCAGCCGGAAACGCTCGGCCGACCAGGGAGGAGTGCGGGCGCGGAGTCGCCGCCGGTGCGTCGACGCCGCAGGATCGCGGGTCAGGACACGCGGAAGAACGGCGAGGTGTGAGAACCCTTGAAACCGAAGACGCGCCACGGGCATGCGCCCGATCGGGGAATGGGTGAGGCGCCGGCCTCCGGATCATCCGGAGGCGATTTGACAGTCGCGCGCCGGAAGTCTGCGGCAGTTCGCCGGGGCACGGGACGTGGTTCGGTCAAGTGGTCGTGGTGCATGGAGCTCCTAGCGCCATGCGGTGTGCGATGCCGGGGAATGCCACCGCGTACCTCGACGGCTCACGCTGGAGCATGCTCCGTCAGCGGACACGCTAACACAACTCATCGTGATATTTCAATGAAACAATTCGATAACGAACAAATACGCACATCCTGAGTGGCTTCAACGACGTGGACGATTCGACCGTCGCCAACCTACTCGGAGCAGGAGGTCGTCCGAGTTCATCGCGAAGCCACGCCAGATGGCGCGCATCTTTCGCTGAGACCGCCGCTGCTGATTTGAACTCGAATCCGAATACGGTCCCGTCAGGATATTCGGCGAGCAGGTCGACCTCGTGTCGCTGTTCAGCGGTTCGAAGGTGGTAGAGCGTTGGGTCTGACTCGGAGAGCCTGGCTTCGGCGCGCAGCTGACTCGCCGTGAACGTATCGAGCATGCGCCCCATCAGATCGCCGTCGCGGCGGAGGCCCGCACGATCCACCTGGAGGACGGCGCAGGCGAGACCCGGGTCAATGATGTACCGCTTCGGGGCCTTGACCAGACGCTTGAGCCGGTTGGTCCACCCGCCCTGTCAAGGGCCAGCCTTCGGCTTCGAGATCCGATCGGACCGAACCGGTGATGAGGTAGGAGCCCGGCCCTGAGCGCGAATCCACAGCCCGCTTGACAGCGCCGAGGACTCCAGGGACCTCCTGCCACTCGTCAAGGAGCATTGGCCTAGGTTCCTGAAGTGCCCCATCAGGATCCGCCATCACTGCCGTAGCTTCCGCTTCGCGGTCCAGCCGGATGGAAGTCCGAGCGTATCGACTGGCGGTCGTGGTCTTGCCGCAAGCCCGGGGTCCGACCACGAGAATGGCCGGGAACCCTTCCAGAAGTTCGGCGATGAGACGGTCCGCAGCTCTCGTTACATAATTGCTGTTCACCGGAACATAATGCCAACATTACACAGAGGTCGATGCTAAAACTGCACGTGTTGCAATGTAGTTTCCGCACATCGCAGTGGGCATCGGATCACGATGCCTGCGGCTCTTGGGAAGGCGCGCATCGAACTCGCCTTGGACCTCAACTTCGGCGAGTCCGTCACGCCCAGTTCGGCGAGGATCAGTGCGTTGAGATCGGACCCGAAGCGCTGGAGCTCGTTGTGGAAGTCCCGCAGGTGGCTGATGAGCGCATCTTTGTGAGTCTGGAAGTTCGCCGCGTTGACTTCGGTCGTGCGGGCCAGGTCCCCGAGCATGGCGTAGAACCGGGCGGCCTGCTCCGCGATGCCGTTGAGCGACCGGTCGATGTCGTTAAACCGCTCCAGCACGGTGTCCCCGTCGCCGCCGCGGTTGGCGGTGACGAGCTGCTCGAGGTTCCTCAGCAGGCTCTTGAACACCGTCTTCGACAGCGAGTGCTCCGCCATCGTCGCGCCGAGCACCGACTCTACGGCGGAGAACGCGCGGTGCCCGGCCTCGGTGAACTGGTAGACCGAGTGGCGGCGCCGGTATTCGGCGATCGTGGCGGCCCGGGCCGCATCCTGGGTCCGGTCGAGCACGCCCCAGTCGTCGAGGGCGTCCAGGCGTGCGGCCAGGTCGACCTCGTCGCCGCGGGGCAGTCGCCGTCGTGTTCGGCGAGATCGTCGAGCGCCTGCGTCACGGCTTCGGTCGACAGCCGACCTGTTCGCGCGGGCCCGGTCGATGGCGCGCAGCACCCATGGATAGTCGTGCCGTGCAGGGGCGGTGATGAAGCTGAACAGCCGCATGCGGTCGTCGAGCCCGACCGCATCCAGCCCGAAAGCGCACGTAGGGGAGTCGGTCACTGCTGCATCGAGGTCTTCCGGTCACGGAATGAAAGCGAACCTCAACAACGGTAGGAGCGCCGACAGCGCGCGATCGCTCGTCCCGTCGGTCGTAGAAATTCTCGGTCGCGGTCCACGCCGAAAGCCGCGAGCGGTCCAGCGGTGGTGAATATTCTGGTACCAGTGCCCGCCTCGGGCACGTCGGCCTCCGCCTTGCGCACGGGGCCCGCGCGGACCGGATTTGCGAGGAACAGGATGAGCATCGAGCTGAACCACACCATCGTCCACTCCGAAGACAAGCGGGCCTCAGCCGAGTTCCTGGCCGACCTCCTCGGACTCGGCACCACCACATTCGGGCCGTTCGTCCAGGTCACCACCGCCAACGGAGTCGGTCTCGACTTCGCCACCGCGCCGAAGGGCGACATAACCCCGCAGCACTATGCGTTCCTGGTCTCAGACGAGGAGTTCGACGCCGCCTTCGCCAAGATCCGGGCGCGGGACCTGACGTATTGGGCCGATCCGGGGCACGGGCGAGAAGGCGAGATCAACCGCAACGACGGCGGTCGCGGCGTGTACTTCCTCGATCCCAGCGGCCACAATCTCGAGCTGATCACCGTCCCCTATGGCGGATGGCCGACCCCGTGAGCGGTCCGTGGTCAGTGCAGGTTCTGCGTCCACGCACGATGAAAACGACGACCCCCGCGGGCCTGAGGATCAACGTCGAGTCCGTACCGTCGCTAGTCGTGGTGATGCCCGATCCGCTCCAAGGATCCGTCTCGGACTCAGATGGCAGCTATGGGAATCGCCCTCATCTTGAGCCCGAACGGCAAGCGCGCTGATCCGGTGAGCAGGAATTTTCCTGGGCGGCCGTCGCGGTCAACGGTCGACTTGATCGGCGGCAGCAGTTCGGGATCGCGTTGGATCTCGTCGATGATCATCGACTCGTCGCGGCTGACGGACGTGACCGGATCGGCCGCTGCCGCCCGGCGGGTCGGAAGGTCGTCCAGGCTGAACAGACCGCGCCTCGGTCTTCCCCTATCACCGACACCAGCGTGCTCCTGCCCGCTTGCCGCGCGCCGTTCACCAGGACGACGCGAGTGTCGGCCAGCGCCTCCTCGACCAGCGTGAAAGCCCGCCGGCGCAGGATGATGCCGAAGCTGCCTCTAACCGTTGCTTTCGTTGCGCCGGCGCTGCCGTCGACTCGCGCCAGATCACCCGATTGAGCGGGCGCGTCGAGGATTCCAGGTCTCGGTCGGCAACAGCCTTGACCAGCCGTACCATCGCATTGCGACCCAGTTCCTCAAGGTCGACCTCCACAGTGGTGAGCGAGGGGGTCATGTAGCGGCCGATCTCGTTGTCGTCCCAGCCGGTGACGCTGAGGTCGCGCGGAACGTCCAGACCGCGCTCCCGGGCGCCTCGCACGACACCGGCGGCGACGACGTCGTTGGCCGCGATCACCGCCGTCGGCATGCACTCGCCGGTGAGCGACAGGATGGCGCCGCGCCCGGACTCGCCCGACCAGTCGCCGTCGAAGACGCCCGCCGACTCGAGCCCGAGCCGCTCCACCGTCTCCAGATACGTGGCCTTCCTCGCTCGCGCCGAGGCGAACTGGAGGTTCCCGGCGACGTGGAGGAAGCGCCTGTGGCCGAGCTCGGCGAGGCGTCCCATCATCGCGGCAACCGCCGAGGCGTCAGTGAGTTCGCCTATGCCGCGCATGCCGTCGTCGAAGTCCGCCGAGACCACTATCGCCGCCCCTTGCGGCAGGCGATCCTCGAACGAGGACAGGACCGGCGCCAGCACCAGGACCCCGTCGACCTGGCCTGAAGCCGCGGTCGCGATCATGAGCTCCGTCCGCGACTCGGCGCCGCCCGCGACACTGATGACCTCGAGCGTGAACCCGGCCTCGGCGGCGGCGGCGGTTGCCCCGTTGAGGATCCGCGCGGGATTGAAGGCCACGGTGGGCATCAGGACCGCCAGGCGATCGGTGCGGCGGGCGGCCATCGACCTCGCGACGAGGTTGGGGCGGTAGTTCAACTCGCTGACCGCAGCATCGATCCGGTCCAGCGTGTTCGGCTTCAGACCGTTCCTCGAACGCAGGTACCGCGAGACCGTCTGCTGGGAGACGCCGGCGAGCTGCGCGACCTCCTTCATCGTCGGACGCCGCGGTGGGACCGTGCGTTGCGTCATCCCTCGTTTTCCTTTCATTGATGTATGTCAACATCTTGACATATCAGGGAGCGCTCACTACTTTCGATGAAAACACAATAGTGAGCGCTCACTATTCTTTGCTGACGTGAAGAAGCCCCCGACGCCGGCTTCAACCGCGGCCTGCCCCGGCCCACCGAGGAGGTGATCGTCCCCGAGGCGACCCCGAGCTCCCCGGCATCTCGGTTCGGCCCCGGCATCACCGACGCGGCCTCCGACCTCGCCTCCGCCGTGGGCAAAGCGCTCTGACCGGTTCCTGCAACCGGCCGATTTCGATGGCCTCTAGGAAGAGTGACGAGAACGTGCCCTCCAACCCAGAATCCCTGCCCCGGCCCCTTGCCCGAACGGCCGCCGCGGCGGTGTGCGCGCTGGCGGTCGTCGTCGCGACCGTCGCTCTGAGCGCCGCACCGGCCGCCGCGGCGGACACCACCTACTACGTGAGCGCCACCGGCAGCGACGGCAACGCCGGCACCAGCCCGGATCAGCCGTGGCGGACACTGGACAAAGTCAACGCCACGACGTTCGGCCCCGGCGACGAGATCCTCCTGCGGTCCGGCGACGTCTGGACCGGGCAGCTCTGGCCGAAGGGCTCCGGCACCACCGCTGCGCCGATCACCGTCGACCGCTACGGCACCGGCGTCAAACCCCGGATCGTCGGGGCCGGGACCGTCGCCGATGCGGTGCGACTGTTCAACCAGGAGTACTGGGAGATCCGCAACCTCAACGTCTCGAACGCGGCACCGACGACCAGCGCACCGGGGGCCCACCTCGGCGACCTGCGCGGGATCGGCATCCACGGCGACAACGGCCAGACCCTGCGGCACTTCGTGATCGACTCGGTGGACGTCCACGACGTCACCGGCGACACCAAGTGGATCGGCGGCGACCCCGCCGACAACAGCCCGGGCATCACCTTCCGCACCGGCTGGGACCGCTCGAAGAACACCGGCGGCATCATCTTCCTCTCCTCGGTCCCCGACATCACCGCTCCGGGGAACCCGACCGTGTTCGCCGGCATCACCGTCGCCGACTCGACGATCAAGAACACCTCGTTCGCGGGCATCACCGTCAAGCAGTACACCGGCGACGCCCCGGGCGCGGTCGAAACCGGCTGGGGCACCCGCCGCACCGCCGACGATGAACGGTTCGCCCCGCACACCGACGTCACGATCCGCGGCAACTACATCACGCAGCAGGGCACGGAATACGGCGCCAACGGCGTCTACCTCACCAATGTCCGCGACGGTCTCGTCGAGGACAACGTGGTCGACCGTGTCGGCGTCTCCGGCATCGAGACCTACGCCGCCGACCGGGTCACCGTCCAGTTCAACGAGGTCTTCGGGACCGAACGGGCCAACGGCAGCGCCGACGGCAACGGCATGGACCCCGACATCGCCACCACCAACCAGCTGTTCCAGTACAACTACCTGCACGACAACGAAGACGGCATCCTCGTGTGCGGCTGCGGATCGGCGCGCTTCGGCAGCGCCGTCGTCCGCTACAACGTCGTGACCGGCTCGACGCGGTGGAACCTCCACATGTCCCAGCAGTCCGGCACGACCGCTCAGATCTACAACAACGTCTTCCACAGCGCCAGCGCGCCGAACATGGTCAGCGGCCCCGTCAACGGGTCCGTGACATTGAGTGGCAACCTGTTCTCCTCGGCGCGTTCCGACGTCCGATTCGACACGCCGACGAACCTGACCTATCAGGGCAACGGCTACTCGTCGAACCTCACGCCACCGTCGCGCGACGGCGGCGCCGTGGTGGGCGACCCCTTGTTCGTGAACGCAGGCGTCACGGGTCCGCACGGGAACGAGAACGGTCCCCGCCTGGACACCGCCGCGAACTTCGCGCTCCGCGAGGGATCGGTCTTCATCGATGCGGGTGTCGAGATCGCCGACAACGGCGGACGCGACTTCGCCGGCGCGGCGGTGCCGAGCGGCTCGGCCACCGACATCGGCGCGTTCGAAGCCTCGAGCACCGCGGTGTACGGAGTGGACGAGACCTTCGACGGCCTCGCGACGGGACCGCTGTCCAACGGGGCCGACGGATGGCGGGTCACCGCCTCCGAGAACGCGGTCGACATCGTCGAGACCCCGTCGGCGAGCGACAAGAGCGTCCTGCTCACCCGAACCGCCGAAGGCGGAGGGGCGTACGGCACCAACCTCGCCCGCGTCTTCGCCGACCCGCTGCGGGGCAGCGTCACCGTCGAGGCCAGCGTGATGCGCGACGACGCCGAGGGCGGCTGGTTCGGTCTGCCCTATGTGTACAACTCCGCCGGGCTTCCGGCGGTCAGTGTCGCCTTCGCCCGCGGCGAGATCCTGGCGTACCAGGGGAGTTCCTCGAGCCTCGTCGGCACGTACGAATCGGGGCGGTGGTACCGGATCACGCTCACCATTGACACCGACGCCCAGCGGTTCAGCCTCGATGTCGACGGTCAGCGGGTCGTCTCGAACGCCGCGTTCCGCAACTCCATGACCGGTGTCGCGCGGATCGCCTGGTACGCCAACGGCGGCGAGCGCGGCGCGGTCCATGTCGACGACGTGCAGGTCGCGATGAGGACCGCTGTCACCGCGCGGCACTCGGGCAAGTGCGCTGCGGTGTCGGGCGGTTCGGCGGACAACGGTGCGGGGATCGTGCAGGAATTGTGCAGCGACGCGGCCGCGCAGCGGTGGCGGATCGAGAGCGTCGGCGACGGCTATTACCGGATCGTCTCCTCACTCTCGGATCGGTGCCTGGACGTGAGCTCCAGCTCGAGGAGCAACGGCGCGAAGGTGATCCAGTGGACTTGCAACGGCGGCCGGAACCAGCAGTGGCAGGTGCGCGACAGCGGAAACGGCCATGTCCGACTGGTGGCGCTCCATAGCGGCAAGTGCCTGGATGTGTCGCGCAATTCCACGGCCGACGGTGTCAGCCTCCAGCAGTGGGAGTGCCACGGCGGCCAGAACCAGCAGTGGCGGTTCTGACCCCGCCGGTGCGGTCGGCCCCCCGGATCGACCTCCATCTTGAGATCAAAGGAGATCAATGTGAACACCATCCTTGGCCGGAAGGGCGCTCGGTGGCGACGGCGGCTCGGTCTGGCCATCGCGGGAGCCCTCGCCTGCTCGGCCTTCATCGCCCCTGGTGGGGCCGCGGCCTCCGAGTCCACGGGGACGACGTTCATCGACGAGACCTTCGGCGCGCAGACCGATCCCGCCAACTTCGGGTTCGACAACGGCGCCAGAATCGGCGACGGCGTCCTGTACGTCACGGACGGCATGGAGAACTACACGACGTCCGTGCGCCCCTTCGCATCGTCCGTGCTGAGCGAGCCGACGCTCGATCTGCGCTTCGACTGGAGGACCGCGATCACCAACAGCGGCATGAAGACGGGACTGGAACTGCGCGACGACGCAGGACGGCTCGTCTTCGCGATCGCCGCGACCGGGTCCGAGCTCCGCCATGCCGTGGCAGGGCCCGACTCGGACTCCACCGCCGCCCCGGACTCGCTCAATCCGAACTGGACGAAGGTCGCCTTCGACCGGACGCAGTGGTACACGGTCGATCTGCACCTGGACTTCACCCTCGGCAAGGTCCAATACTCGATCACCAGCAAGGCCTCCGCGCCGAGAGTGATGGCCTCGGGCACCGGGAACATCACCGGGAAGAACCTCGCGAAGATCGTCGCCGCGAACTACTACGGCACCGGCACGCAGTCGATCGACAACTTTCGCCTGGTCCGACCCGACAACGCGGCCTTCGGCGCCTTGGACGGCAAGACCGTCTACGCCTTCGGGGACAGCATCGTATACGGGCACACGTACCCCCGCGGTTTCGTGGATTTCGTCGCTGAACGCGAGGGAATGCGACTGACGAAGTACGCGGTGAACGGCGCGACCGTGGGGCCGGTCGCCGAAGGCACCAACCGGAAGATTCTCACCCAGGTTCGGTCGGCCAGCGCCCAAGCGCCCGATTTCGTGGTCTTCAACGGCAGTACGAACGATGCGATCACCCTCTTGGAGCAGCCGGGGTACCGGATGGGCGGCGTGAGCGACTCCTTCGATCCCGGGGACTTCGACACCGCCACGTACGCCGGATCACTCGAAGCGACCATTCAGGCCATGAAGCAGAAGTGGCCCACCGCCCAACTCGTGTACGTGACCGTCCACAAGCTCGGTTCTAGGGACTGGAACATTCAGCTCGCCCTGCGCGAGGTCAACCTGCAGGCCGCCGACAAGTGGGGGGTCGCGGTCGCCGACGTCTTCGACGACACGACGTTCGACACCCGCGTCGACGCGCAGCGCGTGGCCTACACGTTCGACAACCTCGTGGGCGGCTATCCGGGCACCGGCGGCACCGGCACCCACCCAAACATCGCGGGCATCACCGAGTTCTACGTTCCGGTGCTCACCTCCCGGCTGGTGGACCTGGTCGAGCCGGGGGAGCCCACCGACTCGGGGACGATGACGGCGCGGCACTCGGGCAAGTGCGCTTCGGTGTCGGGCGGCTCGGCGGCCGACGGCGCGAAGATCGTGCAGGAAGCGTGCAGCGACGCGGCCTCGCAGCAGTGGCGGCTCGAGAGCGTCGAGGGCGGCTATTCCCGCATCGTCTCGCAAACCTCGGGCAAGTGCCTGGACGTCAGCTCGAGATCGATGGACAATGGCGCCTCCGTCATCCAGTGGACGTGCAACGGCGGCCAGAACCAGCAGTGGCTGGTTCGCGACCTCGGCGGTGGCAACTTCCGGATCGAGGCGCGCCACAGCGGGAAATGCCTTGATGTGCCCGCCAGTTCGACCGCCGACGGCATCGGCCTTCAGCAGTGGGACTGCCACACCGGCAGCAACCAGCAATGGCGCTTGTGATCCCGTTGCGATGCCGTGCATGA
>DATABR010000379.1:0-3199 GCA_036259435.1 Glycomyces sp.
CAGGTTCGGGCTGCCCTGGACGTCGCTGACGGCTCCCGAGGTGGCCGCGCCCGTCAAGGCGTCCGCGACTTCGGCGGGGCTGGCGTCCGGATGGGCCGAGAGGTAGACCGCGGCGGCCCCGGCGACGTGCGGCGAGGCCATGGAGGTCCCGCTGAGCGTCTGGGTGAGGCCGAGCAGGTAGGCCGACTCGATGTCCTCGCCGGGGGCGAAGACGTCGACGCACTCGCCGAAGTTGGAGAAGTCGGCGCGGGCGTCGTCCATGCGCGAGGCCGCGACCGTGATCGCCTCGGACGTGCGGGCCGGGGAGACGCCGCACGCGTCGGCGGTCTCGTTGCCCGCGGCCACCGCGTAGGTGACACCTGAGTCGATCGAGGCCGCGATGGCCTCGTCGAGCGCGTCGCTGATGCCGCCGCCGAGGCTCATGTTCGCCACGGCGGGCTTGACGGCGTTCTCGGTGACCCAGTCGACGCCCTGGATGACCCCGGCGGTGGTGCCGGAGCCCGCGCAGCTGAGGACCTGTACCGGCACGAGCGTGACCGCCTTGGCCACGCCGTAGTCGGTGCCGCCCACGGTGCCGGCCACGTGGGTGCCGTGGCCGTTGCAGTCGAGGCCCTGGAGTCCGGGCGCGATCGCGGAGTAGCCGGTGCCGGTGCGCCCGGTGAACTCCTCGTGGCCGGCCCAGATCCCGGTGTCGATGATGTAGGCGGTGACGCCTTCACCGGCGTTGGGATAGGTGTAGGAGGTCGAGAGCGGCAGCGCCGCCTGGTCGATCCGGTCCAGGCCCCACGAGGGCGGGTCGTCTTGCGTCGCCTGGACCTCGATCACCTGGTTCTGCTCGACGTAGGCGACGGCGGGGTCGGCTGCGAGCCGCTCGGCCTCGCTTTCGCTCATCGTGGCGAGCACGGCTCCGACGGTGCCGAAGACGGTCTCGACGTCACCGCCGAAGTCGTCCACGACCGCGGCGTCGACTCCGTCGTCGAAGGCGACGATGTAGGAACCGGGGATCGCGTCGGGGCTGTCGGCGCCGAGGATCTGTGCTGTTTCTTCAGGTGCGGTCTCGGCTTGGACAGGAGTAGCCGCGAAGCCGGTCGCGGCGAGGGTCGCCGCGGTGGCGGCGAGGACGTGACGGCGGATCGCGCCGGGGGGATGGTTCACCATGTAAGGCCACCCTTCGGGAGAAAACGGGCTATGGCATCTGTCACACGGTACCAAGATATTGATAGATTTGGTTACCTCGCGGTAGCGAACTTGTGAAATCCACTCAGAGACCATAATGGAGTGACTGTGTCCGGTTCCCCCACAACTCGTCTACGACTGCTCGGCATCCTTTTCTGGATGGCCGGCGGCGTCGTCATCACCTTCGCCTGGATGGGCATGGCCGAGCTCGCCTACGTCGACGGCCAGATGCCCTACCTCGTCTCCGGCGGCGCCGCGGGACTGGCCCTCGTCCTCGTCGGCTCGACCCTCGTCATCGCCGCGACCCTCTTCGATGCGGCCGAACGCACCGCCCAGCGGACGGCTGAGCTGCTGAAACAGGCCGCCGACGAGGCCGCCGAAGCCATGGATGCCGAACGGAAGGAAGACGCGCCGACGCCTGAGGCGAGCGAGAACGCTTCCGAGGAACCGGCGAAAGCCGAGGCGAAGACGGCCTAGAGTACGGTCTGGCGGATCCGATCCACTCGGAAAAGTTGCAGTTCAATACCACCTTTCGCGCGCTACTGTCGCGCGTTAGGAAACATCTGCTATCGTCGGGCAAGCGCTATACAGGTGACTTGGCACACGTAGCGGCGTACAGGCGAACGCACGGCCCGCTCGTGCTCGCTCCGAACCCCGACCGGGCCCTGGCGGGCCCGTTTCCCGAAGAGAGAGCTCAATGAAGAGAAGACTCGTTCTGAGCGCCGGCACCGCCGGCGCGGCGGCCCTGCCCCTCAGCGCCTGCGGCTTCATCGGCGGCGGCGACGACGAGGGCGACGGCAACACCTTGAAGTTCTGGCTGTCCGGCGACGCCAACCAGGGCGGCGGCTTCCAGAAGATGGCCGACAAGTACCTCGAGGAAACCGGCATCACGGTCGACATCGACGACATTCCGTACGACGACTTCAACACCCGTCTGCGCAATGCCGCCCAGGCCGACGGCCTGCCCGACCTCGCCCGCGTCACCGCGATCGACCCGATCTGGATGAACCAGCTCGAAGACCTCACCGACGTGGCGACCGAGCAGGGGGTCATGGAGAACCTGCTCGTCGAGAACGAGGAAGGTGCGATCCCGACCTTCCTGACCGACCTCACGGCCGTGGGCCTGTACGTCAACAAGAGCCTGTTCGACCAGGCCGGAGTGTCCTACCCGACCACCCCGGACCAGATCTGGACCTGGGACGAGTTCATCGCCGCGGTCAAGGAGGTTAAGACCGCCACTGGAGCGCGCTACGGCCTGGTCATGGACCCGTCCTCGCACCGCCTGCGCGCCATGATGTACCAGTTCGGCAGCGACGGCTTCACGCTCGGCGACGACTGCAAGTACTCGACCGACGAGGCCGCCACCACCGCCGCCCTCGAGCTCTTCGCGAACATCAACGACGACGACGTCATGCCGCGCTCGGTGTGGGTCTCCGGCGACGACCCGAACGCACTGTTCAAGAGCGGCCAGGTCGCGGCCTACTACTCCGGTTCGTGGCAGGTGGCCGATTTCCAGGCCAACATCTCCGACTTCGAATGGGCCTCGGCCCTCATGCCGGCCCAGACCCGGCGCGCCACCAACCTCGGCGGCGGCTACATCGTCGTCTACAAGAACGACCGGTCGAAGACCGCGATCGACTTCCTCAACTGGCTGTTCTCCGCCGAGAACTACACCGAGATCTCGGAGATCTCGGGGTTCCTGCCGGTGATCCAGGGCCTCGACATCGACTACGGCGCCTCGCAGGCCAGCTTCGACCTCTACAACGAGGAGATCGCCGCGTCCGACCCGATCTCCGGCGCCCAGGTGCGGGAAGGACTCGAGATGGTCTACAAGGGCCAGGCCGCCGGCGGCGACGCCGACCCGATCAGGGACGAGGCCGTCAAGCTCGCCAACGGCGAGCAGGACGTGTCCACGACCATCGCGAACATCATCGCGGGTCTCAACGAGAACATCACCTGTGAGTAACCCTTGACGGCCACCGCCATCGACACCAAGCGCCCTGCCGGGCCGCGCAAGCGGCCC
>DATABR010000380.1:0-7033 GCA_036259435.1 Glycomyces sp.
GGGCCGCTCCAGAGGCGTCGGCTGCGCTGCGCCGAAGCGTTCTGCGCCTCTACGGTGCCCGTGAGTCCTGATCGGCGCTGGCCGTCCGCTCGGCTATGAGCAGTTCACAGGCGCCGTGCGCTCAGTGGTTGCCGTGGTGCCCCTCGCCATGCCACGGGCAGTCCGAGTGGCCCGGCACGTTCGCGTAGACCTGGACTTCGACCAGGCCCGCGGCCCAGGCGGCGCCGTTGCCGTTGTGGTCGTTGACCACATTGGCGACCTCGATGCGGACGTAGCGGTAATGCCCGGTGAGCGCATCCGTCGTGAAGCCCACGGTCGTGTTGTCGGAGCGGTCGGCCGACTGCACCCACGTCTCGCCGTCGACGCTCGCCGAGACGGTGTACCGGCTGTAGGTCTCCGAGCCGTTGTAGCTGCGCCAGCTCAGGTCGACGCGGCTGAGGTCGCGGGGGCGGCCCAGGTCGACCGCCCAGGTGAACGGCACGCCCGGCGGCCGGTAGTAGTTGGTGTTGTCGCCGCGCGTATTGAGGTTGTAGGCGATCCCGTCGTTCCCCGCGCCAGGCGGATAGGCCGCGTCGGACGACGCCGCGGTGACCGGCCGGCCCTCGGAGACGAGCTCGACGTCGGGGACGACGATGGTGCCAGTGGAGGAGTCGAAGCTCCATTCGGGATGGAAGCCCATCGCCAGACCGGATTCGCTCACTTCGAGCGGGAGCCACACGTACGTCGAGGAACCGAGCGCGCCGGGGTTCCAGCGGTCGCCCATGTAGAGGTACTGACTGGTGCCGTCGCCGCCTTCGATGGTCATGATGTTCGTCGGCTGGCTGTAGTAGGTCGTGTTGTTCCCGACCGGGGTGAGTTCGGACCAGCCGCCCGGGTCGGCGATGTCGCCGGTGGTGGCGTACATGGCCTGGTTGGGGTACCAGCCTGACTGGGCCGAGGTGATGATGACGTACTCGCCGTCGATCTTGGCCAGGGCCGGGGCCTCGCGCCGCCGGTTCTCGAACAGCGGGTACGAGTTCCGCCAGTCCACGTCGGTGAAGTCGGCGGTGAGCGGGTAGACGCGCATGCTCAGGTGGTCCTGAGAGGACACCAGGAACGCCTCGCCGCTGTCGGGGTCCTGGAAGACGGTGAAGTCGCGAGAGCCATAGCCCCACTTGCCGTCCGTGCCGGGGTAGGTGGGGTCGGCGTGCTCGGTGGCGACCTCGCCGACGCCGGGCCGGAAGTTGCGGACGATACCGTAGTCGCCGTCGATGGTGTCGCTGGTGGCGACGATCAGGTGCGAGGCGGCGTAGTTCTCGGCCGTCTCCCAGTGGCCCCAGAGGACGAACTGGTCGGTGGCCTCGTTGTGGACGAGCTTCGGCCGCTCGATCTTGCACGCCGTGCCCTCGTACGTGCCGGTGTCGCAGACGCCAGGGGTGTCCTGGGTCAGCAGGTCGCCCACGAATTCCCAGTTCGCGAGGTCCTGCGACCGGTAGAGGCTGACGGCCAGAAACAGTGCGGAGTTGTGGCGCTTGTTCTCGCCGACCCAGTAGTACCAGCCGTCGTACTCGAGGAATCCGCCGCCGTGGGCTTGGATCGGATCGCCGTCCGTGTCGAGCCAGGTCTGCCCGACGGGCACGGGATCGCCTTCCTGCGACGGGGTCGGCTTCGCGCTCGCGGCAGAACCGGCGAGCAGCAGCACGGCGGCCACGGCGGCGGCCAAAGCTTTTGTGGCCCAAGCGCTCGAATACCGCAGCAATACGGCCTTGACCGGTCGCGTCCTCATCGACATGACGTGCGCCTCCGAGCCGCCCCGCACGCCAATGCGGAGCATCCATCTCAACATCTAACATTTTCGATCAATAGTGAACGGACTGGAGAGCGTTGTCAAGACTCGGCCGCGATCAGGCCGGCCGGCGGCACGGAATCCGACTATTCGTCGCCCGCCTCGGCGCGCATCCGCGCCCATTGTTCGAGCCGTTCGCGGATCCGCGCCTCGTAGCCGTTCTCGGTGGGGCGGTAGAAGGTCTCGCGGTCCATCCCGTCGGGGAAGTAGTCCGCGCCCGAGAAGCCGGTCTCGGTCTCCGGGTCGTACTCGTAGCCCTTGCCGTACTCGAGGTCCTTCATCAGGCGTGTCGGCGCGTTGCGGATGTGCATGGGCGGCATGAGCGAACCGGTCTTGCGGGCACTGGCCGTCGCGGCACTGAATCCCTTGTAGACGGCGATCGACTTGGGCGCGGTCGCCAGGTACACCACGGCCTGGGCGATCGCGAGTTCGCCTTCGGGGGAGCCGAGGCGCTCGTACACGTCCCATGCCGCCAGCGCCTGCTGCACGGCCTGCGGATCGGCGATCCCGATGTCCTCGCCTGCGAACCGCACGATCCGGCGGACGATGTAGAGGGGGTCTTCACCGCCGTCGAGCATTCGGGCGAGCCAGTACAACGCCGCATCGGGGTCGGAGCCGCGCATCGACTTGTGCAGGGCCGAGATGAGGTTGTAGTGGCTTTCCTGGGCCTTGTCGTACAGCGGTGCGCGTTTCTGGATCTGCTCGGCGAGCCCGGCGGTGTTCAGCGGGCCGGCGCCTTCGGGCAGGGCTTGGAGCTGCTCGATCATGTTGAGCAGGTACCGGCCGTCGCCGTCGGCCATGGCGATGAGCGCGTTCCGTGCTTCGTCGGTGAGCGGCGCGCGGCCGGTGGCCTCCTCGGCGCGTTCGAGGAGCGTCTCCAGGGCGGCGGTGTCGAGGCGGTTCAAAACGAACACCTGGCAGCGCGAGAGCAACGCGCCGTTGAGTTCGAAGCTGGGGTTCTCGGTGGTCGCCCCGACCAGGACGATCGTGCCGTCCTCCACATAGGGCAGGAAGCTGTCCTGCTGGGCGCGGTTGAAGCGGTGGATCTCGTCGACGAAAAGCATGGTGCCCTGGCCGATCGAGCGTCGCTGCTGCGCGGCGGCGAACACCTTGCGCAGGTCCGCTACTCCCGAGAACGTGGCTGACAGCGGCTCGAAGGCGAGGTCGGTCTCCTCGGCGAGGAGCCGCGCGATGGTGGTCTTGCCGCAGCCGGGCGGACCCCACAGGATCTGGGACACGAGTTGGCGGCGCGCGACCATGCGCCCGATCGGTGCGTCGGAGGCGAGCAGGTGCTCCTGGCCGACGACCTCGTCGAGTGTCCTGGGTCGCAGGCGATCGGCGAGCGGCCGCGGCGGGTCGTCGCCGAAAAGCGGCAGTGCGGGAGGGTCCTCGCTCATCGGCCGCTCCTCGCGTCTCGGGATCGGGGGCGGGACACCGATCCTCTCACCACGATATGCGTGCCGAGGACGATCTGGCTCGGGGCGCTTCCCTGGAGGCCGAGGCGCACCGCTTCGCGGCCCAACTGCTCGTGCGGGACGCGGACGGTGGTCAGGCCGGGGGCGAGGTCGGCGGCGAAGGGGATGTCGTCGAAGCCGACCACTGACATGTCCTCGGGAATCCGGAGCCCTGCCTCGCGCAGGGCCTTGTACACGCCGATGGCGACCATGTCGGTGGAGGCGAAGACCGCCGTGACGTCGCCGCGTTCGGCCAGCAGCCGCTTGGTGAGCTCGTGGCCGCTCTCGCGCGAGAACTCGCCGGGGACGATGAGCGATTCGTCGAGTTCGACGCCGTGGTCGGCATGGGCGGCGCGGAAGCCCTCGATCCGCTCGTCCGTGGTGGACAGCCCGATCGCGCGCCCGAGGTAGGCGATGCGGCGGTGCCCGGCCGAGAGCAGGTGCGCGGTCATCGCGTACGCGCCGCCCTGGTTGTCGTAGCTGACCACCTGGGCCGGGACGCCTTCGCCGAGCGAGGGCCGTCCGCAGAGGACGAGGCGGGAACCGGATTTGTCGAGCGCGCGGGCGAAGCCGATCATGCGCTCGGTGAAGTGCTCCTCGTTGAGCGCGCCGCCGACGAGGATGACGGCCTCGGCGCGCTGCTCGCGCATGAGGTCGACGACGGCGAGTTCGCGCATGGGGTCGCCGTGGGTCGTCAGCAGCAGGCACAGGCGTCCCTCGGAGGCCGCCTGCTGCTCCACGCCGCGGGCGATGTGGGCGAAGAACGGGCCGGTCACGTCGTCCACCACGAAGGCGACGGTCTTGGTCGTGGTCCCCGACAGGCCCCGGGCCTGGGCGTTGACGACGTAGTCGAGGTCGCGCATGGCCCGCAGGACCCGCGCGCGGGTGGACGCGGCCACGGGGTAGTTCCCGGAGAGAACCCGAGAGACCGTGGGCGCGGACACTCCCGCCCGGGCGGCCACGTCCTTGACCGTGGGCCGCTTGCCGCTCCCGGACTCCTCGCGCACTCGCGTCTCCTTCCGTCGGTGGTTCACCGCAAGATTAATGCAGGGCAGCGGCCCGCACGGCCGACCGGTTCACGCCTGCCTCCACAGCAGACGGGGGTCGACCAGGCGCTGGAGCGGCTTCTCCGCGGCGAGCCGTTCGGCCTCCTCGACCATGTGCAGGCCCATGCGGGCCAGTTCGTTGCCATGGGAGCCGGCCACGTGCGGGGTGAGGTAGACGTTCGGGAGGTCGTACAGCGGCGAGCCGGTCGGGAGCGGTTCGGGCTCCGTGACGTCGATGATCGCCGAAAGCCGCCCGGAGGCGACCTCGGCGGTGAGCGCGTCGGTGTCCACGAGCTTGCCGCGGGCGGTGTTCACCAGCACCGCGCCGTCCTTCATGGCCGCGAGACGGGAGGCGTCGATCAGGCCCTTGGTCTCGGCGAGCTCGGGCGCGTGGACGGTGACGACGTCGGCGCGGGCGACCAGCTCGTCCAAATCCACCAATTCGGCGTCCAGCGAGGCGGCCTCCGCCTCGTCCACATAGGGGTCGGCCAGGAGTACCGTGAAGTCGAAGGGCCGCAGCAGCTCCAGCACCCGGCGGCCGATCTTGGAGGCCCCGACGACGCCGATGGTGCGGCCGAAGTTGCCCACCGCGGCGTGGATGTGCCCGAGCTTGAAGCCGCGCCGCGCCCGGAAGTCCTCGCGAAGCTCGAAGATCCCCTTGCCCGCCAAGAGGATCGTCGCCAAGGTGTACTCGGCCACGGGCAGGGCGTTCGCCTCGGCCGAGGAGGCGACGAGCACGCCGCGGTCCCAGACGGGGGCGCCGACGAGGTGCTTGACCGAGCCCGCCGCGTGGAGCAATGCCCGCAGCTTCGGGGCCGCCTCCAGCACGGTCTCGTCGAGCGGCGGTGCGCCCCAACTGGAGACGATCACCTCCGTTTCGCAAAGCGCCGCCACCGCGGCCGGGTTCGCGAAGTCCTCCACGATCAGCGCGGGATCGAAGTCGAGCGCGCCGAGCAGCCGGTCCATGAGCGGGCGGGGGAACAGCAGCGGCAGGAACTGGGGGCTCATGGCAAGCAGTGCGTGGGGGCGATCGGCCATCGGGGGTGCTCCTTCGATCGACTTTATAGAAAGCGATTTCTACTATAGGGGAGCCGCAGGATCCGTGTCAGTCCCCCGCCAGCTCCGGAAACCGGTCCGCGTCGAACCGCTACTCAGCTGCGCATTTACTGAGCCCCGCTACACGCGCGACCGCGTTCGGTAACGATTCTGCAAACTGGCCTTGTGTCATGAGCGACACTCGCCTAGATTCATAGAATCCGATTTCTATGACGTTTCGGCAATCCTCTCGTGCGAAGGAGCATCCCCATGAGCAACGCGACAGCGCATGCCGCCCACATCGAAGGCCCGTCCGAACGGGGCCTGTCGCGCCGCGCGGTCGTCCGGTCCGCGGCAGGCGCAGCGGCACTGGCCGCCGCCGCTCCCGCGCTCGCCGCGTGCGGCCCCTCGGCCGGCGGCGACGGCTCCGGGAAGACCCTGATCCGCTTCCTCTACGCGACCGGCGACGCCACCTGGAACGAGGTCGTCGCCGCGGTCACCGAGGCGTTCAACGCCCAGAGCGACACGGTAGTGGTCGAACCCGAGCCGCTTCCGGCCTCCTCCGACTACGCCACCGCCCTCAAGACCATCGACGCCACCGGCAACTGGCCCGCCCTGGTCGACATGCGCGACACCCTCACGTACATGGACGCCGGCAAGATCGCGCCCATCCCCGAAAGCGTCACTTCCCTGCTCAGCGACGAGGTGTACGCACCCGCCGAGGACGGCGAGGTCTACATCGTGCCGAGCACCGCCCTCAACGGCGAGATCGGCTTCAACATCGTCTACGACAAGGACTACTTCGAGGAGCACGCCCTCGCCGTGCCCACCACCTACGCCGAGTTCATCGCCCTCATGGACGCCATCAAGGCCAACGGCGACGTGCCGCTCGCCATGGCCGCGGCCGAGGTCTGGCCCTCCGACCAGATCTGGAAGCCCCTCGCCGCCCCCACCTTCGCCCAGTACACCGAGAACGGCGGCTACTGGAACACCGTCGAAGCCGGTGAGGCCACCGTCGCCGACCTGCGCGACCCGATGGAGCGCCTGAAGACCATCACCGACGAGTACGCCCTCGAAGGCTGGCAGTCCACCCAGGACGCTCAGACCTCCACCCTGCTCATCAACGGCCAGGCGATCATGGCGACCTCCTCGGCCGGCCTCTGGCGCCTCAACGACATCGCCAAGGTCGACCCCGAGTTCAACGCGGGCCTCTTCGTCATCCCCGCCGACGACGGCACCCTCAACGTCCTCAAGAACTCCGTCAACGGCGACACCGCCGCAGGCATCGCGATCTCCACCCAGGCCCAGGAGGACGGCGCGCAGTACGACGCCGCCGTCGAGTTCCTCGAGTTCTACTACTCCGTGGCCGCCTGCGACCTCATGGAGCAGACCGGCGTCGTCTCCCCGAACATCAAGAAATCCGCCGAGGTCACGCGCAACGACTCGATCCCCGGCGCCGCCGACTACTTCTCACTGCTGGAGAACCCCAAGCTCGCCTGGTACGCCAACGAGCCCACCAACCCGAACCACAGCACGTTCAACACCTTCTTCCGCCAGAGCCGCATCGAGATGATGGACGACCAGATCACCATCGACCAGCTCATCGAGAAGTCTCAGGAGGAGTTCGAGAACTTGATGGCCGAGGGCTAGCACCGACGGCGCCCGGCCCGGGC
>DATABR010000381.1:0-1824 GCA_036259435.1 Glycomyces sp.
GGCCCGGTCAGGTGACCGGGCCCGTTCCCTCGGGTCTCTTAACAAACCGGGGCGTGCCAGCCGGTCTCGGCGGCCCAGCGGTTCGCGCGGGGCCAGCCCTCGTGGTCGAACCACGGCTCCTTCGCCTCGACGTAATCCGTGGTGGAGTCCAATTTCGCCGCGAGCACGCCCTTGGCTTGGGCGTAGTCGGCCCGCGCCTGGGGGTCGGCGCGCAGCCAGTCGCGGAAGAGCAGGGCGAACCGCTGCCCGGGGCTGTCGATCGCCCGGAAGTGGATCTGGGCGATGTTCCCGGGGTCGGCGTAGCCGTAGAAGCGCTTCTCCCAGTCCTCGACGTCGGAGTATTCGGGCTTGGGCGAGTCGAAGCCCACGCGGCCGAAGAACCCGGCGTCGCCGAGGGCTTCGGTGAAGGTGTCGATGATCGGCAGCGACACGACGGTCACCTGGATGTCGATGACGTCCTTGGCGGGGAAACCGGCGACGGCGGTGGAGCCGATGTGGTCGATGCGGACGGCACTGGGGCCTAGCACGCGACGCAGCCGCGCGGCCAGGTGCTCGAAGCGCCGCGGCCAGGCGGGGTCGTATTCGACGTACTGAATCTTTTCGGGGCGCTGCTCGGCGCGGTCGGCCAGCAGGTTCTCGGCGTAGGGGACGATGCGCTCCTCCCAGAGCATGGCGACGCGGCGTTCCAGATCGTGCACGCTGTCGCGGTTGTAGAGAACGACGTCGCAGGCTTCGCGGCGCTCCGCGTCGGAGGCCTGGGCGTCGATGCGTTTGAGGGCGTCGTCGCGGGGCAGGCCCCGCTCGGCGAGCCGTTCGAGCCGGAGCTCTCGCGGCGCTTCCACGTCGATGTTGAGGTGGAAGCCGGGCGCCTGGCCGGTTTCGGCCAGGAGCGGAATGTCTTGGACGACGATGGCGTCGTCGGGGAACGATGCGGTGAGTTCTCGGGCACGGGCGCGGACGCGCGGATGGACGATCGCCTCGAGCTCGGCCCTTGCGGCCGGGCTCTGGAAGACGATCGTCGCGAGTGCGGCGCGGTCGAGCGCGCCTTCGGCGGTGAGCACGTCGGGCCCGAAGCGGGAGATCACCGCGGCGAGCCCTTCGCTGTTCGGGGCGACGACATCGCGGGAGAGGGCGTCCGCGTCGATCACGCGGGCTCCCAGCTCCGACAGCTTCGCTGCGACCGTGCTCTTACCGGCACCGATGCCACCGGTCAATGCGACTTTAAGCACAACTAGAACACTACCCGCCCCAGGCGAACAGCCTGGGACGGGCAGCGGTCTGTCAGCTTAAGGAGTGACAGTGCCTAGTTGCCGGCGAGCTTCTCGCGCAGAGCCGCGAGCGCCTCGTCGGTGGCCAGGGTCCCCTGAGGCTCGGCCGGGGCCGACTTCTTCTCGGGGGCCTTCTTCTTGTCGCCGGCGCCGCCCTTGGGGGCCGCTTCGCCCTCGGCGGGCTTCGGCGGGGCCTCGGTGATGACGCGCTCGGCGATCTGCTTGCCGTGCTCTTCCCAACGAGTGCGGGCCTCGGCGTACTGCCGCTCCCACTCCTCGCGGGCCTCGTCGAAGCCTTCCATCCACTCGCCGGTCTCCGAGTCGAAGCCGTCCGGGTAGATGTAGTTGCCCTGGTCGTCGTACTGCGCGGCCATGCCGTACAGCGTCGGGTCGAACTGCTCCTCGTTCTCGACGTAGGCCTCGTTGGCCTGCTTGAGCGAGAGCGAGATCCGGCGGCGGTCCAGGTCGATGTCGATGACCTTGACCATGGCGTCGGAGCCGACCTTGACGACCTGCTCGGGCACCTCCACGTGGCGCTCGGCCAGCTCGGAGATGT
>DATABR010000382.1:0-2002 GCA_036259435.1 Glycomyces sp.
GTGCGCGCCGCGACCTCGATGTTCTTGATCAGCTTCGCGAAGATCTTGCCCCGCTTGGCGTCGATCGCGGCCTTCTTGTGCTTGGTCGTCGCCCACTTGGAGTGGCCACTCATTCCGGCGTTCCTCGTTCCTACTGCTCGACGTTGTAGTGGTCGGCGGGTCCGGCGGCCGAGCCGCGGACCATGTCCACGAAGTACTCGTGCACCCGCGCGTCAGGCGTCACCTCCGGGTGGAAGGAGGTGGCCAGGCAGGCGCCCGCACGTACGGCGACGATCCTACCGCCCGGCGCACCGCCGGACTCCTCACCGCTGTCGACCCGGCCGATCACCTCGACGCCCTCGCCGACCCGCTCGACCCACGGGGCGCGGATGAACACCGCCCGGAACGGGCCGCCGTCGACCCCGTCGAGGCCGATCTCGGTCTCGAACGAATCCACCTGGCGGCCGAACGCGTTGCGGCGCACCGTCATCGGGATGGCGCCGAACGAGCGCTGGTCGGGTCGTCCGTCGAGCACCTCGTCGGCGAGCATGATCATCCCCGCGCACGAGCCGAACACCGGGAGCCCGGAGTCGAGGAGCTTGTGGACCGGGTCGAACAGGTCGAACACGTCGAGCAGCCTGCTCATGGTGGTCGACTCCCCGCCGGGGATCACCAGGCCCTCCACGGCGTCGAGCTCCGAAGCGCGGCGCACCGGCACGGCACGGGCGCCGGCGGCCTCGAGCGCGCGCATGTGGTCGACCACGTCGCCTTGCAGGGCGAGCACGCCGATCGTCGGCACAGCGGTCATCAAAGAACTCCAAGAAAGGTGGAACAGTCGGGCCACTCAAGCGTAATTCCGTTCCCGCGCAGCGCCTACCTGGCAGATCGCCACTGTGACCGAAACCGGGCTGAACTCAGTGGTGCGGCAACCATCCGTTAAAGTCTGCGATCGAACATGCCGCACCCCTTGATGCCCGGGAGTAAGAACACATGGTCACCAAAACCGCGAAGCGCAACCCGATGCCCCGGTCCGTTCGAGCCGGCCGCAACGCCATGTGGCTGGAGGCGGCGATCAGTCTCGTCATCGGCGGACTCATCGTGCTGGCGCACCACACCGACCGCGACCTCGTGCCGCCCGCCGCCGAACACGACGTCTACCGCGGCGCGGTCGGCCTCGGCGGCCTGGCCGTCTTCTTGATCCTCGCCACCATCTTGATGCACTTCCAGTGGCGGGTCCTGTGGGTCCTGATCCTGCTCGTGCAGGTCGCGGCGATCGCGGGCCTCGGCTGGCTGCTGTTCACCGGCGGGCTCTACTGGGCGCTGTGCGTCGGCCTCGTCATCATGCCGATTACGATCATGGGGACGCTGTCCGAGCGCTTCGGCCGCCGCTGGTTCAACCATTAGAGTCGGGCGTGGGGCGCCAGGCGTCCCCTCCGCCACCTGAAAGGCCACATAGATGCTTCCGCAACCGAACTTCGGCCGCGACAAACGCCCCGTCGAGCCCGAGAAGAAGGATGAGCAGGACGGCGAGGACGCGATGCCCCGCAAGAAGCTCCTGCGGTTGCAGATCGCGATGTGGGTCCAGATCGTCTCCGCGGTCATCGCGGGCAACATCCTGGCCTTCTACACCTTCTCGCTGCGTTCGACGTCCCTGGAGGACCTGACCGCGCTCTACGAGAAGAATGACATCGCGGACGACGCCGCCGCGGTCGCGCGCGACATGTTCGCGATCTACCAGAGCACGAACTTCCTCGTCTCGAACCTCGTCATCGCCGGCTTCGCGGTCGTGGCCTCGATCATCGCCGCGCTGTGCGCGATCCGCTTCAAGTCGCGCCTGAAGGCCGTGCGCTGGTGGGCCGTCGGCGCGACCGCGGTCCTGTTCATCGTCGGCATGTTCATGTCCACGATCTTCCTGCTCTACGTGGCGCCGTGGGTGTTCGCCTCGGTGCTGGCCCTGTGGTGGCTCTTCGCCGGTGACATCCGCTCCTGGTTGAACGAGTGCGGTGCGGCGCTCTCGTTCAAC
>DATABR010000383.1:0-4144 GCA_036259435.1 Glycomyces sp.
TCCAGGACTGGTAGCAGGCGCGTCCGGCGAATTCGGCGAGGGCTTGGCCGCCGTCGGCGTCGGTGTCCCAGGGGACGTCGGCCGGCGCTTCGAAGTGCGTCCAGGCGATGAGTCGGACGTCCATCGGTACGATTTCGGGCATCCCCGCTCCCCCTCGTTCGTGTTCGGTGCCTGTTAGTGCTGGTTCTCGACTCTCTGAGGGTACTCGGCAGCGGAGTGTGGTCCGGCACGCGCCCGGCGCCGGGGGCGCGTGGCGCATCGGGCCGCACTGACTGGTTCCACGACGCTGCTTGACAGACGTCAGAAATGATGTCACCATGGTGTCATGGACTTGACGCCGTATATCGAATCGCTCCGCCGGAGCCTCACCGCCGCCGCCGCGCCCGGTGGCGAGGAAGCCGCGCGGACCGCTGAACTGCTGTCCGAGGCGCTCGACGCGGGGGCTCGCCTGGCGCTCATGGAGGCCCTCTCCGAGGCCGCCGCCGAAATCACCGCCGGGCTCGACCAGGCCGGTTCCCCGGCGTCGGTCGATCTGCGCGTGCGCGGCCGGGAAGTGGACCTGCGCGTCAGCGGCGGTGCGACCGCCGAGGCCGCGCCGCCGCCCGCGCCGCCCGTGGACGACGACGTCGCCCGCATCACGCTGCGCCTGCCCGAATCGCTGAAGGAGGACGTCGAGAAGGCGGCCGCCGCCGACGGCGCCTCGGTCAACGCCTGGCTGGTGCGCGCGATCAACAACGCGGTGCACGCCTCCCGCACTTCGGGACCCGCCAGCGGCGCGAAATACAGCCAGCGCATCACCGGCTACGCCCGGGCTTAGGAGCACCAAGTGATGAACGAGTACACCGAATTCACCCACGACGGGCCGGTCACGGCGGCGATCACGCTGGCCGACGGCTCGGTCACCGTGACCGCCCACGACTCGGACACGGTGCTGGTGGAGATCAAGCCCGCGCAGCGCCGCTCCGAGGGCGACGCCGACGCCGCCGACCTGGCGCGCGTCGAGTTCGAGAACGGGCACCTGCGCGTCGTGGCCCCCGAGAAGCCGCAGAACTGGTTCTTCCGCAAGGAGATCGGAGTGCACCTGGCGGTGAAGGTCCCGGCCGGGTCCGAGGTGTCGGTCAAGACCACCTCGGCGCCGATCAGCCTCCACGGCAAGCTCGGCGCGGTCTCGATCAACACCGTTGCCGGCTCGGCGACCGTCGAAAGCGCCGTGACCGTGCGCGCCAACACCGTCTCCGGTTCGATCATTGTCATCGACGCGGTCGAGGATTTCCGGGCGAACACCGCCTCGGGCCAGGTCCGGGCCGACCACGTCGGCGGGGACTTCTCGGCGAAGACGGTCGCCGGTTCGATCACCGCCGAGCGCCTCGACTCGAACGCGAACGTGAACACGCTCTCGGGCGGGATCGAGCTGGGCGCGCTCAAGTCCGGTTCGGTCAAGGCCAACACCGTGTCGGGGCGCATCAGCCTCGGCGTGGTCTCGGGCACCGATGTGTGGATGGACCTGGACGCCAAGGCCGGGACCGTCACCTCGGAGCTGGCCGCGGGCGACACCTCGCCGGCTCCCGCGAACGGCGGCACGAGCCTGGAGGTGCGGGCGCGCTCGGTCTCGGGCGACATCTACCTGCACCGCGCCAGCGCTTACGCGTAGAACTTCACCGCAACACCCACGGGAGAAGCCCTGCCGCTCGCGCGGCCGGGCTTCTCTCATACGTAGAACAAGGTGAACGGCTCCCACGGGAGGTTCCGGGCGATGAAGAAGACCCCCCACACGATGAGGAACGCCGAGAGCGCGCCGGGCGTGAGGTGGAAGGTCGGCAGGCGCCAGGTGCGACGCGGGAAGAGGCGGGGCACGGCCCAGGCGAGGTATATCCAGATCAGGAACGGGGCGGCGAAGACGGCCAGGAGGTGGTGGCGGGCGGCTTCGGGCAGGTTCATGGTGAGCGCGTAGTAGAACGCGCGGGTGCCGCCGCAGCCGGGGCAGTCGAAGCCGGTGGCCATCTTGAACAGGCACGTGGTCGGGCCGGTGTTGTCGGTCGGGTTGGTGGCGACGACCCCGGCGGCCGTGGCGGCGAAGCACCCGAGGACCGCCAACGGCGCGAACGCCGGATGCGCGAACACCCCCCCGACCCACCGCTGCACTGGGTTGCCGCGCTTGGTATCGCGCGGGGCCTGGCTCGGCCGCGACTCCAGCGTGGCCTCATCGACTGCGCACACATCGCCTCCTCGGATACAGCCTAACGGCCAAGGGCGAACGAGCGCACGCCGAGAGCATCCGGGACCGGTTCGCGAAGCCCCCGGTCGCAAGGGTGCGTTGGGGGTAGGACATTCGGCGCGGTCCGCTCCGGTTTCGTGGCGAAAGGCGCGCCGAGAGCACTCGGGCCCGTTCGCAGCGCCCGCAGCGGCGACGCTTGCGAGCCCCCAATCGGCACAGCGTGCAAGGCCCCAGGGGGTACGACAATTCAGCCCGGGAGTCGGTCGAAAGCCCGGTTTCGCCTCTTTTGCAAGCTTAGGCTCGGACCATGTTCAGGTCTTCTGTTCGCCGCGCGCTGGTCGCCCTCGCCGCGCTCGGGCTGCTCGTCACCGTTTCCGGGTGCCTTCGGCTCGACCTCGGGCTCCAGGTCCGCCCCGACGACACCGTGGGCGGCACCTTCACCGCCGCCTGGAGCCAGGACTTCCTCGACGAGGCCGCCGAGCAAGGCCTCGACCAGTCCCAACTCGACGCCTTCCTCGACGCGCTACTCGAAGGCGTCCCCGGCGCCGAGCGCACCCGCTACGACGAGAACGGCTTCGTCGGCCAGACCGCCAGCTTCACCGACCGTCCACTCGAGGACTTCGCCGACTTCGGCGGCGACGAATGGGGCTACCTGCGCCTCGACCACACCGGCCGCCAGTACGACCTCGAGGGCTACTGGGACCTCCGCTCGGCCGGGTTCCTCGACCCCGCCATGTTCGCGGACGCCGAGATCCTTTTCAGCGTCGACTTCCCCGCCCGCGTCACCGAGCACAACGGCGAACTCGACGGCCGCACCGTCACCTGGACCATGACCCCCGGCGAGGACTACCGACTGAACGCCGTCGCCCTCGAGAACGACGGCACGGCCTTCCTCATCGCCGGCCTCGCGTTCCTCGTGGTCGTCTGCGCGCTGCTGTGGCTGTGGCAATGGCGGCGACTGCGCCGCTACTCCACCGGCAATCCCTCTGCTCAGGCCGTTAGCTCGAGCACAAACCGTAGGCACCGCTTATACGGCCCGTATTCTGGTGAGTCGGTCGGCATCACAGATCGATAACACCAGGGGGGAGGGTCGTTGACTCAGTACCAATCGAAGAGCAAGGGCCACAAGCACAACGACCCGGGTATGGAACTGAGCATCGGTCAGGTGCTCGCCGCCTGCGGCGCCACCGTCCTCGGCGCGGTCCTCGCCAAGGTCTTCAACCTCTGGGGCACCATCCCCGGCACCGCGTTCCTGAGCGTCTTCTCCTCGATCGGCGCCGTGCTCATCCTGCGGACCATCCGCCGCACCGGCGACCGCGTGAAATCGCAGATCCAGGCCATGTCCCCCAAGGGCCCCGCCAGAGGCACCGCGGTGACCGTGAAACTCGCACAGGAGAAGACCACCGCGACCGCCAAGGTCCCCGACTCCGAGCAGATCGCGGCCCAAAAGGACACCACCGGCACGGCCGACACCGCCGAGATACCGCTGGGCGAGCCCGAAACCGTCGTCGCCCATGCCGCTTCCCGCAAGCAGACCCTCGTTGCGATCCTGATCTCGAGCGTCCTGGTCTTCGGTTTGACGGTCGGCACGCTCTACTTCTTCGGCGCGCTCGCCGGCGACCCGGGCCGGTTCGCCACCACCGAACCCGATTCGGACAGGACCACCACCATCATCATCCAAACGCCCGCCGAGACCGAGGACACGGGCGAGGCCAGCGAGTCGCCGAGCGAGGAGTCCGCCTCCCCCGGCGAGTCGGCGAGCGAGTCGCCGTCCGAGAGCCCCTCCCCCACCGAGACGGCCACCGAGAACCCGACCGAATCCACCACCGGGGACACCGGCCAGGGCGGCTCCGCGGAGTCTCCGAGCCCGGAGACCCCGGAGGAGACCGCCACTGAGAGTCCCACCGCCGGCTGAACCAGAAGAGCGGG
>DATABR010000384.1:0-8642 GCA_036259435.1 Glycomyces sp.
CGAGCCCGAGCTGGGGCCGGGCCACGACCAGCACGAGGACGGCCAGGAGCACTGCGATGATGATGGGTTTCAAGGCGCTCGCCGAGACGGTGAGGGCCGCGACCGCCCCGGCGCCGGAGCCGACGAGCGCCAGGCCGACCGTGGGCCACAGCAGCCGGTGCTCCAGCTTGATCTTGCGGGCGTAGGTGATCGCCGAGGTGGTGGTGCCGAACACCGAAGCCGTCTTGTTGGTGCCCAGCATGAGCGCCGGCGGCGCTGTGGGGAATGCCACCAGAAGCGTGGGAAGCAGGATGAGCCCGCCGCCGCCGACGACCGCGTCGACCCATCCGGCAAAGATCGCCGCGGCTATGAGCAGGGCGAACAGGCCTGGGTCGATGTCGAAGGGCACCAGGCCAAGTTACTTGCCGCACGGTAGGGAGACACGCCGATGAGGTGAGGAACACGTGTCGGTGCGTAATCGTCTGATATCAAAAGGTCATGGACATGACGAAGCCTATGACCCACTTGGTGAAACGTGGCTACGAGTATACGTTCGACCCCGACGCCCAGCAGCGGCGGAACCTCGAGGAGACGCTGGAAGCGGTTCGGGCCGTGTACAACTGGTCGCTGTCGGTGTTCCAGCGCGAATGGCGCGCGAAGGGGGAGAAGATCTCGTACGCGGAGATCTCGGCCCGCCTGACCAAGTGGAAGAACCAGCCCGCGAACCGGTGGGTCAAGGCCTATTCGTCCGTGCCGCTCCAGCAGATCGCCCGGCAGCTGCACACCGAGTACCACTCGTTCCTCAACGGCCGCAGCCGCGAGCCGGTGCCGAAGGAGCACGGAGAGCAGACGCAGCTGGTGTACTCGCGGGCGGGCTACTACCTGAAGGGCCGCGAGGTGAAGCTCGCGAAGCACAAGGCGCCGTTGGACATCATGTGGGGGCTGGAACGGCCCAGCCGGGACGACATCACCTCGATCACGGTGATGCGCGAGAGCGACGAGCACTGGAAGCTGTGGATCGTGGCCGAGGAGTTCATCGAGGTGCCCCGCCAGAAGCCGCCGGAATGCGGCGAGTGCGGGCGTGTCCTGGAGGACTAGAGCGCGACAACGCGACGGACCGGCGGCGTCTCCGCCGCCGCCATCCGCCTCGCCCTGCCAGCCGTCCGCGCGCTTGTCGCGTTCTCGTGCGCGGCGGCGCCGCAGGTAGACGTCGAGGCGGCCATCAGGTTCCCGAGGCAGTGGATGCCGGGAGGAGCCGGTGGCCTGTTCGAGGCGGTAGGCCCGCAGGGGCGGTCGCTCCGGGGTGCGTTGCCGAGGTGGGGCTTCATGGGGTTGCGGTTCGAGCAGGCGACGACAAGAAGGTGCGCGTCAAGCCGGGGCGTGCTTGTCGGACCGCGTCCCCTGTGTCCGGTCCGGTGTGCCCAGACCAGGACGCCGTCGGAACGGCCGGGGTGGTCTCGGCCGGGGCAAGGCGGGGGTGAGTGCCCGAGTTGCCGGTGGTGCTGCGACGTTGCTGATTCGTTCAGAGGCCGTCACACTCGTGGTTTCTCGCTTGACTTGGCAGGTTCCGGCAGCGTGTAGTGAGGCTCGTCCAGATTCCGGTACATCAGAAAGTTGGTGGCATGTCCGGCGACCGTCTCATGCGCATCCGCAGCGCCGAGTTTCAAGCCATGTCGAAGCGAGTCCTGCGGGCCACCGAGCTCACCTCCCGATTGAACGTCCTGCCCTTCGATGATGCGGCGGGCAAGGCGGAGTTGTTCGAGCAGATCCTCGGTCGGCCACTGCCGGAGCGGGTCACGATCTATCCGCCCTTCTACACCGACCACGGCCTCAACCTGGACCTCGGCGAGCGGGTGTTCGTCAACCAGAACTGCACGTTCCTGGATTACGCGGGCATCCGGATCGGCGAGCGCACCATGATCGGGCCGAAGGCCACGTTCATCACCGTCGGTCACCCGGTCGACCCTGAGGAGCGGCGGGGGTGGCTCAGCGGGGCAGCCATCGACGTGGCCGAGAACGTGTGGATCGGTGCCGGTGCCACGATCCTGCCCGGCGTCAGCATCGGCCGTGATGCTGTGATCGCCGCCGGTGCGGTCGTGGCCGATGACGTTCCACCGGCAAGCCTGGTGACCGGCGGCAAGGCAACCGTGCGCCGACAGTGGTGACGGCCGCTCGGTGTGGATGAGAGTCATCGATATCGAGCTGGCAGTGATGGGTTCGCTCCGGTCGCAATGCCAGTGCGGGCACGGTGAGGCGATCATTTGGGTGCTGCATCTGCGGCATCGGAGAGCAACCGCCCACCCCTGCGTCACTGATCGCCAGGTACATCCGAACCGCCTCGGCCTTGAACTCTCAGGGAAGCGGCGGAAATACTTCACTGGAAGCAGCTGCGGCGAGTACTGGCTCGGACGCGAGACGCCCGGCCGGGGTGCCCTTCCGAAGGCCCCGACCGGGCGGTCGGACCCGCTCCGGCGCTTCCGACAGGGGAGTCGGAACGGGTCGTTGTCGAAAAGCCGCGGGCCCGGCGGCTACTTTCTATGGGCCCGCGGCTCTCGGCGTCTTTACTTGCGCAGCTCCGCGACGGCAACCGAGGCGGCGCCGGCGATTTACCGCCGCAGTTCGGCGACGGCCACTGCGAGCCGCTTGCCGTAGTCCTCATCGGCCTTCGCGAAGTTCGCGATGGCGCGTTGGGCGATGTCGTCGCGGCTGACCTTGGCGATGAACCCGGCCAGGTTCGCGATGAGGCGGTCCTTCTCGTCCTCGCTCATGAGGCGGTAGAGATCGCCGGCCTGCACGAAGTCGTCGTCCTCGGCGTGCTTCGGGGTCTCCCACTCGCCGGTCGCGCCGGTGACCTGGACAGGCGCCCACAGCGGCTGGCCGGACTCGTACGGGCCGCCGAACGAGTTCGGCTCGTAGTTCTTCTGACCCTTGTGGCGGCCGTCGTAGTAGTAGCCGTCGCGGTTGCCGTTGCGCGCCTCGGTGGCGTGCGGGCGGTTCACCGGCAGGTGGTCGGCATTGGTGCCGACGCGGTAGCGGTGCGCGTCGCCGTAAGCGAACAGGCGGCCCTGCAGCATCTTGTCGGGGCTCGGCCCGATGCCCGGCACGAAGTGCGCGGGGGAGAAGATCGACTGCTCGACCTCGGCGAAGACGTTCTCCGGGTTGCGGTTGAGCTCGAGCTTGCCGATGGTGATGCGCGGGTAGTCCTCGTTCTTCCACACCTTGGTGAGGTCGAACGGGTTGAACCGGTAGCTCGCGGCCTCGGCGACGGGCATGATCTGCACCTGCACGGTCCAGGACGGGAACTCGCCGCGCTCGATCGCCTCGCGCAGGTCCCGCTGGTGCGAGTCGGGGTCCTCGCCCGCGAGCTTCGCGGCAGCTTCAGAGGTGAGATTCTCGATGCCCTGATCGGTCTTGAAGTGGTACTTGACCCAGAACGCCTCGCCGGCCTCGTTGACCCACTGGTAGGTGTGGGAGCCGAAGCCGTCCATGTGGCGGAGGGTGGCGGGGATGCCGCGGTCGCCGAACAGCCAGGTCACCTGGTGGGTCGACTCGGGCGAGAGGCTCCAGAAGTCCCACACGTTGTCGGCCTCCTGCGAGCCGGTGTACGGGTCGCGCTTCTGGGTGTGGATGAAGTCGGGGAACTTGATCGCGTCGCGGATGAAGAACACCGGGGTGTTGTTGCCGACGAGGTCGTAGTTGCCGTCCTCGGTGTAGAACTTCAGCGCGAAGCCGCGGGGGTCGCGCACCGCGTCGGCCGAGCCGAGGTTGCCGGCCACCGTGGAGAAGCGCAGGAAGGTCTCGGTCTCCTTGCCCACCTGGGACAGGAACTTGGCCTTCGTGTACTTCGTGACGTCGGCGGTCACGGTGAAGGTGCCGTAGGCGCCCGCGCCGCGGGCGTGCACGACGCGCTCGGGGATGCGCTCGCGGTTGAAGTGCGCCAGCTTCTCCAGCAGCACCTGGTCCTGGATGAGCAGGGGCCCGCCGACGCCGGCGGCCTCGCTCTGGTTGTTGTTGGAGATCGGCGCGCCGGACTCGGTGGTCAGCGGCCCCGCAGTGTTGTCGAACTGCTCGCTCATGGGTTCGGCCCTTTCTGGTGTTTCACCGGCTCCGGCGGGTGCCGCCGGGCGCGAAATCCTTGTGCCTTTGCGTTAGAGACAATCCTAGCTTAGACTATGTCTAAATCAAGATCTAGTCCAGGGTAAGTGGTACCACAGTGTTTTGCCTGCTAGAGTGGTATGGAATGCCCCGATCCGTTGAGAGAACAGCATGAGCGACCTCGTAACCCGACTGCGACGCCACAATTGGCGCATCACCCCTCAGCGACGCGTCATCGCTGAGACCCTCGAGGGTTCGCACGTGCACTTCACCGCCGAGGAGATCCTCGAGCGCGCCTGCTCGCGCATGCCCGAGCTCTCGCGCGCCACGGTCTACAACACCCTCAACGAGATGGTCGCCCTCGGCGAGATTCTCGAGCTCACTTTCGACGGGCGCTCGAAGCGCTACGACCCCAATGCCGACCACGAGCACCACCACCTCGTCTGCGAGGGCTGCGGCCTCATGAAGGACGTCCACGCCGTGGCCGACCCGATCGAATGGCTCCCCGGCGACGAACGCCACGGCTTCGCCGTCGCCCGCGCCGCCATCACCTACCGGGGCCTGTGCCCCGACTGCCAGGACGCCGCCGCCTAAGGGCCGCAGCGCTTCCCGGGCCTTTCGGTTTCGCGCCGGTCTCGACCGTCGCGCTCTAGCCGCGCTTCGGTGACGAAACGATCACGACCACTGCTTTCGCTTGCCTTGTCCCGTTCTGCTCCGATACCGTCAGCGGGCCGCCTCGACCGCGAATCCCTCAACGAGCACCCGGCGCACCGCTAGGTTCAGGCCACGAGCCTGCCGCCCGACCGAAGGAGCCCGAAGTGGACGACCTGCTCGACCAGATACTGACGGTCAACGACCAGTTCTGGCAGTGGGGCATCATCCCCCTGATCGTCGTCACCAGCCTGATCTACCTCGTCGTCACCCGCGGCGTGCAGTTCCGGCTCCTCGGGCAGATGTTCCGGGGCCTGCGCGAAGACCCCGGCGACCTCCCCGACGGCACCAAGAACATCTCCGCCTTCCAGGCCTTCGCCGTCTCCTCGGCCGCCCGCGTCGGCACCGGCAACATCGTCGGCGTCTCCACCGCCATCGCCGTCGGCGGCCCCGGTGCCGTCTTCTGGATGTGGCTCATGGCCATCGTCGTGGCCGCCACCGCCTTCGCCGAATCGACCCTCGCCCAGGTCTACAAGGAGCGCACCCCCGGCGGCGGCTTCAAAGGCGGCCCGGCCTACTACATGAAGCACGGCCTCGGCCTGCCGTGGATGGGCGTGATCTTCTCGATCATCCTCATCTTCACCTACCCCGTCAGCTTCAACATGGTGCAGGCCAACACTTTCACCGGCGCGGTCAACGACTCCCTGAACGGCATGGGCGTCGAAACCGGCGACACCACCTCGATCGTCATCGGCATCGTGCTCGCCGCCGTCACCGCCGGCGTCATCTTCGGCGGCCTCAAGCGCATCGCCCACGTCACTCAGGTCGCCGTGCCGTTCATGGCCCTGGTCTACCTCGTCCTCGGCACCGCGATCGTGATCATCAACGCCGACCAGATCCCCGGCGCGATCAGCGCCATCTTCAACTCCGCCTTCGGCATCGAACAGTTCGCCGGCGCCACCCTCGGCACCGTCATCATGATGGGCGTGCGCCGCGGCATGTTCTCCAATGAGGGCGGCATGGGCTCGGCCCCCAACGCCGGCGCCACCGCCTCCGTGAGCCACCCCGTCAAGCAGGGCCTCACCCAGGCCTTCGGCGTCTACTTCGACACCATCTTCCTCTGCACTATCTCGGCGTTCATCATCCTGACCACCAACCCGGTCTACGGCGACTCGGAGATCAACCTCGTCACCCGCGGCGTCGACGCCGCCCTCGGCGGCTGGGCCCTCCAGGTCATGGCGCTCATCCTGGTGCTGTTCACCTTCACCTCCGTGCTCGGCAACTACTACTACGGCGAGGCGAGCGTCAAGTACCTGTCCGACCGCCCGCTCATGATCCACGCCCTGCGCGTCGTCGTCGTGGCCCTGGCCTTCGTCGGCTCGATCGCCTCGCTCGACGCCGTGTGGAGCTTCGCCGACGTCACCATGGGCCTCATGGCCACAGTGAACCTCATCGCCGTGCTCGCCCTCACCGGCGTCACCGTGAAGATCCTGCGCGACTACGACCAACAGCGCCGCGACGGACTCGACCCGGTCTTCAGCCGCGCCTCCGTGCCCGGCCTCAAGGGCCTCCAGGTGTGGGAGCCCGACGAGAAGCCGGACACGAAACCTGTGGCACAGGCGCACGATTAGTGACGACAACGAGCGACCCCGTCTGACGCATAGATAGGCTCTGCGACATGACGCAGTCGAAGGAACCCTGGAAGTCCCCCATCTGGCGCTCCGAGCCGGCGTTCCTGTACTCACGCCGCCCGCTCGCTCGCTACGTCGGACGCCCCACGGCCGAGTTCCTCAAGATCGAACCGGCCGCGGGGCTCATCCTGGTCGTCTGCGCGATCGTGGCGATGCTGTGGGCGAACTCGCCGTGGGCGGCCTCGTACGAATCGGTGTGGGGACTGGACATCACGTTCCAGTTCGGCGGCTTCGAGCTCCACCACACGCTCAAGGACTGGATCAACGACGGCCTCATGGCGATCTTCTTCTTCGTCGTGGGCGTGGAGATCAAGAGCGAGATCGTCACCGGGCAGCTGCGGCGACTGCGCAACGCGGTGCCGCCCATCGCGGCCGCCCTCGGCGGCATGGTCGTCCCCGCCGCCGTCTACTTCGCCCTGAACGCGGGCGGCGAAGGCGCGCACGGCTGGGGCATCCCGATGGCGACCGACATCGCCTTCGCCGTCGGCATCCTCGCCCTCTTCGGCTCCCGCATCCCCTCGGCCGCACGGATCTTCCTGCTCACGCTCGCCATCGTGGACGACCTGGGCGCGATCGCGGTCATCGCGGTCTTCTACACCGACGACCTGTCGATGCCGTGGCTGGCGGCGGCCGGGGCGCTCATCGCGCTCGCGATCGTGCTGCGGCTGCTCAACGTGTGGTCGGCGCCCGTCTACCTCATCGTCGGCATCGCGCTGTGGGTCGCGATGCTCGAATCGGGCGTGCACGCCACGATCGCGGGCGTCGTCATGGGCCTCATCATCTCCGCCAAGCCCCTGCTGGACCCCGCCATCGCGCAAGCGGAGGCGCAGGAGATGGCCAAGGGCGGCCTCACCGTCGAGGAGACCGAGCGGCTCGTCAAGCTCACCCGGGACGCGGTGGCGCCGTCCGAGCGCATCCAGCACCGGAACCACCAGTTCTCCTCGTTCGTGGTGCTGCCGCTGTTCGCGCTTGCCAACGCCGGCGTCGCGCTCAGCGGTGACCTGTTCGCCACCGCGATGGGCTCGATGGTGACGATCGGCATCATCCTGGGCCTGGTGGTCGGCAAGGTCGCCGGCATCACGCTGACGACCTGGATCGTGGTCAGACTCGGGCTCGGGCACATGCCGCGGGGCACGACCTGGCCGCTCCTGGCCGCGATCGCGATGGTCGCCGGTATCGGCTTCACGGTGGCGCTGTTCATCACCGAGCTGGCATTCGGCGGCGGCGACGCCCAACTGCTCACCGACGAGGGCAAGATCGGCGTCCTGTGCGGCTCCGCGATCGCCGCGATCCTCGGCGCGCTGGCGGTGCATCTGTCGGCACCTAAGGCCCCGCAGGACGGCGACGAGGACGACGGCGGCGACGACGCCTCGCGGGCTGTGAAAGGCATCGCGAAGGCCGGGTGAACGACTGCTGGTGGTCATGCGACGTAGAGCCGGGTCACGAGCCCGCCCGCGACCATGTCACCTTGCCCCGGCTGGGACCATGCGAGTGCAAGAGAACACCGCGAAGCTCCAGCGCAGGATGGTGTCCGGGAAGCCCGCATTCTCTCGGCCACAAGGGTCCCGGCCGCCGCACAGGTCAGCAGGCGTCCCGTCGGTGGTCCGGGCAGTCGGCGCAACCCCGCAGCGGAGGGAGGAAACGCGGACCGTCGTCCGAGAGTGGGGCGGACTTCGCCGGTGGAAACATCGGCGATGCTGGTTTTGGAATGCTGAGCCAGCAACGTTAGTCTTGGTCGACTGCTTTCACGAGCGTCTCGACACAGAGTGAGGACAGCGCAATTGGCTCCGCAGAATCTCATGTCCCAGCCTCCGTCAACCCGGATGCCGGAGGACACCGAGGCCAGGAAATACCTCGATGAACACTCGCCTGAGGACACGGTCCGCCACTACCCGTGGTTCTGCGCGGCCTGGGCACGGCTGGCGAAGAACGCCCTGGAGTCGGGCGACGACGTCTCCGCGTACGCCTTCGCGCGCACCGGCTACCACCGCGGGCTCGACCAGCTGCGCCGCAGCGGCTGGAAGGGGCACGGGCCGATTCCCTGGGATCACAAGCCGAACCGCGGCTTCCTGAAATCGCTCTACCAGCTCTCGCGGGCGGCGGCGGCGATCGGGGAGGCCGACGAGGCCGCCCGGTGCGCGCAGTTCCTGCGCGACTCGGACCCGGCCGCGGCCGACGCCCTGACCTGACCTGACCTGACAGGCGAACAGAAAGCGGCCGGAGAGC
>DATABR010000385.1:0-3775 GCA_036259435.1 Glycomyces sp.
GCTTCGGCCGCGGCAGTGCGCACGGCCGCGAGCGCGGCCGACCCGGACACGTACAGCACGGCCAGGGTCAGGATCCCGCCGACGACCGCGACCGCGACGCCCGGCGAGTACGCGCGAGCCCAAGCGTCCCAGTCGGAGACGACCATATCGGTATGCGGTGCGCGCACGTTGTTGTTGTAGGCGCCGAGTATCCAGCGGGGCAGGACCACGCCGATGAGCAGCACCAGCCCGACCGTGCGCCAGGAGCGCTGCACCACGTCGAGCGAAGCGTGCCACCAGCCTTCGAAAGTGTCGGTGACCAGGGGGTCGCCGCCAAAGACGCGGCCCGACGGCTCGCCCGGACGGCCGGAGTTCCAGTACGGATCGTCGCTCATAGGGCGGATCGTAAACCAACCAGAGGTGCATATCAGACAAACAACGACATCGCACCCGTTCGGGGATGACAGGATCGTCCATTCCCCTGCCGCACTCCCCGCGACCTACTAGCGTACGCAGGTATCGGCGCAGGTCGCGCCGTACACAATGCACATCGGGAGCGCCGATGACCCACCGCGAATACCGCGCCGTCGGCCGCGAGAAGACCTTCTTCGGCCATCCCCGCGGCCTCGCCGTCCTCTTCGGCACCGAGATGTGGGAGCGGTTCAGCTTCTACGGGCTCCAAGGCATCCTGCTCGTGTTCCTCACCGCTTCCCTGGCGCAGAACGGACTCGGGCTCGCCGACACCGTCGCCGTCCCCATCGCCTCGCTCTACTCCGGGCTCGTCTACCTGACGGCGCTGCCGGGCGGGTGGCTGGCCGACCGCATCCTCGGACCCCGCCGCGGCGTGCTCATCGGCGGCATCATCATCATGTTCGGCCACATCTCCATGGCCATCCCCGTGAAGAACCCCGCGACCGTGTTCTTCGGCCTGTTCCTGGTCGTGGCCGGATCGGGCCTGTTGAAGCCGAACATCTCGGTGATGGTCGGCAAGCTCTACGACGACGACACCGACGCCCGGCGCGACGCCGGGTTCTCCGTGTTCTACATGGGCATCAACCTCGGCGCCTTCCTCGGCATCCTCATCACGCCGTACCTGGCCGGGGAGGACCGCTGGCACCTGGGCTTCGGCGCGGCCGCCGTCGGGATGGCGTTGGGCCTGCTCTGGTACGTGCGCGGCTGGCCGCGGCTGACACACGCCGGGATCGGGCCGGCCCGGCCGCTGAGCAAGGCCGAGAGAAAGCAGACCGCCAAGATCCTCACGATCGCGTTCCTCATCGCGGCCGTCGCGATCGCGGTCTGGGCCTGGTCCGGGACGCTCACGCTCGCAACGGTGCCGACCGTCGTCACGGCCCTGTCGATCGCCGCCGCGGTCTGGTATTTCGTGTACATCTTCGCTCAGGCCAAGGACATCACGCCCGCCGAAAGGGCCGGGCTGCGCGCCTACGTGGGTCTGTTCATCGCCGCGGTCGTGTTCTGGATGCTGTACCTGCAGATGGGCTCGGTGCTCACCGCGTTCGCGCAGAACTCGGTGAATCTCGACTCCTGGGGCTTCCGTCTCCCCGCGGGCGGGGTGCAGAACTTCAACTCGATCTTCATTCTGGTCTTCTCGCCGATCTTCGGGGTGATCTGGGTGTGGGCGGGCAACCGCTTCGGGGCCGCCTACAAGTTCGCGAGCGGCGTGTTCCTCGTCGGCTTCGCGTACGTGTTCCTCGGCTGGCTCCAGGGCCGCGCCGACGACGGCGCGCTCGTCGCTCTCGGGTGGATGGCCTGGGTGTACCTGCTGCTGACCTTCGGCGAGCTGTGCGTCTCGCCGGTGGGGTTGAGCGTGACGACGCAGCTCGCGCCGTCGAACCTCAAGGGGCAGATGATGGGCGTGTGGTTCCTCGGCCCGGCCGTGGGCACGCCGCTGGGCGGGCAGGCGTTCGCGTTCCTGGTGCCGCGGGTCGGCGAGCAGGCGTTCTTCTACATCCTCGCCGGGCTCGCGATCCTGACCGCGATCGTGCTGGGGCTGTTCAGCCCCGCCCTGCACCGGCTCATGGCGCAGGAGGGGCACGGCCCGATGGCGACGCTGAAGACGCCGCCGTAACCCCGGGCGTGAGAGGGCTCACCTCAACCGGGGCGACGGGCCGCGCTGGGGCTGGTCTCGGGCCGGGGTTCGGGCGGGCAGCGACGGAGCGGTAGAGAAGGTCGCGGCGGATCGGGCTCAGTCGCGGCCGTTGAGCCAGTCACCGGCCTGGGCGACCAGGCGGCGCACCGGACTCTGGCGCGGCAGCGAGTCGCTGCTCGGACCCGGATGCAGGGCCGCGAAGCCCGGCTCGATGAGGCGCGGCTTGAGCGGATCCACCGGCTTGATCCACGGATCGGTCTCGGCCCCATCAGGGTCGGCGACCCAGCGGCGCCCGGCCCGGTCGAGGCCGATCGGGTACACCGTGGCCCCGTCCTTGTCGATCCGGATGCGCAGGAAGCACTTCTGGTCGATCACGGACATCCCCGCGAAAAGCTCGTTCGCATTGACGCCCAAGCGGTTCGCCACCACGAGATACAGGCCCACGAGCCAGGTGCCCACGAGCCCGGCGATCGGCAGGTACGCCAGGTAGGACCAGAGGTTCAGATCGTCGAACGAATTGAGCACCGTCGCCCCGCCCCAGGCCAGCCCGACCTGCGCCGCCCCGTGGAGCCCGCCGAGCACGTAATGCCGCGTGGTGCGCCGCCCCTGGCCGGGATGCGCGAAGCCCACGCCCGCAGCGAGCAGCACCGCGGCAACGGCCACCAACGGACCCGTTCCCTCCATGATGGACACAGTGGCGATGATGGCGACGACCGCCATGAGCGCCACGAAGCCCTTGTTCAGCCATGGCAGGCGCCCGAAGATCCCGAACGCGTAGCCCAGCGACTTCGGCTTCGACGGATACGCCTCGGTCAGCCGGTACTGCCGTTCGCGAGCATCGGGTTGGGTCACCGACCGGCGCGGGGCGGTCAAATCCTCGGGCAGGTTGTGCGTCGGCGAGAGGTACGCCCCGCCGCCCCCGGCCGTCAGGAGGTGACGGCTGCCGTCGACCTCTTGGTAGTGCGCGTAGTGGTGCCGGTCGCCGGTGACCACGAGCGGCACGCGCGCGCCGCGCGCGGCGACCACGTCGCGGATGAAGTGGTCGATCCGGTCGAACGAGCGCGGGTCGTCCTCGGTCCACAGCCACGAGGGCTGCGGCACGCACAGGATCACCTGGTCGCCCGGGCGCATCTTCTCGGCGGAGCGGCGGAAGTACTCGATCTGCGTCTGGTCGAGATGCGTGTCGAACTGGGCGTCGACCGCGAACAGCCACCAGCGGTGCGGCAGCTCGAGCGCGAAGTAGGAGCGCTTCTGGAAGGTGCGGTAGCCGCCGACCGCGCGGCCCTCGGTGAACTGCCGGGCGAACGCGGTGAGGCCGTCGAACCAGTCGTGGTTCCCCGGGATCGCATAGAGCGACACCGGGTGTCCGGGATTCGCGGACTCGTAGGGGCCTTTCATGCGCTGCTCGTACTCGAGCCAGTCCCCCGCCGGGTACACCTCGTCGCCGCCCATGACGAGCACCGAGCCGCGGGGCAGCTTCTCGCCGCCGACCTCGATGTGGTCCTGCGCCAAGAGGTAGGCGACCGAGTAGGTGGCGTTGAAGCCGTCCCCGACATCGGCCACGTAGTCGAGCCACAGCTCCTCGGTGTCGGCATGGTCGTACACGCCCTGCGGGCGGCCGCCGATGATCTCGCGCTTGTCGACGTAGCCGCCGAAGACCCGGGCGAGCCCGAACCGCATGCTCGTGTC
>DATABR010000386.1:0-7500 GCA_036259435.1 Glycomyces sp.
CCGCAGCGGCGGTGAACGCGGCGGCCTTGCGGATGCCGCCGCTGCGGCCCTCGCCGCGCTGGCCCCCCTGGCCCTGCCCATCGGCTCGACCGCCCCCGCGGGCGATTCGATCAACGTCGCCGTCGTCCAAGGCAACGTCCCGCGACTGGGCCTGAGCTTCAACGAGCAGCGGCGCGCCGTCCTCGACAACCACGTCCGGGCCACCCTCGACCTCGCCGATGCCGTCAACGAAGGCACCGCCGACCGCCCCGACCTCGTCGTCTGGCCCGAGAACGCCTCCGACATCGACCCGCTCGCCAACCGGGACGCCTACGACCTCATCAGCGAGGCCGCCCGCGCCATCGGCGCGCCCATCGTCCTCGGCGGCATCGTCAACAACGACGACGGCACCCGCGCCAACATGACCATCGTCTGGGACCCCGACGACGGCCCCGTCTACATGTACTCCAAGCGCCACCCCGTGCCCTTCGCCGAATACGTCCCCTACAAGGCGTTCTTCAGCACCGTCGCCGGCTGGATCGACCCGCGCATGTCCGAGGGCCTCGACAACGTCGCCGGATTCGAGCACGGCCAGAACCCCGGCGTCGTCGAAGTCGGCGACCTCAAACTCACCGGCCTCATCTGCTTCGAGATCGCCTTCGACGCCGAGACCCGCGCCTCCGTCCTCGACGGCGCCCAGCTCATGGCGGTCGGCACCAACAACGCCACCTTCGACACCAAAGAGGCCCAGCAGCAGCTCGCCATGGTCCAACTGCGCTCCATCGAGCACGCCCGCGACGGCCTCATGGCCTCCACCGTGGGCGTCTCCGGCTTCACCGACCACACCGGCGCGGTCTCCCAGGCCACCGAATTCAACACCGCCGCCGTCATCCAATCGGACCTCACTCTCTCCGTCCGCTCGACGCCCGCCTCCACAATGGGTATCCTGCCTGAAGCGGTCCTCACCGGAGCGGCACTGGTGGCCTTGGCCTGCGCAATCGGACTCAACATCAAGCACCGCCGCAGCCAGACCTAGAAAGCCGACGCCATGAGCGCAATCCCGGACCGCGACTTCACCGGCAGCCACGCCGGTCCGGCCATAGTGGCCATCCCGACCTACAACGAGCGCGACAACCTCGAGACCACCGTGAACGCCGCGCTCAAGGGCTGCGAGCGCATCGACATCCTCGTGGTCGACGACTCCTCGCCCGACGGCACCGGCGACATCGCCGACGCCCTCGTCGACGCCCACGAACGCGTCCACGTCCTCCACCGCGCCGAAAAACAAGGCCTCGGCGCCGCCTACCTCGCCGCCTTCGCCTGGGCCGCCGAACGGGGCTACCGCACCGTCGTGGAGATGGACGCCGACGGCTCCCACGACCCCGCCGACCTGCCCCGCCTCCTCGCCGCCCTCGAAGACGGCGCCGACCTGGCGATCGGCTCGCGCTAGGTGCCCGGCGGCGCGGTCCGCAACTGGCCCCTGCACCGCCTCGCCCTCTCCCGGGGCGCCGGGGTCTACACCCGCGCGATGCTCGGCCTGCGCGTCCAAGACGTCACGGCCGGATACCGCGCCTACCGTCTCGACAGCCTCCACAAACTCCAGCTCGACACCGTCAACTCCGTCGGCTACTGCTTCCAGATCGACCTCACCTGGCGCGCAGTCCGCGCCGGCCTCGACATCCGCGAGGTCCCCATCGTCTTCACCGAACGCCGCGCCGGGACGTCCAAGATGAACGGCGCCATCACCCTTGAGGCCCTGCGGAACGTGACGCGCTGGGGCCTGGCCCACCGCGCGCGCGGGCTTCGGCGCGCCTTCCGGCGTGGCAGAATCGAGGGGTGACCTACCAGCAGCCGCCGCACGCCCCGGCGAAACGGGCCCCGTTCGCCCTCCGGCTCGCGCTGGCGGTGTGGGTCGTCTCCGAGGCCGCCGCCTTCTTCGGCCTGGCCTACTTCATCGGCGTCTTCTACACGATCCTGGTCTCCATCGGCACGACCTTCCTCGGTGTGGTGCTGATCAGGTACGTGGGCGCGAAGTCCTTCCGGGCCGCCCGCGACTACCTCAACTCCGGCGGCGACCCCTCCCGCGAACTGCCCAACGGCTACGCGATCGCGGGGGCCGTCTGCCTCATCGTCCCCGGCTTCGTCACCGACTTCATCGGCCTGCTGCTGCTCTTCCCGCCCACCCGGCTCATCTTCCGCGGCCTCGGCCGCTGGATCGCCGCGCGCGCCCCCGTCATGCGCTTCGGCGGCGAGGAGGTCATCGACGGCGAAGTCATCGATGAGCGCGACGCTGACGCCCCGGTCAAGTACGACACCGGCCATGACGATGACGGGGGCACGAAGAACGGGCCCCGGTCTATCGACCAGAGCCCGTGAGCCTTGCCTTCGTAACGCCGTCTTAGCGCTCGCCGCGCCGGGCGCGCATCTCCTGCAGTCGCTCGTCGAGGATCTCTTCGAGCTCCTCCATCGACCGTCGCTCCAGCAGCATGTCCCAGTGGGTGCGCGGCGGCTTGACCTTCTTGGTCTCCGGCTCCTCGCCGTCGACCAGCTTGGCCGTCGAACCGTCGAGACGGCACTCCCACATCAGCGGGATCTCCGCTTCGACCGCGAAGGGCACCTCGAAGCGGTGACCCTGCGGGCACACGTAGTCACGGGTCTGGCGCGGGGCCAGCTCCGTGTTGCGGTCCGATTCGTAGCTGACGGCGCCGAGACGGGAGCCCCTCAGCATTCTGTCGCTCATGTTCCCCTGCACTTCCTCTGGAGCATTCGCCCCGAACCACTTGCCGACGCAGGTCACCTGGGCCGGCCGCACTCATCCCCAGCCGATCACGCCGATTCCTGGGGTTTCGCTACATACAACGCCGAGACGCGTCCGGATCCTTCCCGGCACCGCCGTTCCAAGGCGCCGCGCTCGCGATGCGGACCCCCAAGTGTGGCCCCGCGCTCTGGCGGTCGACCACGGACGTCCCCTTGAAGTGTGACACAACACCGGGCCCGATCCGCGGGGGCGAGCACGTGAGATGCCGCTCGTCCCGTTCGGCGCCTCCCGGGCCCGCCGTCACCCGAGGCAAGCGCCGTCCCGGCCATCCGGCCAAGGCGGTGCAAACGTGGCGTGAGCGATGCGTGAACGCCGAACGGGTCGCATCGGGCGCGGACGGGACCAGTATGGTGTGGAGCAGACAAGGAGTTCTCACATGCACGTGCTTGGAATCGACTTCGGAACCTCGAACACCGTCGCCGTGCTGCGTTCGGCCGACGGACGCGTACGCCCGCTGCTGTTCGACGGCGCTCCGATCCTGCCCTCGGCGGTCTACTACAACTCCGACGGCCGCATGCTCGTCGGCCGCGACGCCGAGCGCAACGCCCGCATGGACCCCGCCCGCTTCGAGCCCAACCCGAAGCGCCGCATCGACGACGGGTCCCTGTTCTTGGGCACCTCCGAAATCCCGGTGCCGCAGGTCTTCGCGTACGTGCTCCAGCAGGTCGCCCTCGAGGCCCAGCGCCAGGCCGGCCAGATGCCCGGCCAGGTCCGCCTCACCCACCCCGCCCGCTGGGGCGAGCGGCGCCGCTCCATCCTCGTCGATTCCGCCCGCCTCGCCGGACTCGCGGCCCCCCAGCTCATCCCCGAGCCGGTCGCGGCCGCCTCCTACTTCACCTCCGTGCTCGGCACCGCGGTGCCGCCCGGCCGTTCCCTGGCCATCTACGACCTGGGCGGCGGCACCTTCGACGCCACCGTCGTGCGCCGCACCCAGACCGGCTTCGAAGTCCTCGCCGAAGAGGGCATAGGCGACGTCGGCGGCCTCGACTTCGACCACGGCATCGTCGAGCACCTGGGCACGACCTACGGCAAGTCCCACCCCGACGACTGGAAGCGTCTCCTCAGCCCTACCGACGACCGCGACCGCCGCTACCGCCGCATGCTCTACGAGGACGTGCGCGGCGCCAAGGAGACCCTCTCGCGCACCGCGAGCGCCGACATCCACCTGCCCGCGCTCGAGGTCGACGCCCACCTCACCCGCGCCGAGTTCGAGGACATCGCCCGCCCGCCGCTGGAGCGCACCGTCGACTGCCTCCAGCGGGCCATCAGCGCCGCCCGCATGAACCCCGCCGACCTCGTCGGCATCTTCCTCGTCGGCGGCTCCTCGCGCATCCCGATGATCTCCCAGCTCATCCACTCCAAGCTGGGCGTGCCGCCGCAGACCTTCGAGCAGCCCGAGACCGTCGTGGTCGAAGGGGCCGTGCGCGCCGCCTCCGGCCCGAGCCCGACCGACCAGCCCCTGACCCGCCCGACCTCGGGCGGGCCCGTCTCGCCCGCCGGGCACATGTCCGGGCCCCGTCCGCCGGTCCAGGCGCCCGTCCAGGCCCCGCAGATGCTGCCGCCTCAGACGAACTACCAGCAGGCCGCCGCGGCCCCGCAGCAGACCTACCAGCAGCCGCAGCAGCCGGTCATCGGCAAGCGCCCGCTGCATCAGGAGCCGGCCGTGCTGGTGACCGGCGCGGCCGTGATCGTCCTGCTCGTCGTCTTCTTCGTGCTGCTGACGACGATCCTCTCAGGCTAGTCACGACTCGCCTGAGCGCTGGTGGACGGTGAATCCGGCGCGGCGGTTGAGCTCGGTGGTCTGGCGGTCGAGCCAGTCGATCTCGGTGAGGTTCGTCGACCGGTGGATCTGCATGAGGCCCTTGCGGAACGGTGACTCGAGCAGCTCGGGCGGGATCGGTGCGCCGTTCTCGTCGAAGAACAGCTGCGTCGGCTGGTCGAGGAATTCGCGCCGCCGGGTGAGCACGAGGGCCTGCTCGCGCGGGTTCTCGAGGTGGTGCAGGAACGCGAGCAGCACGTACCACTTGTTGTCGTCGGTGATGAAGCCCTGCTCGGGGTCGCGCAGCCACCGTCGCAACTGGTCGGTGCCGGTCTGGGTGATCTCGAGCATGTGGCGCGGGGCGGCGACCGACCCGGGGGCGGTGCGCCGGGTGAGGCACTGGGCGTCTTCGAGTTTCTTGATCGTGGGGTAGAGCGTTCCGTCGGCGACGGGCCGGACGTGTCCGGCGAGGCTGGCGACCCGGTTCTTGAGGTCGTAGCCGTGCAGCGGGAAGTCCCGCAGGAATCCGAGTATGGCCATCTTCAACATGCGTCCATTATGGCAGTTAATACAAGATATATCGATTCCGAGGTAAGGAACCTCGTTGTCAGTCAACGAAAGTGCCCGTCTCAAAGCACGAGCGCAGGCAAGCCTGCGCACTCATCAAAACAAAGAACCTCCCGAAAGCGCCTGCTCAGCAAGCGAATTCGGGAGGCTTTCAGCGTCCTGGTCGAGGGGGTTCAGACGATGTGGAAGTACCAGAGGGCCAGATAGGCTGCCGCGCCGATGAAGGCGATGACGATGAGGAGGACGAGCCAGCCGGCGGCGGCTTCGAAGACGCTGGGGCGGCCGGGATCGCCTCCGGCGGCGATCATCGGTTCCCATACGGTTTCGTCGATGATCCGCATGGGGGCGATGGCCTTCGCGGGCGGGTACCAGGCCCGGGCCTGCGTCCCGGTCGCGGTGCGGTTGGCGGGTTGGAGGCGGCCGCGGCGGTTGTAGGCGAACAGGGCCACTTCGGACTCGTCGGCGAGGGCGGCGATCTCGGCGCTGACGGGCATCGAGGCGTACAGGCGCCGCTTGCGGTCGCGGGAGCCGGTGCCGACGATCATCGGGATGTCCGCGGCCGTGACCGCCGATCCGGGGGCCTTCACCGCCACGACCGCCCGCCTCGACTCGACCGCCGCTTCCCACTGCGGGCTCGCCAGCAGTTCGCCTTCGACCTTGTCGAGGTGTTTGAGGTGCGCCTGGACGAGGCTCAGGAGCGCGAAGGTCTGCGGCGGCACATCGGACGGCATGTTCATGATTGGAAGTGTCACATATGGTCGCGCCGATCGGCCGCGTCCATGGCTCAGAACGGCTCGATCTCGGCGCCGAGGAGCTGGAGCCGTTCGGCGAGCTGTTCGTAGCCCCGGTTGATCACGCCGACGTGCCGCAGCTCCGAAGTCCCCTGCGCGCGCAGCATCGCCAGCAGGAGCACCACGGCCGGGCGCAGGGCCGGCGGGCACACGACGTCGGCGCCCGTCCACTGCACCGGTCCCTCCACATGAAGGCGATGCGGGTCGAGGAGCTTCACCTGCGCGCCGAGCCGGTTGAGCTCGGTCAGGTAGATCGCGCGGTTCTCGTACACCCAGTCGTGGATCATGGTCGACCCTTCGGCGCAGGAGGCGATGAGCGCGAAGAACGGCAGGTTGTCGATGTTGAGGCCGGGGAAGGGCATCGGGTGGATCTTGTCGCTCGCGGCCCGCAGCAGCGAGGGGTGCACGGTCAGGTCGACCAATCGGGTGCGGCCGTTGGCGGCCGCGTATTCACCGCTTCTGGTGTAGGCCAGGCCCATTTCCTCGGCGAGCGCGAGTTCGATTTCGACGAATTCGATGGGGACGCGGCGGACGGTGATCTCTGATTCGGTGGCGATGGCGGCGGTGACGAGACTCCAGGCTTCGATGGGGTCTTCGGCGGGAGCGTAGTCGACGGAGGCGTCGAGGTTCTGGCGGCCGTGGACGGTGACGGTGGTGGTGCCGACGCCGTCGACCTGGACGCCGAGCCGCTCCAGGTACCAGCAGAGGTCTTGGACCTGGTAGTTGCAGGAGGCGTTGCGGATGACGGTGGGGTGGGGGAATCGGGCGGCGGCCATGAGGGTGTTGGCGGTGACGGTGTCGCCGCGTTCGGTGAGGACGATGGTGCCGGGCGGGTCGACGTGTTCTTTGACGGTGGCGCGGTAGCCGCCGTCGGTGCGTTCGACGGCGAGGCCGAAGCGGCGCAGGGCGGCGAGGTGGGGTTCGACGGTGCGGTCGCCGAGTTGGCAGCCGCCGGCGTAGGGGAGTTCGAATTCGGGGTAGTCGTGGAGCAGCGGGCCGAGGAACATGATGATGGATCGGGTTCGGTGGGCCGCGTCGGCGTCGAGGTTGGTGAGGTCGAGGCGTTCGGGCGGGTGGATCTTGAGGTCGCCTTCGGTGCCGAGCCATTGGTGTTCGACGCCCATGCTGGTGAGGACGCGGAGGATGCGGTTGACTTCTTCGATGCGGGCGACGCGGCGCAGGAGGGTGGGGCCGCGGTTGAGGAGGCTGGCGCACAGGAGTGCGACGCCGGCGTTCTTGGAGGTCTTGACGTCGATCGATCCGGTGAGGGCCGTGCCGCCGTGGACGCGCAGGTGGCAGGGGCCTGTGGGTGCGGTGCCGCTCTCGTCGTCGCCTGGGTCCAACATTCGGTCAGCGTAACGGAGTTCAGTGTCCAGTAGGGGCGATCGGGCGAGCTGCGGCTCGTGCAGCTCGATGCCGGTGACGGGCCGGGTCGGGTCGTTTAGGCGGGCGTTTCAGGGAGGGGCCCGATGCCTTCGGCGGCGCGCACCTGTTGGTCCAGGAGTTCCATGACGGCGGCGACAGCGGGGCGCCGTGCGCCGCCGCGCAGGGTGACGGCGCGGAAGTGGCGGAAGGGCGTGAAGGGC